>CABSLQ010000060.1 GCA_902478605.1 uncultured Oscillospiraceae bacterium
GCGAAAACTTTTTGTGTATTATTTTTTGCGAATGGACTTTTTCGACAGACTGAACCCAGGGGGAACACATGGGTGTTTCCCCGTCCCCGGCCGGAATGTCTGTGTGGCTGCCATGCCGGCGGTTTTTGGCGGAAAACTTAGCCGCACTTGGAATAGCCGCAGTTGCGGCACATGACGCAGCCGCCTTCGTGTTCCACCGCGGCGCCGCATTCAGGGCAATGGCGAATTTGTGCCGCCACGGCGGGCACGGGCTCCGGCTTTTTGGTCGGCGCGGGAGCGGCGAAGGCCTCCGGCTTTTTGAGACCGGACTGGAACTCCTTGGAGGCGACCACCTTCTCGATAACCCGCGCGATGGCATCGGGGCAGGAGGTGCATTTCAGGCCGGGCTGCCGGATGGTGGAGGGGCAGCGGATGCCGCGCAGCTGACCGGTGATGGTTTTTACGTCAAGGCCGGAGCGCAGCGCAATAGAAACCAGACGGGCCGTGGCCTCCGACTGGGAGGGGCAGCCGCCTGCCTTGCCTGTGTTGGTGAACACCTCGCAGATGCCGTTTTCGTCGTAGTTGACCGTGATATACAGATTGCCGCACCCGATGCCCACCTTTTCGGTCAGGCCCTTCGTGACGTCGGGGCGCGGCCGGGGCACAATGGGACCGGGCAGGGAAACGGGAACCGGCTCGGCGGCGGGCTCTTCCTTCTTGGCCAGATTGAGCACCTGGGTATCCCGGCTGCCATCGCGGTAGATGGTGACCCCTTTGCACCCCAGCTTGTAGGCCAGTGTGTATACCTCGGCGACCTCTTCCTTGGTTGCCTCGTGGGGGAAGTTGACCGTTTTGGATACGGCGTTGTCCGTATGCTCCTGGAAAGCCGCCTGCATGCGGATGTGATACAGGGGTGAGATATCGTGTGCCGATACGAAAACGCGGCGGATATCCTCGGGCAGCTCTTCTATATGGGCGAGGGTGCCCTCCTGGGCGATGCGCTGCAGCAGCTCGTCGGAATACAGGCCGCGCGCCTCAAGCGTTTCGCGGAGCACGGGGCTGACCTCCACCATGTTGGTGCCGTCCATGACGGTGCGGATATAGGCGTAAGAGAAAACGGGTTCCACGCCGGAAGAAACGCCTGCAATGATGGACAGCGTGCCGGTGGGGGCGATGGTGGTGACCGTCGCGTTGCGCAGTGGTTCGCCGTCCTTGTAAATGCTCTCTTCAAACAGGGGGAAGGCGCCGCGGGTTTTGGCGAGTTCCGCGCTGGCGCCGCGGCCGGTGTTGGTGATGAACTCCATCAGCCGGCCGGCCAGCGCCACCGCTTCATCCGTGTTATACGGAATGCCGAGGTAGAGCAGCATGTCCGCCCAGCCCATCACGCCCAGCCCGATCTTGCGCGTCTGGCGGGTGGTGAAGTCAATGATATCAAGGGGGTATTTGTTGGCGTCAATGACGTTGTCGAGGAAATGCACGGCCAGGCGCACCGTATCCGCCAGCTTGTCCCAGTCGACGGTATAGGTATTCCCGTCCCGGCGCACCATATTGACCAGATTGATGGAACCGAGGTTGCAGCTTTCATAGGGGAGCAGCGGCTGTTCCCCGCAGGGGTTGGTGGATTCGATCTCCCCCTGTGAGGGGACCACGTTGTCCCGGTTGAGCCGATCCAGGAAAATAATGCCGGGCTCGCCGTTGCGCCAGGCGGCGTACACGATTTTGTCGAACACCTCGCGCGCGTCCAGCTGGCCGACGACCGTTTTGGTGGCCGGATCCACCAGATCATAGGGACGGCCCTCTTCCACCGCGTGCATGAACGCCTCGGTGATGCCCACCGAGATGTTAAAGTTGGTGATGTCGGCGTTGTCCGCCTTGCAGTTGATGAAATCGAGAATATCCGGATGATCGATACGCAGAATGCCCATGTTGGCGCCGCGGCGGGTGCCGCCCTGCTTGACCGCCTCTGTGGCCATGTTGAACACCCGCATAAAGCTGATGGGTCCGCTTGCCACGCCGCCGGTGGAGTTGACCGTGCTGCCGCTCGGGCGCAGGCGGGAGAAGGAAAAGCCGGTCCCGCCGCCCGATTTGTGGATAAGGGCCGCCTGCTTGATAGCCTCAAAGATGGCGTCCATGCTGTCCTCCACGGGCAGCACAAAGCAGGCGGACAACTGGCCAAGCGGCCGCCCCGCGTTCATCAGCGTGGGGGAATTGGGCAGAAAATCCAGTGCCGTCATACACGCGTAAAACGTCTCTTCCAGCGCCTGAACATCGGCCTTTTTATCGTACAGGGCGTCGGGGGCGGCAATGGCATGGGCCACGCGGTGAAACAGTTCCTCGACCGTTTCGACGACCTCTCCTTTGTCGTTGCGCACGAGATAGCGGCGCTCGAGCACGGTGCGGGCGTTGGGGGAGATTTTCATGATGATACATCCTTTCCAAATTGATTCCTGTACGAAATATGGAATATCTTGACATGATAAAAAAGCAAGGCACTACATATTGTAGTGCGATGCAGCTTCTCTGTCAAGGCGATCCGGCATATTTTCCGCAAAAGATACGGAATTTGTTCCAAAGCGCGTGTTGCATTGCACGGGGCATTGGGGTATGATAAAAGCAGTCGGAACAAAGGAGAGATCGTTTTGCGGGATTACGCTTCGCTGCAGCTTCCCGGCGTGCCGGCATCCGAGGAAGCGCGCGCTCGCCTGATATACAGTATTACCGCTTATCTGGATGCGCAGGGGTTTATATCCTGCACCAAGGAGGCCGCCGAGCGAACCGTCGCCTTTGTGCGCACGGACAAGGGATGGGCGGTGTTTGATGACTGCGCCGAGCGATTGGATACGGCGGCACTCAACGGGCTGGGACGCTGCCTGTCGGGAAAGCTGCGCACCCAGGTGGTGGGCCTGATGGGTTCGGGTACGGGACTGATGCTCTGTCTGTATGCCGAGGGGCTTGTGCGGGATACGTATATCACATCCCGCCGCCCCTTCGGCAGAACCTGTCTGTCTGGATGGCTCAACGGCCGCGGCCATGCTCCCCGCTGGCGCGCACAGCTGGCAGAAGGGGTGGAAGTGAAGGAGCTCGCCGCTTTGTTCGCCAAAGGCCGGCGTGAGGGACGTGCGATTTACGAACGGCTGAGCCGCGCCCTGGATTTGGATGAGACGGCGGCGTTTGGGTTTTCCTCCATTGAGGAGGCGGGCCTGCAGGGGGTGGTGACCCTGTATTTCCGCGCGGCCAATGTCGTCCGGCAGGGCCTGTTTGATCGGCTGCTTCACCCGGCGCGCCCGGCGGCATCCACGCCCGGCGCGTGCCTGCGTATCGAAAGAAAGCCGCCGGACAGGTTGGAGCGTCCCTGAATTCAGAGCTTCATGAAGGCCAGCAGCAGGAGCAGCGCACCGCTGACCCAGGACAATTCGGTATGGAACCGGGCCGCGATGCGGTTGCCGAGTGCGCATCCCGCCTTCACGGCCAGGGCGCTGCCGACGAGAGAAAAGAGGACGATCAGCGCCACGGGAGCTTCGCCCATGCCGGCGCCGACGCCGACCGCCAGCCCGTCGAGCGACATGGCCACGGCGAGGGGGGCCGCTTCCGTAGGAGAGAGGCTGCGGGAGCGGTCGGTATCTGCCTGCTCCGGATCGGCGTAAATGTGCAGGATAAAGCGCAGACCGGACAGGGAGAAGCGCCATTCGCGGCGCAGCGCCTGGTGCCGGCGGATAAAGGCTTTAATCGCACTGTCGCACAGCCGGAGGAGACCGAGCAGGGCCAGTATGGAAAAGCGGATGCCCGCCGTCAGGGCAGGCGGGAGAACGGGACGCAGCAGGGTACCCGCCAGCAGGGACAGGGCCAGCAGCCCCGTGCATACGCCGGCGAGAACGGACAGGGACGAGAACGGAATGCGGATGTTTCTGGTGCCGTAAGCGAAGCAGGCGACAAAGATATCGGTGGACAGCGCCGTCACGAGCAGGAGCGCCTGCAGCGCGGCCGACATAAAATCGGACAAACTAACACCGCCTTTCTTTTCACAGTACAGTCTATTCCGCAGAAAAGAGAAAGGTTATGGTGTTGGGCCGAACAAAAGGCAGCGGGAGGCCTCCATAAGCGTGCACGGGCCGTGGCCTGTGTTTGCATGGTTCATGTGGCATTGGCCGGGAAACACTCCATATAAGCGAACCAAGGAGGGGACACGCCTGTGTCCCCTCCTTGGCGGATAAGGAAGCCGGCGCCCCCATATCCGCGGATATGGGGGCGCTCCTTGTTCGTATATTCTTATTCAAAAATACAGTAGGTGTCCATGTACGCTTCCATGCGGGGAAGCATATCGGCAAACTTGCCCGATTCGCGCAGATAGTCGTAGATATCCCGCACCGTGACCAGGGCGTGGACGGCGATGCCGAATTCCTCGCGCACCTCCATGACGGCGGTTTTTCCGGGCGTCCGGCCCGTTTCGCAGCGATCAACCGAGATGAACATGTCGCTGACCGATACCTGGCCGCACGCGCGCAGCAGCGGCATGGTTTCCCGTGTGGCGGTGCCGGCTGTGATAACGTCCTCGATGATCAGCAGGCGATCGCCGTCCGCCGGCTGATACCCGACAAGGGTACCGCCTTCCCCGTGATCCTTGACCTCTTTCCGGTTGAAAAAAAAGGGGCGATCGACGCCGAAGTCGGTGGCGAGGGCGGCGGCGGTGGCGGTTACGAGGGGGATCCCCTTATAAGCGGGGCCGAAGAGGGCGGTGAAATCCCCGCCGCACGTTTCGTGCACCTGCGCCGCGTAAAAACGGCCGAGCGCGGCGATCTGGCCGCCCGTTTTATAGTTGCCCGTGTTGATGAAATAGGGGGTTTGCCGTCCGCTTTTGGTAATGAAATCGCCGAAGCGCAGCACGTCGGCGGCCAGCATGGTTTCGATAAACGCGGTTTTCTGTTGTGAGGTCATGGTGCCATTCCTTCCCGTCCTTTTTTTCTCAGTATACCGTATCGGCGCACGGTACGCAAGAGGAAGAAAGAACTTGCCGGAAAGCTTTCATTTTTTGGCGCCGCCTTCTTGCTTTTGCCAGTCCTCGTCAAGCTCCCGGGTATGCGCCTCCTCGTTTTTTATCTCCCAATGGATGAGAAAGGTCAGGGCGGCGCGCAGCAGGATGATGGCCGCCACGGTGAAGATCTCCTTAAATTCGCGCACCACCACTGTGCGCAGAATTTCGCTGCCCAGCTTGAATTCGAGGCCCATGGCCATCCCCTTGGCCAAATTGAGGCGGGTGAGCGGATGCCGCCGGACATAGCCGTAAATGCCCCGCAGCCCGGACCCGATAATGACCGCCACCCCGATGAATTCAAACAGCAGGATGGCAATATCGACAAGCGATGCCAGCAGACCGTGCAGAAGCTCCATAGGGAGACCCGTTCCTTTCCTGAAAGCGCCGCCCAGGCGGCCGGCTGATTTTTCACTCCATCGATTAGTATGTGAAAGGGCGGCACAAATATGAATTGCATACAAAACGGCGCCTGCCGCAGAGGCAAGCGCCGTTTTACATAAGACCAAAAGAGAAAACCCGCTGTAATTTTGGAAGGTAAGGCGAGCAGGGACGCCTTGCCTTAAGAGGAGCCGGATTGGACAAAGCCTGTCTTCAGCCGCTGCCGTATTGTACAAGCGCTTCGGGCAGCTCGAGACCTTCGGCAGACAGATACAGCGTATACGCGCCGTTTCCGCCGCACTCCAGCGTCAGGCACAGAACCGGCTTTTGGATAACGGGCAGCGCATTCGATGCGGTAAGCCGGTCCGCCAATTCTGCAATCGGTTCGCGCAGCAGCTCCAGCATGTCGCCCCCATAATACCGTTCCACCGTACCGCCTTCCGGCTGCATCAGACGGAGGAACAGCCAGTCGTAGGGCTCCCAGTTCCCGTCCCGCAATATGGCCAGCATATCCATGGCCGCGTTGGTGTTTTCGTTGACAAACGCCATATACTGGTTGCTGGTGCGGGGAAGAAGGGAGTCGATCGGGATGGAAGTGGAATACCATTCGGCGCCGATGCTGCCGGAAAAGCGGATGGTGGTCAGCGCCAGCGGCGTATTGCCCCCGTCATAGGCGTATGGCGATGCATATTCCGTAAAATAAACCTGATGCGTTTGCTGCAGATAGCCGTACCAGTCGGCAAACGGCAGTGCCGCGACTTCCTCACGCAGCGTGTCATACAGGGCTTCAGCCTGGGCGGGAGGAAGGCCGTCCACCGCAACCGACGGGCTTTCGGGAAGGTGGAGATAGGCCTCCTGATAGGTGGCGTTTTCCCCGAGGATACCGGCCAGCTCCTGTACATTCTGCGGTGTCAGCAGCACGTTGCGGTAAATGGTGCGCCCGTGCAGATAGATCACCACCTGTTTGCTGATAGCGGAGCCGTCACGCTGCAACGTGTAAAAAGTGTCCGGCGAGCGGCGGACGGTATCGAGCGTGTACTGGAGCCGTTCGGCCATCAAAGCACACAGGGCGGGATCGTCATGCCGGATGGCAGCGGTCCGGATGCTGAAATACTCGTTGGTGTTGTTTTCGACCAGACGCACCGCCTTGATGTCTTCCGCCTCCGGCCGGATTTCCAGCGTGGAATAATATCCCAGAGCCACGCCCCCGATAAACAGCCCGTTCATCAGCAGCAGAATACCCAGCGCAGGAATGGAGCGCAGAAGATTGCGCCATTTGCGGGTGGTGAACAGTTCGTAAAGAAAGTACACAAAGAGCGCCGCCAGATAGAAGACCAGACAGAGAAAGGGATCGTCACCGCTCAGCGTCTGCCTGCCCAGCAGGCTGCCGGAGATCATGACGCAGGGGACCAGACAAATGATCATGGCGATCAGCAGGCGATACACCGTCTGTACGGCGCGGTTGGGCGCGGCCTTACCCGCCGTTTCGCTGCGCCGCTTATAAAAGAGCCAGCAGGCGAGGCCGGTATACAACAGACCGGCGCACAGGGTGTAGACGCCGCCGGGCGCAAAGGTGAAGGACTGGGAAAACCGTCCGTTGAACAGTCCGAAGAAGAAATTGGTCACCACGTTATAGGGATCGTCCAGCGGCGGGGCGAAATGCAGCTCCGACACAATGGGCAGCAGATCGGCGAGAGTCGAACGAAACACCGTGATGAGCAGGCGCGGCGTGAACAGCAGAAGAAGCGACACGGTCACATTGGTGAACAGGGTGCCGGTCAGGCACATGCCGACGGCAAATACCCCCGCCACAAGCAGGGAAGCCGCCAGGCAGTTGAAAAGCATGACGAGCATGCCGGTGAGGCTGAAGGAAAAATAGGTCCGCAGGAGGGAATAGGCAATCAGCGACAGCCCGGTGGATACGACGGCCGCCGCCGCGATCCAGGTCATGACCGCGGCAAAAAAGCTCAGAAAAAGCGAGACGCGGGTGTTGGGAATGGCGTGGTAGAAATCGCAGGCGGGACGCTTGTTGAGAAACTGGAACAGGTAGAGCGTCATCAGCGGCGCAAGCAGCAGGAAGCACACCGCGAGCAGCGGATGCATATTTTGCGGTTCCATGGCTTGGAATGCGGCATTTCCGGCGGCTTCTATGCGGCGCAGCGAGAGAACCTGCCCGATGGGGATGAGCACCGCCTCGAAGGAGAGAAGGAGCAGCCCGGACAACCCGAGAAGCCGCAGCTGCCTGAGTGCGTCGGTATACAGGCCGATGTCAAAGAAGCGCTTTTTCATGCGTGACCCCCCTCGTTTGTTTGCGCAGCCGCGGCGTACGTTTCGGCGAGCACGCTGTCAAAATGGTAGCCGAGCGCCTCCATTTCAAAGGTGAAAACTTCTTCAAGGGTCAGGGGCAGTACGTCGAGCACCGCCGGCTGCATGGCGCGCAGCAGAGCCACTGTGCGTTCCCGATCGCCGCGCACAATGAGATTGGCGACCGAGCCGCGCTTGGAGAAATGCAGCAGATCGAGCGCCGCAAACCGCTCGCGGTCGTACGGCTCGAGAAAGGCGATTTGTATCTTGAACAGGGAGGTTTTCAGGTTTTGGATATCGCTTTCGAACACCACGCCGCCCTTGTGCATCAGGGCCAGCTGGTCGCAGGTGTCCTCCAGCTCGCGAAGCGAATGGGAGGTGAGGATGGCGGTTGCCTGCCGCTCCACCACGTCTTCGCAGATGAGCCGCTTGACCAGATGCCGCATGACCGGGTCGAGGCCGTCAAAGGTCTCGTCCAGCAGCAGATAGTCCGGCCGGCAGGAGAGGGCGAGTATGGTAGCCGCCTGCCGGCGCATACCCTTGGAAAAGTTCTGCAGCGACTTGTTTTCGTCGAGCTGAAAGGCTGCTGTCAGCTCGCGGTACCGCGCCATATCAAAGGTGGGATAGGCCGCACGGTACAGGGCGGCCATACGGCGCATGGAGGCCCCGGGAAGGAAATACCAGTCGTCCGGAACAAAGGCCAGCCGGCTTTTCATACCGGGATTTTCATAAACCGGCTGGCCTTCCAGCGTGATGGTTCCCCCGTCGGGCCGGTAAATGCCGGTGAGCAGACGCAGAAAGGTGGATTTGCCTGCGCCGTTGGAACCGACCAGCCCGTAAATGCATCCGCGCGGGATGGTGCAGGAGATGGCGTCGAGCGCCGTGAAATCGTCAAACCGTTTGGTGAGCTTTTCTGCGGTAATCGTGACGGATTCCCCCTTTCGCGTTAAAGCGCCTGTTCATAGGCGCGCCGCACGCAGTCCAGTACCTCGTCCAGCGGAACGCCCGCCTGCTGCAGCTCGTGCGCGAGCGTCTCCACTTCGCCGAGGCGTTTGCGGCGGGAGTTGGCGATCAGAACGGGCGCATTTTCCGAAATGAAGCAGCCGCGCCCGGGGATGGCGTATAAAATCCCGCGGCTGTCCAGCTCGGCATAGGCCTTCTGGATGGTGTTGGGGTTCAAAGACAGCTCCAGCGACAGGCTGCGCACCGACGGGACCTGTTCCCCCGGCCGCATCAGGCCGGAAAGCACCATCTGTTCAATTTGATCGATAATCTGGCTGTACACCGGCTGCCGAGACATCGCATCCACAAACATCGTTTCACGCCCCTTGTCTGAAGTGTATGAATACACATCATACAGTTGTGAACACTGTACCACGGATCGGTGCCGTTGTCAAGAAAGATAACAAAAATGTAAGATTTCCCTGCCGGCTGTTTTTGCGGCAGGGGACGGCATCGGCCTTCGCGCAGTGCAAGGGCTCCCTGCCGCCGGCAGGGAGCCCTTTTTACACAATGTCGGCCGCGAACAGCCAGAGGATCAGTGCGACCTGTGCCGCGAAGATTAAAGGAATGCCCCACATAAAGCGGCGTTTGCGCGTTTTGTGGTGCAGGCAGCGCATGGCGATATACATCGCCGCGCTCCCGCCCAGCGCCGCAAAGGCAAACAGCGTGGCTTCGGGCACCCGCCATTTGCCTTTGCGGGCGCGCGCTTTGTCCGCGGCCGTGAGAATCACGGCGATCAAACTGATGATTAGCAGATACCCTGCCAGAATTTTGTATCCAAGCGGCATGGAACGGCTCCTTTTGACATATAGATGCATTGTGTGCCTCAAAAGAGGACAACCGTGACCTTCTTCCCCAGTATACCATCCTGGTAAAGATTAGAAAAGCGAATTTTTTCGCCCCAACCGGTTGACCGAAGGCGAAGCGCACGATACAATAAAGAATTATAGACGTTTTTCGCCCTGCTTCGACGGGTGGTGAGGTGCTTATGAGAATGCGGCAACATAAACGCGGATGGCGGCAATGCCTTTTCGGCTGGCTGACGGCGGCCGCCCTGCTGGTTGCTCCGGCCGGCTGTTCCCGGACGGACGGACCGGCGGTGTCCCTGCCGGCGGGCTCAGCCGCCTCGGCGGCGTCTTCGGCCGCGGCGGCATCCACGTGGCCGTCCACATCGGCCGCCACTGTCACGGAGGCTACAAACGCCACGGACACCACGTCTGTGCCGGAGGAAAGCGCGACCACCGGCACCCATTCCGCCACGCCGCAGGGTTCTGCGACTACCACCCGCGCTACCGCCGCGACGGGAACCACCACCGCGTCGTCCGCCGCAACGACCCGGGTAACCACGCCGCCGCGTCCGGCGCTGGAAGGCGAGCTGCGCGGGGTCTGGGTATCCTACATCGAGCTGAACAAGCTGTTGGGAAAGAAAACGGCCGATGAGGCAAAAACCGTGCTTGACGATCTGCTCGACAGCTGTGCGTCCTACGGGATCAACGCGCTGTTTTTCCATGTGCGGGCGAACAGCGATGCGTATTATGCCTCGTCCATCTTCAAGCCCGCCGCTTCGGTGGCTTCCCTGATAGAAAGCGGCTTTGATCCGCTTGCCTATGCGGTGGAGGGAGCGCATAAACGCGGCATGCAGCTGCACGCCTGGATCAATCCCTACCGCATCGGCACGGACGAAAGCTATGCCGTGGGCGATAAGGGGGATCGCTTCTGCAAATACCGCAACACAAAATATGAACAGCAGACCTGGTATTATATCCCCACCTCCACGGCGGCGCAGAAAACCATACTGGACGGAATCCGGGAGATCCTCGACCGCTACGCGGTGGACGGGATCCACTTTGACGATTACTTCTATCCGGAAAACGACGATCCCAAGGTGGGCATTGATCACGATCAGCCCGAGAGCTTTGAATCCGATTTCAACCCCTCGGGCAGTCTGTCGCTGGGCGACTGGCGGCGGGCGGCGGTGGATGCGCTCATTATCCAGGCGTATGCCATCACCCACCAGAAGCCGGGCGCCGTCTTTGGCGTCAGCCCGCAGGCGGGCGCCGAGCATACGCGGGACAAACTGTATGCCGATACCGTCAAATGGCTGGGGACGGCGGGCTATGTCGACTATCTCTGTCCGCAGGTCTATTTCGGGTTTGAGCATCGCTCCTCCGCCTTCGATAAGGTGACCGAACGGTGGCTAGGCTATAAGCGGGCCGCCGGCGTGCAGCTGTACATAGGCATGGGCCTGTATAAGACGGGCATCGACGACGATACCTGGGCCGGCGACAGCGGCCGCCGGGAATGGATAGAAAACGACGACATCATGAAGCGGCAGGTGGAATACCTGCGCACCCAGCCGCAGGTGGGCGGCATGGTGTTTTACAGCTATACCTATTTTGATCCGGTTGCCTGCGGCGAGCTGCAGGGCGAGGGTCTGGAGGTTGCCAAACGGGAAGTACAGAATCTGCTGCCGCTGCTGCGCGGGTAAGCGGCGCGGGACGTGTAAAAGGATAGGAAAGGATGAAAAACGTTATGCCCCAGCACGCCAAAAAACGACCGATCCCCAAGAAGGCGATCCTCATTTCCTCCATTGCGGCGGGTGTCGCCGTATTGGCGGTAGTGGGTATCCTGTTGGTTCATAACGGCGCGCTGGATGCGGTGGTGAACCTGTTCCGGAGCCGGCCGCCCGTTACTTCCACGGTGGACAGCAGTACGCTGCCCCCTGCTTACAGCGAGCCCGACGCCTCTGCGCCGGAGGAGGAACCGGTGATCTTCCGCCGGCCGGACACGCTGTCCGGTGTCCAGCTAACCGCCGGGGTGGAGTATCTGACAAAGGCAGGCGATTCCGCCGAAACGGTCAAGGAGCAGATCGATGCGGCCCTGGCCTTCGCAAAGGAGTGGGGGTTCAATACCCTGCTGGTGCCGCTCGCCTATGACGGCAAGCTGCCCTTCGCGGTGGATGGGGTGGAGACCTATACCCTCCAGGATAAAAGCGGGGCGGCCTTTGATCCGATCGCGTATATCCTGGAGGCCGGCCGGGCGCAGGATATGTATCTTTACGGCGTGCTGGACCTGCGGGTGCGGGAGGACAAGGAATGGGATCCCACCGTGCCGGCGGACGCGGCGCGTATGCATGCCCTCGCCGAAGGGGCGGCGGCCCGGTACGCCTTTGACGGCTGGCTCATTACGGGATACAGCTATCCTACCAAGGCGCAGGGAGACGCCGAGGCGTTTGCTGCCTCGGGCGCGGGGCGCACGATGGAGCAGTTTATGGCGGACAGCGTCCAGACGGCCGTCGCCGATGTGGCGGCAACACTGCGCGCCGCGAACCGCAACGGGTACATCGGGCTTCTCACCTCGCCCGTCTGGGCGCATAAATCGGTGGATGCGCGCGGGTCGGACACGGCGGGTGTGTACGAGGAATACACCGACGGCCACGCCGACAGCCTTTCTTGGATACAGAACGGGCTGGTCGATTTTATCATGCTGCAGGGCGACCGTTCCACGAACCAGGCCAACGCGAGCTTCAACACGGTGCTCGATTGGTGGGCGGGCGTGTGCACGGGGGCCAACCTGCCTTTTTATGTGCTGCAGGCGTCGGATAAGGCGGCCGCCGGCGAAAGCGGGTTCGGCGGCGACCAGATGGCCCGCCAGTATCTCGCCTGCCAGAAGACGGCGGGCTGGGGCGGCAGCGCCTTCACCTCTCTCGCGGCGCTGCAGAAGAACACGGGCGATTTCGCCACGGTGCTGCGCCGTGCGCTCACCGGCGGTATCGACACGGAATACACCTTCAAATCGCTGACCTTCAGTGCGCCCACGAGCAACACGGTGACCACCGACGAATCCAAGTTTACCTTCATGGGCAGCACCGATCCCAATTTCCCCGTCACAATGAACGGCGAGCAGCTGACCCTCTCGGACAAGGGCGGCTTTGCCGTGGACGTGACGCTGCAGCCCGGAGCCAACAAATTCACTTTTGTCAGCAACGGCAAAACGGTCACCTTTACCATCACCTATAAAGTCACCGTCATCAAGAGCGTGTCTCCCGCGTCGGACGAGGCGATGACGCTCGACGGCGGCAGCACGGTGGGCTTCAGCGCCATCGCGCGCAAGGGCGCGACGGTCAAGGTCGCCTTTAATGGCAAGACCTATACCATGGAATCCGCCCCGCTTAAGGAAGAAGAGGGAGCGGGCGATCCGGAACTGTCCGATTTCGAGAACTATGTGGCGACGGTCACCCTGCCCGCCGGCCAGTCCGGGCAGGCGCAGGCGCTGGGCGCGGCCACCTTTACGGGCAGCTATAACGGGCTGACCGAAACGCATAAGTCGGGAAGCATCACGGTCAAGGCACTGCCCAAGCCCGATGCGCCCGAGACGGTGCTGCCCGGCGTCATAGCGGATTTGGAGCCGATCAACCCCAATACGGGCGGTACGCTGCTCGACGCGGGGGATATCATCATCATCAACAAGGACTATGTCGAGACCTTCGACGGGGAAACGGTGGACGATTATTCCCGGCCGGACAATGCTTATCTGCCCAAAGGGACCACCGACGTCGTCAAGAAAACGGTGGCCCTCGGTTCGACCCAATATTATCTGCTCGGCTGCGGCCGGCGCGTATACGTCAAGGACGCGGCCAGTTACATTGAGAACGGCAAGATCACCGAGAATACCATCAAGGACCAGAAGATGGAGCTGGCCAGCACACACACCATCTTGAAGCTGGATTCCACCTGGCGGGTGCCGTACAACGTGGAGCTGCTGCCCCAGAAATATCAGAGCGTGACGGGTACGCCGAATTATTCCATCAACAAGTACGGGCAGACGACCCAGTATGTGGATATCACCTTCTCGTATACGACGGCGGTGCCCTCTTCGGCGCCCGATATGTCGACCAGCCCGCTGTTCAGCAAGGCGGAATGGCTGAAGGGCAGCGGCAATACGACGGTGCTGCGCCTCACGCTGCGTGAAACGGGGCAGTTCTACGGCTATTCGGTGGTGTGGGACAACGACGGCACCCTTCAGTTCTCCTTCAAGCACCCGAGCGGTATTGCCAACAACCCGGCCAACCAGCCGCTCAAGGGGATACGCATCGTGGTGGATCCGGGGCACGGCGGCCGTTCATCCGGCACCTATGGCACGGTGCCCGGCCTGTATGAAAAGACGCTGACCCTCACGTATGGCCTGCTGCTGCGTGATAAGCTGCAGTCGCTTGGCGCAACGGTGGACATGACCCGCACGGCCGACGTGCTCCCCGACAATCCCGATATGAGCACCCGCACCGACCATGCGCGCAACAACGGCACCGATCTGCTCGTCAGCGTGCATATGAACGGCGTGGACGGGCAGAGCGCGAGCGGCTGTTCCATCCATTATTTCAACGAATATTCCTATGCGGTGAACCGGGCGGTCACCGACGCGATGCGCGAGGTGGAAAAAGCCAACAATACGGGCAACCGGTCGGAGCCGTGCGCCTGGAGTCCCTTTTTCATGTGCCGGGTACACGACTGCCCCTCCATCCTCATCGAGTACGGCTTTATGACCAATCCGCACAACATGGATCTGCTCAAGGACTCCACCTATCAGGATAAGATTGTGCAGGCCACGGTGGACGGCATACTGGCCTATTTCCGGTCGCTGCCCACTTATGACCTCAATGTGGTGACGACCACCACGACGACCACGACCACGACTACGACGACCACGACCACGACCACGACCACCACGACGACCACCGCACCGGTTACCACCGACACCGCGGCCCCCTCTGCGTCGGCAACCACATCCTCCGGCGGGAAGGAAAGCGAGGGGAAAACGGATGAAAGCTGAACCAAACGCCTTTGACCGTATTTATGCCGTGGTGCGGCGTATTCCGCGCGGCCGGGTCGCGACCTACGGGCAGGTGGCCCTGCTCGCGGGCAACCCGCGCTGGGCCCGTGTGGTGGGGTATGCCCTGCATGTCAATCCCGACCCGGAGGGGATCCCCTGCTATCGGGTGGTGAACCGGGAGGGCCGCACTTCGCCGGCCTTTGCCTTCGGCGGGGAGGACATGCAGCGCCTGCTTCTCGAGGAGGACGGCGTGCAGTTCGATGCGCAGGGGCATGTGGATTTGTCCCGCTTCCTGTGGGACGGCCAATAGCCGCCGCAAATATACCCCAAATAGGACACAAAATGGTCCCGTTCGGGTATGCTATACTCTCAAACAGATCAAAAGCGATCAAACGAAAGGAGGGGGACGGCATGAAAAAAACAGCGGTCACGACACCCGCGCGTACCCGCGTGCGCTTTGTCGTTTGCTATGTATTCTTTTTCCTGGGCGCCCTGTTGTTTGCCGCCTCTTTCTGGTGCCAGATCAATTTTGGCTTTGTCCCGCTCGATCAGCTTATCTTCACGTTGAAGGTGCCGATGGATGGAGCAAATATGTCCCTGGTCCCGGATTTTATCATCAAATGCGTACCCGTCTCGTTGGCGGTTGCCCTGCTGCTTACGCTGCTGGGCGTCCGCTGGACCAAGACGGAAAAAACCGTCACCATCTGGCTGTTCCGCAAACCCCGGACGCTGACGGTATTTCCCTTTACCTTTTACAGACGGCACATGGCGCTGCTTTCGGTCGCGGCGTTGGTGGGCGGGATCTGCTATGGCTCCTATACGCTGTATCTGCCCGAATTTATTCAGAGTCAGCTGACCCGTTCCAACCTGTTCGAGACGGAATATGTGGACCCCACCACGGTGAAGCTGGAATTCCCGGAGCGTAAGCGTAATCTCGTGTACATCTATCTGGAGTCGATGGAGACCACCTATCTGTCCGAAGAACTCGGCGGTGCGCAGGAAACCAATCTGCTGCCCAATCTGGCCCGGATCGCCCAGGAAAACGTTAATTTTTCGGATACGGCTGGCCTCGGCGGCGCGCAGCAGCTGCCCGGCACCAGCTGGACAGTCGCCTCCATGGTGGCACAGACGGCGGGGATTCCGCTCAAGGTGCCGGTCGGGGATAACGATTACGGCAAGGCGAGCGCGCTTTTTCTGCCCGGCGTGACCAGCCTGGGCGATATCCTGGAGGAGCAGGGGTATAATCAGATGCTGCTCATTGGGTCGGACGCCAATTTCGGCGGCCGGAAACAGTATTTTACCCAGCATGGCAACTATGAAATCTTCGATTTGTACACGGCCCGGGAGACGGGAAAGATTGCCCAGGACTACAAGGTCTGGTGGGGGTACGAGGATCGCAAGCTGTTTGAGTACGCGAAGGAGCAGGTGACGGCGCTCGCCGCGCAGGGCGAGCCCTTTAATTTTACCATGCTGACGGTGGACACCCATTTCCCCAGCGGGTACCCCTGCCCGCTGTGCGAGCATACGGACGACAGACAGTATGCCAACGTGATTTCCTGCTCCGACCGGCTGGTATCCGATTTCATTGAGTGGCTGCAGCAGCAGGATTTTTATGAGAATACCACCATCATCTTTACCGGCGATCATTTGAGTATGGATTCCAAATTTTTCACGGATATCGGCGAATACAACCGCACCATCTTCAACGGCGTCATCCATGCGGCCGTCGAGCCCGTTCAGGCGAAGAACCGTCAGTTCAGCGTGATGGACATGTTTCCCACCACGCTGGCAAGTCTCGGCGTGACCATCGAGGGGGACCTGCTGGGACTGGGCACCAACCTGTTTTCGGATCGGGAAACGCTGATGGAAAGCATGGGGGAGGAAGCCTTTTCTGACGAGCTGGAACGGGTTTCCAATTATTATAACAATCAATTTTTGTATCCGGACGGGGTGGACGGCAGCGCCGGCCTCCCGGATGCTTCTTCCTCCGTGTCGGTGACGGAGACATCCACGGTGGTTTCCGATGCGGTTTCCGGGTAGAGTGCGGAAATAACAGAACGGAGAGGTTTGCATGATGCAAACCTCCTCCAAATTAAAAGGCGGACCATATTGTATGGTCCGCCTTTTATTGTAGGGAAAAACCACCAGCAGTGCTGGTGGTACCAAAAAGCTTTAGCTATGAG
>CABSLQ010000061.1 GCA_902478605.1 uncultured Oscillospiraceae bacterium
TTTGCGAATGGACTTTTTCGACAAGCTGGAGGGGGCGGCCCCATTTCCGGGGCCGCCCGCTGGTATTTATCGTTCCACCACGATGGTCAGCATAATCAGGTCGTCATCGCCCGTATTGACAATGCTGTGTTCCGAGCCTTTCCGGCAGATGTGGCAGGTATGGGGGGGAAAGCGCTTCTTCTTCGCCGTCGCAGATCGCTTTCCCCGTACCGGACAGGATATAGCTGATGTCGTCGCTCGTCGGATGGCCGTGCCGGCCGATGGAACCGCCGGCATGCAGTGCACAGGGGATGATTTTTCCCTCTCTGGCTTTATACAGTTTCACAGACATTTCCCCGGTTCCCCCGTTCATGCCGGGCACACAGATTTCCTTTATCTCGTTAAAATTGATGAGCATATTTTCACCTCCCACAGTCTCTGGTTTATCTTTTCCTTTTATGCGCACAAAATTACCGGCAGGAAAAGGGTCTGCCGCACGGTTGCAATGGGGCAGACCCTTTCCTATTGCGCATAATGGTGCGCCTTTTCCAGCATCATATCCTTGACTTTCATCAGCCGGGTGCGGCTGGACCGTTCATTTTCCTCCAGCTTCATCGCAATGAACCGTATCGTCTCCTCCAGCTGCGGAATCATCACATGCTCGAGCGCGTTGACCCGCCGGCGCGTTTTCTCGATCTCGGCCGCCAGCAGGCCGGCCGCCTTCTCCGTCTCGGCCAGCTGCAGCATCCGCGGCAGCACGCCCGCCAGCGCTTCCACCGCCCCGTCCAGCTCAAACGAGGTGAACGCAAACCCGTAGGGATACTGATCCGCCGTGCTGTCGGACCGGGCCCGCGATGTAAATTCCGGAAGCTCCACACTCATCACATTGCGGGATCCCACCTGCAGCTCCAGCTCCTGCCGGGAGGACAGCAGCGCCGCGTCGAGCGCCTCCTTGTCCATGACCGCACCGGCGCGCACAAACTGCCGGTGCACCGCGCGCACCTCGTCCTCCACCTGCTCGCGCAGCCGCCGGTTTTCCCGGACCAGCTCGAGAAACTGCCGCATCAGCTCGTCCCGCTTGTCCTTGAGCAGCTTGTGGCCCCGCACCGCGGTGGTCAGCCGCTTTTTAAGCCGCGTGAGCTCCATGCGCGTGGGGTTGACATGCATCACCGCCATGGCGCCCGCCTCCTTTCGCCGTTAGGCGTCGTAATACCGATCGAGCATCTCGTCGCTGATGCGGCGCAGCTCGCTGCGCGGCAGAATGCGCAGCAGCTTCCACCCGAGATCCAGCGTTTCCTCAATCGAACGGTTGGTTTCATACCCCTGCGACACATACTCCCGCTCAAACCGATCGGCAAAGGCCGCGTACAGCTTGTCGATGTCGGTCAGCGCCGCCTCGCCCAATATCACCATCAGCTCCTTCGCGTCCTTGCCCCGCGCGTACGCCGCGAACAGCTGGTTCATCGTGCTCGCGTGATCCTCCCGGGTACGCCCCGCGCCGATGCCCTTGTCCTTGAGCCGGGACAGGGAGGGCAGCACGTCGATGGGCGGCGTGACCCCCTTGCGGTACAGCTCGCGCGACAGGATGATCTGCCCCTCGGTGATATATCCCGTCAGGTCGGGAATGGGATGGGTCTTGTCGTCCTCCGGCATGGTGAGGATGGGGATGAGGGTGATGGAGCCGTTTTGGCCCTTGAGCCGCCCTGCCCGCTCGTACAGGGTGGCCAGGTCGGTGTACATATACCCCGGATATCCCCGGCGGCCGGGCACCTCCTTGCGCGCCGCCGACACCTCGCGCAGCGCGTCGGCGTAGTTGGTGATATCGGTCATGATCACCAGCACATGCATGCCCTGGTCAAAGGCAAGATATTCCGCCGCCGTCAGCGCCATTTTGGGCGTCGCAATGCGTTCGATAGCCGGGTCGTTGGCCAGATTGACGAACATCACGGTGCGGTCGATGGCCCCCGTTTCGCGGAAGGACTCAACGAAATAGTTGGATTCCTCAAAGGTGATGCCCATGGCGGCGAATACCACCGCAAAGGGGGTATCGTCCCCGCGCACCGCCGCCTGCCGGGCGATCTGTGCCGCCAGATTGGCATGGGGCAGGCCCGACGCCGAGAAGATGGGCAGCTTCTGTCCCCGCACAAGGGTATTGAGCCCGTCGATGGCGGACACCCCCGTCTGAATGAACTCCTGCGGGTAGTTGCGCGCCGCCGGGTTCATCGGTGTGCCGTTGACGTCCAGCCGCTTGTCAGGCAGCAGCTCAGGGCCTCCGTCAATCGGCCGCCCCAGCCCGTCAAACACGCGGGACAGCATGTCGGGCGACACGGGCAGCTCCATTGACCGTCCGAGAAAACGCACCCGGGAATTGGCCAGATTGATGCCCGCCGCGCTCTCGAACAGCTGGACAAGTGCCTTGTCCCCGTCCACCTCCAGCACACGGCAGCGCCGCTTTTCGCCGTCGGGCAGCTCGATTTCGCCCAGCTCGTTAAATTTGACGTTTTCCACGCCGCTTATCATCATCAGCGGGCCGGCCACCTCGCGGATGGTGCGGTATTCCTTGGCCATCAGCTGTCCTCCTCCCCGTTTGCCAGCGCGGCGATCTGCGCGTCCAGCTCCGCCATCGCGCGGTCGAATTCCTCCGCCGCCCTGTCCTCCGGCGCATATTTGAGCCGTCCTATCTTCTCCCGGGCCGGCAGCGAGACGAGCGCGTTAATCGGCGCCCCCTCTTCCAGCGCCGCGCGCGCCTTGTCGTAAAAGCCGAGTATCGCCGCCATGAGCCGGTACTGCTTATCCAGCGAGGTATAGGTGTCCGTCTCGTGGAAGGCGTTCTGGTGCAGGTAATCCTCCCGGATCGACCGCGCCGCCTCCAGCTTAAGCCGATCGGGGGCGGACAGCGCGTCCATGCCCACCAGCTTGACGATCTCCTCCAGCTCCGCCTCCTCCTGCAGAAGCGCCATCAGCCGGCCGCGCAGCACGCTCCAGTCCTCCCGGATATTCTCGTTGAACCATCCCGCCAGCGAGTCGGCATACAGCGAATAGCTGGTCAGCCAGTTGACCGCCGGGAAATGCCGCTTATATGCCAGCGACGCGTCCAGCCCCCAGAACACCTTGACGATGCGCAGCGTCGCCTGGGACACCGGCTCCGAAATATCGCCGCCCGGCGGGGACACCGCCCCGATGACCGACAGCGCCGCCTCCCGGTCCGCCGCTCCGTTCACGATGACCCGTCCCGCCCGCTCGTAAAACTGGGCCAGCCGGCTGCCGAGGTAGGCGGGGTAGCCTTCCTCGCCCGGCATTTCCTCGAGGCGGCCCGACATTTCGCGCAGCGCCTCCGCCCACCGGGAGGTGGAATCGGCCATGAGCGCCACCGTATATCCCATATCGCGGAAATATTCCGCGATGGTGATGCCTGTATAAATCGACGCCTCCCGTGCCGCCACCGGCATGTCGGAGGTGTTGGCGATGAGCACCGTGCGCTCCATGAGCGAGCTGCCCGTGCGCGGATCCTTGAGCGCGGGGAACTCGCCGAGCACGTCGGTCATCTCGTTGCCCCGCTCGCCGCAGCCGATGTAGACGATGATGTCGGCCGCCGCCCACTTGGCCAGCTGGTGCTGCACCACCGTCTTGCCCGATCCAAAGGGGCCCGGCACCGCCGCCACGCCGCCCTTGGCAATCGGGAACAGCGTATCGATCACCCGCTGCCCCGTCACAAGCGGGACAGCGGGGGACAGCTTGCGCTTATACGGCCGCCCGACCCGCACCGGCCACCGCTGCAGCAGGGAAACGGGCGTTTCGCCCTTGCCGGCCGCGATGACGCAGACCGTCTGCTCCACCGTGAAATCCCCTTCCTCGATGGAGGACACGGTTCCCGCCAGGCCGTTCGGCACCAGCACGCGGTGCTCCACCACCGCCGTCTCCTGCACGACGCCGAGCACGTCGCCCGCCTGCACCGTGTCGCCCGGCGCCACGCGGGGGATAAAATGCCACCGTTTCTCCCGGTCGAGGGAGGGTACCTCCACCCCGCGGTGGAGGTTGGTCCCGCTCACCCGCATAATCTCCTCCAGCGGGCGCTGTATGCCGTCAAAGATGGCCCCGATGAGCCCCGGACCCAGCTCGACGCTCAGCGGCATGCCGGTGCTTTCCACCCGCTCGCCCGGTCCGAGCCCCGACGTCTCCTCATACACCTGGATGGACGCCCGGTCCCCGTGCATCTCGATGATCTCGCCGATGAGCCGCTGCTCGCTGACCCGCACCACGTCGAACATGTTGGCCTCGCGCATACCCTCCGCGATGACCAGCGGGCCGGCCACCTTGGTTATCGTGCCTGTCGTCACGTTACCACAACCTTATCTATCGTGAATTCTAACCCTGCTGATTTTCAAATATATCCACGCCGACCGCCTTTTCCACCGCCTGGTGCAGACGGCGCATGCCGATGCCCGTGTTGCCCTTCACCCCGGGGATGGGAATCACCGCGGGCAGCCGTTCCTCTTCCCGTTCCGTCAGCTCATCGGCCAGCCATTCGGCCGTTTCCTCGGTGAGATACACCACGCCGTAATTTCCGGCGCACAGCCGGCGGAAGAGCTTCGCGGCCTCATCGGGCGCTTCGCAGGGGAAGGTATCCAGTCCCACGGCCGCAAAGCCCTGTATGCTTTCGCGGTCGCCCATGACCGCCAGACGATAGGGTTCAGCCATACAGCTGCGGCCCCCTTTCCCTCATGCGCGCGGGCGTCTCGCCGGTGCGCAGCCCCGACGCCGCCATATGCAGCGCCCGCAGCTCCGCTTCCTTGGCCAGCAGATAGGCCGCCACCGGCGCCGGCCCCAGCGTCTGGGCGCCCGCCCGCCGGGCCAGCACCATCTGCCGGTCGGCTGCGAACCGCTCCAGCGCCGCCGGCGACTCGCTCCAGGCATCGGCCGCCTCCCTGGCGCCGTACGCGTCCGTTTCCCGCAGCCGCGTAAGGAAAGCTTCCTCTCCCTCCCGCGCGGCCTGGATCCAGTCGTCCGTCTCCATGCCGGGGACGGGGCACAGCGCCCGCTCGAGGAACAGGCTGCCCTTGCCGGTGCGCAGCGCCCGCAGCACGATTTTCACATTGTTGTAAAACACCAGCTCGTCAAACAGCGGGCGCAGCGTGTCATCCTTTTCCGCTGCCTCCCGCATGGCCGCCATGCCCGCCCGGTCGATCACCGCGTCGGCGAGCCCGGCGTCCCGCGCGTGGGCCAGCAGGTCGTACGCCTCCTCCATCGCCCCGCACAGCCAGGCGGGAAGCGCGTCAAACCGCCGCTCTTCGGCCGCCTCGCGCAGCCGGGCAGCCGGGATCGTGCCGTCGGGCAGGTAGGGGCCTTCCTTCCGTCCCGCCAGCGTCAGCTTAAGCGCCACCTTGGCGTTATGGATATCGTTGCGGTATAAAAAGGGGACAAACAGGCTGCCGTCGGGCGCCACCTCCTGCAGATAGGCCCACAGCTGCGCCTTCTCCTGCCGCAGCAGGCCGTCCACATCGTCCGCCGGCGCCGCCGGGTCACCGTATCCCCTTTCGCGCAGCCGGGCGGCCAGCTCCCGTTCGTCCGCGCACTGCAGCAGGCCGTCCAGCTCCTGCCGGGTGAGCAGCGCGCTTTCCTTCGCGCGCACGCTGCCCACCGCGAAGGCCCAGCTCCGCGTCATGCAGGTTCCCCCTTCTTCTATGCTTCAAATAACGCCCCGTTGAGCCGATCTTCCAGCATCTCGCGCTTTTCCTCGGCCAGCGCGGAAAAGGAGGCGTTTACCTCCACCTCGCCGTACTGCAGCCGCAGGCCGCCGTCGATGGCGCAGGGAAGCCCCGACAGGGTCAGATGCCCCGCCACACCGGCCGTCTCCACGGCCCCGCGCACCCGCTGTTCAAAATCGGCCGGCTTGCGCGCCAGATCCCGCGCGTTAAGCCGCAGGATCCCCTCGCCCGGCTGCACGCACCGCACAAGCAATGCATATAACCGCTCAAAATACGCCTCGTCAGGCAGCGCGTTCAGATACGCCAGGGTCGCCGCCAACGTCTGGTCGAGCGCCTGCCGCCGCTGCTGCAGCCCGGCGCTGCGCACCAGCAGGGCGGCCGCCGATCGGCCCGTCCGCCGCACCCGTTCGGCTTCCTCTTCCCCGTCGGCCAGCATGACGGCCGCCTTTTCCTTTGCCGCCGCCTCCGCTTCGGCCAGGCGGTCGGCTGCCGTCTGCCGCGCCTCCTCCTGCCGCCGGGACGCCGCCCCGCGCGCCTCGTCGAGAATTTGTTCCACTATCTTATCCGTTCCGGTCATCCCGGCCTTCACTCCCATCAGATGTTCATACCCCCAATGTTGAGGACGGACAGCAGGGACACCAGAAACGCCAGCAGCGCGTAGATTTCGACCAGCGTGACCGAGACGAGCGCCTTGGCAAATTCGTTCGGCCGCTTGGCCATCAGCGAAACGCCTGCCACCGCCGCGCGCCCCTGGGCGATGCCCGACAGCAGGCCGCCCACCGCAATGGGCAGCGACGCCGCCAGATACAGCAGCCCCTTGGCCAGCGACATGTCAAAGCTGCCGCCGAGCACGCCGATGTTCATCAGCATCATGATGGTCACAATGAAGCCGTACAGTCCCTGCGTGCCGGGAAGCAGCACGAGAACCAGCATCTTGCCGAATTTGGAGGAATCCTCCCGCATGACGCCCATGGCCGCCTCGGTGGACATGCCCACGCCCTTGATCGATCCGATCCCCGCGAAGATGGTTGCAAACGCCGCGCCCAGGAGCGCCCAGATAATACCGTTGCTCATAATCCACTCATCCTTTTCTCTCTATTGGCCAGGGCCGCCTTCAGCGGGCCGCCCCCGGTTCCTGTTTGATGCGCACATATTGTCCGCGCATGGCGAACGGCTCGAACATCCGCCCGCCGCCTTCATAAAACTTGGAAAACAGCTCCACATACTGCAGGCGCAGCGTATGCACATACGCCCCCAGGGCGTTGATGCCAAAATTGAGGGTATGCCCCACGGCGAATATGAGGATATAGATCACCGCGCCCAGCGGCCCGTCGCCGAACATCGTGCCGAGCAGGTTGAACACCATGCCCATCACCCCCGTCGTCAGGCCCAGCGCCATCAGCCGGGAATAGGACATCAAATCGCTGAAATACCCCGTGATATCGTACAGGCCCACCAAGCCGCCGATGATCTTCATCGGGCCTTTTTTCTTCCGGCCGCCGGTAAGTGCGAGCCCCGCGAAGGAGACAATTGCCACCCACGTTCCCGCCGTGAACAGCCAGCCGGCCGCCGGCAGCGCCATACCGCCCGCCAGCAGGGCGAGCCCCAGCAGCGCCGTCATCCACAGCCCGGTGTCCAGCACCGCGCCCCAGCGATCGCCCATGCGCCACTGCATGTAAAAGCGCACGCCAAGCCCCGCGAGAATCTGGGCAAGCCCGAGCGCCACCCCCAGCACGAGCAGCAGCACCGCGTCGGGCACCGGATCGATGAGCCGCGGCATATGGAAGTCCACATGGAAAAAGGTGGAGGCGATCGCCTCGGGCGCGTCGCCGAAAAAGCTGCCAAATGCCAGGCCCCAGATAATGGTGGAGACCCCGCAGTTGCGGAACAGCTCCAGATTGCGCGCCATGCCCGGCTCCGGCCGGCATTTGCGCAGCAGCAGCTGCGCCCCGATGACCAGCAGCAGGCCGTATCCCGCGTCGGAGAGCATCATGCCGAAAAAGAGGTAATAGAAAAAGCTGACCACCGGCGTGGGATCCACATCGCTCGCCAGCGGCATCGCGTACATCGCCACCAGCGATTCGGCCGGCCGGGCAAACGCCCCGTTGTGCAGCTTGACGGGCGCCGTTTCGGGATCGGCGTCCGCGATCTCCCACGCCGCATCCAATCCCGTCAGCCCCTGTTCGAGCAGCGGAACGTCCGCTTCGGGGATATATCCCTCCAGCAGCAGGGCGTGCCGGCTGTGCCCCAACCGGCCGATGGCACGGTATTTCTCCGCCCGGGTGGTCAGATAATCGGCCGTCAGCTCCATCTCCCGGCGGTTCTGTGCCAGGGCCGCCAGCTCCTCGTCCGCCTCCCGGCGGGCCTGGGCGAGCGCTTCCCGCTTCTGCTCAAGCGCCCGCTTTTCCTCGGCCGGGTGTCCCGTCAGGCCCGCAGGCCGGGCGAAGCCAAGGGCGCGCAGCACCCCCTCCATCGTTCCCGCCTGCCGCCGGGGCGTGATCAGAAAGACACAACTTTGCACCGGCGAGGCGGACAGCACCTGCCCGTCGAAGAGCAGCGTACCGTCCAGCCCGGCGATCGCCTCGGCCAGCGATTCGAGCGTGTATGCACCCGGCAGGATGCCGATAAAGGCCGCCGTGGTGCGCGTTCCCGCAAACCGGAAGGGCAGATCCAGCCCCTCCCAGGGTTCGAGCTGCGCCAGCGCCGTGCGCACCCGCACCTGCTCGGCGGCGTTTTCCGCCTGCTGCCGCTGCAGGGCGAGCACCTGCTGGCCATCCTGCAGGACGGCGGCGCTGCGGGCGGCCGCCTGCTCAAAGGCGGCCGGCTCCACCTCGCGCCGTCCCGCGAAAGAAGCGAGCAGGCCCTTTTTCTCGGGAAACACGTCCTGCAGCACCTCGAGCGCTTGTATCAGGACGGCTGCCGACCGGTCGAAGGTCTGGGCCTTCGCCTCCATATCCTCGGCCGCAAAGCCGTCGTAGCGATCTTCCATCGCTTCAATCTGCACCGCCCCCAGCCGCTGCAGCGTCTCCAGCAGCGCCTTGCGTTCCCGCCGCAGGGCGACAAGCCGCACCCGCTTCATTGTGAGCTTTGCCATCATCTGTTCCCCCAATCGGATCCCGATCCGGCCGCACCCGGCGCGTTCTGCCGGGCCGCGATCCGCGCACCGCTTATCCCAGCAGGCAATCGGCCGCCATCTGTATCGCCGCGTCCCGCCGGGCCTCTACCATAGCCGCGATAGCCTCCCCCTGCCGGGCGGCTTCCGCCTCCGCCTGCCGGCGCATCGCCTCCGCCTCCTCCCGGGCGGCGGCAACCATCTCGTCCTTGCGGCGCGCCGCCTCGTCGAGAATCCGGCGCGTCCGGGCCTTTGCCTCTGCGTCCGCCGCCTCGAGAATGGCCGCCGCCTGGGCAGCGCCCTCCCGTTCGATGCGCGCGGCCTCCTCTTCGGCCTGCTGGATGCGCGCCACCATATCCGCCGGCATATTTCCTCCTCCTTTATTGAAATATTTAATCAAATTGAAAAATTATTATCTCTAATAGTACCATATTTTCCAGCACAAGTCCAGACTCTTAACAAAAAATTATTATTTCCGCTTTTTTTTATTTTATAGTGGAAACCACCGCCCGATGTATGGTATACTGAGGACCTGAGTATTTCGCAGAGGAGGAGGCGGGGCCATTGGACGTTTTTCGACACGAAAACAAATATTTCATCAGCACGGGCGGCTATGAATTTCTGCGCGGACGTCTGGCGGCCATGCTGGACACCGACCCAAACGCCCGCCGCAACGGTCGCTATTTCATCCGCAGCCTGTATTTCGACGACTATAACCAGAGCGCCCTGCTTGACAAGGTGGAGGGCATCGAAGCGCGGGAGAAGTTCCGCATCCGGTTTTATGACATGGACGATCGCTTCATTCGCCTCGAGTCCAAGCAGAAGCGCGGCCAGTATACCCGCAAGCGCGCCGCCCGCCTGACCCGGGAGGAGGTCGACCGCCTGCTCGCCGGGGACAGCTGGTTTTTATACGACACGGGCGACAAGCTGCTGCGCGACTTTTATCTTAAGAGTCGCACCCATCTGCTGCGGCCCACCGTGCTGGTGGATTACACGAGGGAAGCGTACACCTTCGAGGACGTGCGCATCACCTTCGACCTGTCGCTGCATACGGGCCAGTATCAGACGGCCCTGTTCGACCCCGGGGTGTTCACCATGCCGGTGCTGCCCGGCGACCGGGTGATTCTGGAGGTCAAATACGACGAGGCGCTCCCCTATGCGGTGAAGCAGCTGCTCGCGCCGGTTTCGGCCGTGCGCTGCGCGATTTCCAAATACGAACTGTGCAGGCAGTTTCAATAACGGAGGAATGGTATCATGGATTTCATCAAGAACAGTGTGTTGGAACAGTTTTCGGTCGGCGGCGCCACCCTGACCGATATGCTGCTGTCGCTGGGCGTGGCCTTTCTGATGGGGCTGTTTATCCTCATCGTCTACCGGCTGACCTTCCGCGGCGTGCTGTTTTCCAAGGGCTTCGCCTTTTCGCTTGTGCTGCTGGCCATGGTGACCGCCCTGGTCATCCGCACCATTTCCTCCAACCTGGCGCTGTCGCTGGGCATGGTGGGCGCCCTGTCCATTGTGCGGTTCCGCACCGCCATCAAGGATCCGGTGGATACGGTGTTCATGTTCTGGTCCATCACCTGCGGCATCATGACGGGCGCGGGCCTCTACCTGGTGGGCGGCATCGCCTGCATCGTGGTGGGGGTGCTGTATTTCATCATCTCCAAGCTGTACGGCAAGCATAAGGCCCCCTATCTGCTGGTCATCCGCTATGACCCCGAAAAAGCGGCCAATATCGGCAAGGCGCTCAAGCTGCTGCCCCGGCACCGGCTCAAATCCCGCACCACAACCGCCCACGGTGCCGAGGTGACGGTGGAGCTTTCCCTGAAGGACGACGAAATGACCACCATCGACAAGCTGATGAAGGTGGACGGCGTCACCGACGCGAGCCTCGTCAGCTACGAGGGCGAATTCGGAATCTGACGCCGTTCCCTATACACAAGCACAGAAAAGCCCTTCCCGCCGCGGCGGGAAGGGCTTCAGCTTGTCAAAGAAGTTCATTTGCAAAAAAATAATACACAAAAAGTTTTCGCCCGCCTTTTTCAAAAGGCGGTGGGGTCAAGGGGCAAAGCCCCTGTCGTCCTCCGCTGAGGACGAAATTTTTCCCTTCAAAGAGCGCAGGAGGGGCGTAAAACGTCCCGGTGGGACGTTTTACGGCGGGGAACCCTCGCAGCACAACGCGGTGCGTTGTGCATGGGGTTCCCCGATGCGACGCATGAGAATTCTGCTTTTGTGTATATGGCTATTCGCTAAAAAGTTTTTTGACACTCTGAAGCCCTTCCCGCCGTGGCGGGAAGGGCTTCATTTGTTCTCTTTATTTCTCCAGGAACCGTGCATACGCGGCGCGCAGCTCCTCGGCGGTATTCTCGGGACAGGTGGGGTTGCAGTGGGCCCAGGCCCCCGTCTCGCTCGAGGCATTGTACTTGATTTTGTCGGCGCTGCGCATGGGCGGATAAAACGCGATGTGGAAATGGAACAGATCCGCCGCCTCCGGCCCGTTGACCGGCTGGTTGTACATGCACATCATGTAGGGGAACTTGAAGCCGAACAGGCTGTCCAGCATGCCCGTCGTGCGGCGCAGCGTCTCGGCCAGGGCGGCGCGCTCCTCCCTGGTGAATTGCGCGATGCTGCCCCGGTGCGCATTGCTCATGATGTACACGCCATAGGGATATTCCGAGAAAAAGGGCAGGAATACGGTGAAATGCTCGTTGCGGAAAATCACCCGCTTTTCAAAGGCGACCTCCGCTTCCAGCATATCGCAGAAGAGGCAGCGGCCCTTTTCCTTCTTATACGCCTCGGCGTTGGCCACCTCCAGCTCGAGCTTTTTGGGCAGGAAGGGATAGGCGTAAATCTGCCCGTGCGGGTGGGGCATGGTCACCCCCACCACGTCGCCGCGGTTCTCAAAAATAAAGACATACCGCACCTTGGGGTCGGCGGACAGCGCCTCATACCGCTCCACCCACAAATCCACCAGCTTTTCGATATGCGAGGCGGGCAGCTCGGGCAGCGTGATGGTGTGCTCGGGCGAGTAGAGGATCACCTCGCACTTGCCGTAGGCCGGCGCCGTCTGGAAGAAATCGGTGGCCACATCGTCCGGTTCGGGCGGATTGGGCGACAGGGCGGGAAAATCGTTGTCGTATTTGTACACATCATAATGATCCGGCACCTTGCCCGATCCCGGGCAAAACGGACAGTAATCCTTGGGCATCTGCGGCCGTCCCTGCCGGTGGGACGCGATCATGATCCAGTCACCCGTCAGCGGGTGACGACGCAATTCTGCCATAGTTCCTCTCTCCTTCTTATTCTTTATCCAGGCACACGCCGCCCACCGGCCGAATGCTCAGCACGTGGCAGCTTCCCTCACCAAACACGCCTTCCATCAGTGTGCGGAACGCCTCCAGCTTATCCTCCGGCACGAAATTCTGCGTCGTGCCGCCGAAGCCGCCACCGTGCACCCGCCACGCGCCGCAGCCGTCGAGCACCCGCTGCGCCAGCGCCAGCGCAATGGACAGGCCCTGGAACTGCACGTCGCTGGCCGCGTACACATTCTGCAGATATTCAAAGGAGGAGTGCCCCGACTCCACCACCAGCCGCTTAAACTCACCGAAATCCCCGGCTTCGAGGGCCGCCACCTGCCGGACCACCCGCTCGTTGTCGCCGAAGAAATGCAGCGCGCGCAGCACCGCCCGGTCGCCGTGCTTCTCCCGCAGCGCGGGGATAATGGAAATCAGCTTGTCCGGCGTCGTATCGCGCAGGAAATCCACCCCGAGCATATTGGCCGCCGCCCGCATCTCGACGGTGACCGCCGCGTATTCGTGGGTCAGGTCGGCGTGGTTGCCGCCCGTGTCCACGATGCACAGCTTATGCCCGCAGGAGGCAAAATCAAAATCCACCGCGCGGATGACCGGCCGTTCCGGGTCAGCAAAATCGATGGTGACGATGCCGCCCACCGACGAGGCGGTCTGATCCATCAGCCCGCTCGGCTTGCCGAAATAGACGTTTTCGGCATACTGGGCCGCCTTGGCAATCTCCACCGCCGACACGGTGCCGTCGTTGTACAGCCCGTTCAGGATGGTGCCGATGAGCACTTCGAATGCCGCCGAGGAGGAGAGACCCGATCCCTTGAGCACATCGGAGGTGGTATACGCGTCAAACCCGCCTACGGCATACCCCAGCTGGGCAAAACGCGCAGCCACCCCGCGGATGAGGGAGGCCGAATGGTTTTTCTCCGCCTCCTGGACTTCCCAGTCGCCCAGCACCACCGTGTCCATGTCGTATCCCTTGGACTGTACCCGTATGATTGCGTCGCGCCGCGGCGCCGCCACCGCGATGACGTCGAGATTCACGCTCGCGGCGAGCACGCGGCCATGGTTATGGTCGGTGTGGTTGCCGCCGATTTCGGTGCGTCCCGGCGCTGAGAAGAGGATCAGCTGCTCCGCCTCCCCAAAGGCGGCGGTGAAGCCGTCCACCGCTTCGCTGTACCGCCGGCGCTGTTTCTCCACCGCCTCCCGGCCGTACAGGACGGCAAACCGGGCGTCATAGTCCCCCCGTGCAATGCGTTCTTTCAATGCGGCCGCTGCTGTCATCGCATTCTCTTCCTTTCCACATCGTATTTTTAAGAGAATCTTCATTTCCCCGTCTCCCCTATTTCATAAATAGGGGGTATAGTATTATTATAAGTTGCCGCGGCCAAACCGCCAACCCTTTTATCGCACATAATGATGGACAAATGTTGCATATAGGGATATAATGGCAGGGAAAGCACAAAAAGGGGGCGTCGCCGTGGACAGCTTTAAGCACTCTTTCAAAAATACCCTGCGGGAAAATCTCGGCCTGGCGGTATACAACACCGGCTATCAGAAATGCGACGGCCAGCATACGTGGGGCCCCGCGACGCGCGACCATTACCTGGTGCATTACGTGTCGGCGGGCCGCGGCCGCTTCACCTGCGGCGGCCGTACCCATGCGCTGGGCGCGGGGGATCTTTTCCTTATCATCCCCGGGCAGGTGGCCGGCTATGCCGCCGAACCGGCCGATCCGTGGGAATACTGCTGGGTGGGCTTTCACGGCGCCGACGCCAAGCGGCTGCTCACCCTGACCGGCTTCACCCGGGAACAGCCGGTCATGCGCCCCGCCCAGCCGCAGAAGCTGGAAGAGCTGCTGCTCCATATCTACCGCGCGGGCGGCAATACGCCGGCCGCCGACGCCGATATGGTGGGATATCTTTACCTGTTTCTGGCCGAACTCATCCGCCGGAATGAAAAACAGGCTCCGGTGGCCGGCACCAAGGATTATCTGGCGCAGGCGGTTCGGTTCATACAGTGCAACTATGCCGGAGGCATCGGCGTGGGCGACGTGGCCGCCTATGCCGGCGTCAGCCGCAGCCAGCTGTACCGCGCCTTTGAGGCCGGCTTCGGCCTCTCTCCCCACGATTTTCTGCAGCGGTACCGCATCAGCCAGGCGTGCAGCCTGCTGCGTTCCCGCCGGTTCACGGTGGCGCAGGTGGCCGGCTCGGTCGGCTACGACGATCCCCTCTACTTTTCCCGTATTTTTAAAAAAATCAAGGGCATGCCCCCCACCGACTATCAAAAAAGCCGGGGGGAAACCACCGAAGACCCCTTATTATCGATCGAATCCACACTTTCGCCGCAAAAACTTTCCGCCTCCTCTCCTTGACGCTTTCCGACCCGCTTTTTATAATAGATCTGATCGGATAAAAGCGGCAATGGGAGGGGAAATCGCATGAAAAGCGAAAACCGGCGTCTGCTGTTGGGGGCGGCGGCACTCGCGGGCAAATGCGTGCTGCTCACGGTGTTCAACGGCTTATCTGTCTGGCTGGTCCTGGCCTCGGCACCCGGCCTGCAGGAACCGGGTTATCCCCGGGCACTTCTGGGACTGCTGGCGGTGCTGCTCGCGGTCAACGCGGTCACCCTCCTCTATCCCTATCTCCGCCGGCGGTACGGTCCGGCATGCAGCCGGGGATGGGCGTTTGCTACGGCGGCGCTGTATCTGTTATCCATGGTGCTGTGCTGTCTGTTTTACTGGCGCATGGCCAACACCTTTTTTACGGTGTGTGTTTCCGTCCTGCTGCTGCTCTATATCGGCTTTGTCACCGCCCTGTTCCTCACCCGCCGGCGCCGCCGGATACGTACAGAGGACGGCGCCGCCGCCACACTGGATATGCTCGCCATGCGCGAACAGGTGCAGGCGCTGCGCGGCACGCTGGAGCCGCGGCTGTGGACCGCATTGGATAAAGCCTATACGGCGGCGCGCACCAGCTGGGAGTTTGCCTCCCCCTTTGGCCGGCGCGATCTGCCCGCCGTCCTCGATATGGAGGCGGATATCACCCGGCGGATGCATGAAGCGGCCGCCCTGGTCGCCTCTCTGGCCGACGCCCCGTCCGAGGAGGGGGCGCAGGCGGCGGCACAGCGGCTGCTCGATATTGCGGACCGCCTCCATCTGCGGGAAAAGCTGCTTCTCGGATAGGCTCCGCGGGCAGCGGAAAGGCCGAATATGACAAGCCCGTCTTCTTTCACCGAAAAGCCGCCGCGCTGGCGGCGCTTCTGGCGGATTCATCTGCCGATCCTGGCGGGGCTGACGCTGTGGCTGGCGCTGGTGCGCGTATGCCCCATCGACTGGCTGTTCGGCGTGCCCTGCCCCGGGTGCGGCATGTCCCGCGCCCTGCTGTGTGCGCTGCGCCTCGATTTTGCCGGCGCCTTTCATTATCACCCGTTATTTTGGATCGTCCCCCCCGCGGTGCTGTATTTCGCGCACCGGTCCGCCTGGCACCTGCCGGGCGGAAGGCGGACCTGCACGGTGCTTATTGCCCTGCTGGCCGCCGCCTTCATCGGGGTGTATCTATACCGGCTGCTGTGGCAGCCGGACGCGGCCATCGGCCTGCATCTGACCGATGGCGCCCTGTACCGTTTGTTTTCGTGAGCCGGAAAGGATGAATGGAGTATGGCCAGTCCTCTTGTATACGCACTGCCGCCGAACTTTGACCTGCCCACCACGGTGGGACAGCTCGGCCTCGTGTTTCAGCGCAAGGGGTATACCGTGCGTTCCTATCCGATGGGAGCGGGCGCCTGCCTGGAGCTGAGCAAAAACACAGGCGGCCTGAATACGGCACTGGGCCGCTGCGAAGGCATTAAAGTCAATTTTATGCCCGGTGTAAACCTGCTCAACGTCAGCTTTTCGGATGAGCAGTGGACCGATAAGATCATCGGCTTTGTGTTGGGATGGTTCACCTGCTGGATCCCGTGGATCTTCACCATCATTGGTCTGTTTGGGCAGATACAGCTGCCCAAACAGGTGGACAACGAGCTGCGGCGCATCCTCGGCACCGCAAGCGTGGCGGGAAACGGCTACGTCCCTCCGGCGGCCGGACAACCGCCCTATCAATACTATCAATCGTATCAGCCGCCGGTGCAGAATGCACCGCAAACACCGCCGGCGCAGAACACACCCCAGACGCCGCCTACGCCGCAGCCCCCGCAGGCCCCGCCTGCCGAGCAAACCCCGCCGCCGGTGCGCAACCCCTTCCAGGAGGGGAATCCCTTCGACAACCCCTTTGAAGCGAAAACGCCGCCGGCCCCCGGTGTCTGCCGCAGCTGCGGCAAGCCGCTGCCTGCGGACAGCCAATACTGCAACCACTGCGGTGCGAAGCAATAAGCCCGCAAGCGTTGCGCGGATGCCCCACACAGGTTAAAAAGCAGCCGTTCCTGTCCGGCGTTGGACAGGAACGGCTGCTCCTGTCTCTTATACACATCTGACGTTGCCGACGAG
>CABSLQ010000062.1 GCA_902478605.1 uncultured Oscillospiraceae bacterium
TTCATTCTACCAGAGTTCTGCAATCCTTGTCTTTTTTATTTTTGCGAAACTTATTGTACCTTATCCTGTCCAACCCGGAAACGGTGATTTTTTCAATGCGGCTTTCCTTGTGATTGTCAGGAAAGGACGTGAATATTTCTGGATAGGATCGCCGAATTTCCAAATACCGCTTGATCGTTTCATAGCGTTTGCGGCATGCAGGTTGCTCTAGCGCATTTATTTTCAAGCGGCCGTAGTAATATGAAGGAGTGTTTTTTATGCGTATCAACGACAAAGCAGCATTTGACAAGGAAAATGTTTTCGGGCTGGGCAATGCCAACACGGCCTTTGCCCAGTATTTCATCGGCAATTCCTATCTGAACCCTTTGACCGAGGCTGGTAAGTGCCCTGTATTTCTCGCGAACGTCACCTTCGAGCCCGGCTGCCGGAACAACTGGCATATCCACCATGCCAAAAAGGGCGGCGGGCAGATTTTGATTTGCACAGCCGGCGAAGGCTGGTATCAGGAGGAGGGCAAGGAGGCCGTGAGCCTCACCCCGGGCACCGTCATCACCATTCCGGCGGAAGTCAAACACTGGCACGGCGCCAAAAAGGACAGCTGGTTCTCCCACATTGCCGTGGAAGTTCCCGGTGAGGAGACCTCCAACGAGTGGCTGGAAGCAGTGGATGACGGAGCCTACGCCGGATTGGAATAAGGAGGAACCTATCATGCAATACGCCAAATTGGGTAATTCAGAGCTTCGGGTTTCCCGCATCTGCATGGGGTGCATGGGCTTTGGCGACGCCCAAAACGGCCAGCACAGCTGGACGCTGGACGAGGAGCATTCCCGCGAAATCATCAAACGGGGGCTGGAGCTGGGCGTCAACTTCTTTGATACCGCCATCGGCTACCAGAGCGGCACCAGTGAGCAGTACCTGGGCCGGGCGCTCCGGGATTATGCCAAGCGGGAGGAGGTGGTGGTAGCCACCAAATTCCTCCCCCGCACCCCGGATGAAATCGCCGCCGGCATTACCGGCCAGCAGCACATCGAGCAGATGGTGAACACCAGCCTGAAGAATCTGGGACTGGATTATATCGACCTGTATATCTATCACATGTGGGATTATGAGACGCCTCTCTACGATATTATGGAGGGACTCGACCGCATGGTGAAGGCGGGCAAGGTGCGGTACATTGGCATCTCCAACTGCTTTGCCTATCAGCTGGCTAAGGCCAACGCCCTGGCGGAGAAAGAGGGATTTCAGAAGTTCGTCTCCATCCAGGGGCATTACAACCTGATCTTCCGGGAGGAGGAACGGGAGATGGCCAAGCTCTGCGCCGAGGACAACATCGCCATGACGCCCTACAGCGCGTTGGCGGGCGGCCGGCTTTCCAAGCACCCAGGGGAAACCTCCAAGCGCTTGGAGGAGGACGACTATGCCAAATTCAAGTATGACGCTACCGCCGCACAGGATACAGTCATTATCAGCCGCGTGGCGGAGCTGGCCGAGAAGCGGGGCGTATCTATGACCGAGATTTCTTTGGCGTGGCTGCTCACCAAAGTGACGTCCCCCGTAGTGGGCGCCACCAAACGGCATCATATCGAGGGCGCTGCCAAAGCGGTGGAGCTTACCCTGACGCCGGAAGAATGCGCCTATCTGGAGGAACCCTATGTTCCGCACAAGCTGGTAGGGGTGATGGCACAGAACACACCGGCGGCTGCCAAGCGGCAGCATGTTTGGTCCACTGGCAATCAGGAAATTGAAAAGGCATAAGGAGGATCTCGTGATGAACTATCGAGAAACCGATCCGGAATTTGCAGAGCGCTTTGAGCATTTTGCTTTTGAGGAAGTACCGGGCGAAGAAGGGCAGCAGCTTGACGAAGTGACCCGCCATATGGCGATTTTGGCCACTCTGCTGGGCTGCCAGGGCGTGGATGAATTTAAGCTGGAACTGCCCCGTGCCCTTGACGCGGGGGTTACACCGGTTATGGCCAAAGAGGTCGTCTATCAGGCGGTGGACTATTTGGGTATCGGCCGGGTCAAACCGTTCCTGGATGCAACCAACGAGATTTTGACCGAACGGGGCGTGAAGCTGCCGCTGGAAGGACAGGCGACCACCACCATGGAGAACCGTCTGGAAAAGGGCGTGCAGGCGCAAGTCGCTATTTTTGGGGACGGAATGAAGGAAGCCTGGAAAAACGGCCACGTTAACCGCTGGCTGGCAGCCAACTGCTTCGGCGATTACTACACCCGCACCGGGCTCACACTGGCCCAGCGGGAGATGATCACCTTCTGCTTCCTGGCAGCCCAGGGCGGCTGCGAGCCGCAGCTGACCGCCCATGCTGGCGGCAATATGAACCTGGGGAATGATCCGGACTTCCTTATCCGGGTGGTTTCCCAGTGCTTGCCCTATATCGGCTACCCCCGCAGCCTGAACGCCATTACCTGCATTCATAAGGCGGCGGAATCAAGGAAGTAATGTTCATCAGGAGGGGACCTTATGGAAAGCGCTGTTTTCACCACGTTGTGTATGGTATATGACGACCAAAACCGCATTCTCGTTCAGGATCGTCACGGTACCAGCTGGGATGGACTGGCGTTTCCCGGAGGCCATGTGGAGGCGGGCGAATCGTTTACAAAATCCGTCATGCGGGAAGTTTATGAGGAAACTGGTTATCAGATAAAAAATCCCGTCTTATGAGGGGTCAAGCAATTTCAGATGGAATGCGGGGCGCGATACGTCATTCTGCTCTACAAGACAAATCAGTTTGACGGCGTTTTGCGTTCTTCCGAAGAGGGCCGCGCCTTTTGGCTGGAACGCAGGGATATACGCCACTCCAATATGGCCCACGACATGGCGGCCATGCTGGAATTGTTTGACGATGATGAAAAGAGCGAATTTTACTATTTACCTGACCATGCAGACGGAAAATATCTGATTTTGTAGAGGAGGGAAGGTGCAGATGGAGGTTCTCAGACGAGAGCTTGTTTATCTTTGGTATTACTTCAGTGTCCAATTCGAGCAGATCTTCGGCTGGTGGGTACTGGGAATGGTGATTGGTTCTGCGATCTCCGTCTTTGCCAAAGACTATATTCATCGTGCTTTCCGCTCACTCCAAGGTAAGAAACTGGGACTGTTAGGGATTGTGGCAGCCAGCGCACTGGGCATTGCGTCCCCGCTGTGCATGTACGGCACGATTCCCATTGCCGCCTCCTTTTCCCGCGGAGGCATGAAGGATGACTGGCTGGCTGCGTTTATGATGTCGTCGATCCTTCTCAACCCGCAGCTCATTGTATACAGCGCGGCTCTTGGCGGGACCGTCCTGACTGTACGGATTGTTTCCTGCTTCCTGTGCGGTATTACCGCCGGGCTGCTGATCCGCCTTTTTTGCAGGGACAAGCCCTTTTTCAACTTCACTGGCTTTGACGAACCCCGAAACCGCGATACAGACCCCAACATCATCCTGCGCTACCTGAAGAATCTCTGGCGCAATGTAAGGGCCACCGGCCTTTATTTCCTAATGGGCGTACTGCTTTCTGCTCTCTTTCAGCGGTATGTCCCTGCAGAAGCCATGACGGCCCTGTTTGGTGGGAATGAGGCGCTGGGTGTTCTGATGGCAGCCACCATTGGCGTGCCTCTCTACGCCTGCGGCGGCGGGACCATCCCCTTGCTTCAGCAGTGGCTGTGGGACGGCATGAGCGTGGGAAGCGCCGCCTCCTTCATGCTCACCGGGCCCTCCACAAAAATCACCAATTTGGGCGCCTTGAAAATCGTACTGGGGATCAAGCGCTTTCTCCTGTACTTCGCCTATGTGATGGCATTCTCGTTTGTTACGGGGATGTTTGTAAACTTCATTCTGTAACCGACGGTATACCGGATTCGGATCCATATGCAAATGCTATAGGTATAGCGGTCGAAAACCACTCCGGATTTAGAAATACCCTGCACGTCGCTCCTCGTTGAATCTTTATAGAAATAACGCCGCCTTTTTAGCATGCAAAGGCGGCGTTATTATGTTCCGGCACATTGTGCCGGCTTTTATAAAGCGTTTTCGCTCTCCGTTATCCGCGTTCCATTACCATGTTGCCTTCCCGGTCGACGATCACGCGCTGCTCATCCTTGTCTTCCGCCAGCGCATAGCCGTCGGAATAATAGGCGCCCACATCCTGAATGCCCTTTTCGCTGGGGATATACAGGATTTCCAGCTGCTCGTTGACGGCCACCGTGGCATAGTCGCCGCTGCCGCCGATGCCGGTGATGTTTCCCTGCTCGTCCCGGGTGACCGGCGCCGGCCCCACATAAATCCCGTGCTTGATGGCCAGCTCGCCGTCCATATGGGAATGCTCATAGGAATCCGTCGGGAAGAAATAGTCCCCCTTGGCGTTGACGAAATTAAAATCGGTGCCGCCCCGGTTGGTGCCGTGCAGGGACACCTCCACCCAGTCGGACTTGGTAAAGTCGCTGGTGATGTTGGAATAGTGGGTGTCGGCGATGTCAAACACCACATTGCCGCTTTTGTCAATCAGCTTATCGTCCGCCACGGCGATGCCGTTATCCGCAAAGAAGCCGGTGGAGAACCGAAGGCCCTCAATCACCATGTTGCCGTTTACGTCCATATACCCGCGTTCCGGATAGCCCTTCTTGGCTTTCAGATAATTGACGCCGATCAGCCCGTTGGATTCCCGGATCATGTACCAGTCCTCCTGGGGCGGTATCACATATTCAAACTTGTCGTTGATGACCGCCTTGTTGTCCAGGACGGCATAGCCGTCTTTGGAAAATCCGGACAGGGTAGACTCTTCCCGCTTCACAAACTGAATATCCCCGTTTTCCAGATAGAAGTATCCGTGCCCCAGCTCGGTGCCGTCCGCCTGGCAAACCGTTCCGATGCCGATCCCGTTGGGGGCAAATTCCAGCTCATCCGTATACCGCTTGAAAATATAATCCGAAACAAAGGCACCGTCCCGGTCAATGAGACGAAACGCATCCTTGTTGCTGCCGGTGCGGACAAAGGCGGTTTTGTTCACCTGGAAGGCATTCGCCATGGTAAACTGCGGCTCAATCACCCACTGTCCCGCCTCGTTTTTATACCCATATCTCCCGGTCTCCTTGTCCTTGATCGGGGTCATCCCGTACCGGAACAGGGCCTCCGGATCGTAGGTGTCCGTATAAGCCGCTTTCCCGTTTTCCGCTTGTTCTTCGGCGGGGGCGCCGCCGGAAGCCGATCCCGGCCGGGAACCCTCCGGGCCGCTTCCACAGGCCGAAGCCAGCAACATGAAGGCTGCGGCCGCGGCCAACAGCATTTTTCCTGTTTTCTGCTTCATGGTTATTCCAACTCCTTTTCTCGCGGTTCTATCCTGCATAGCCGGTCTCAATCCGCTTGGTACGGCTCCCAGCCTCCGGCATCGTTGGTGCGGGACACGGTACCGTCCGGGGCGTACCGGTACCACCGGGCGCTGTTCTCTGCCGCTCCAGCCGCCGGATCGAGCACGCCGACGGTAAGCTCCGTCCAGCGGGAGTCGTATTCCAGATGATAGAGCTTCCCGTCGGTGCCGACCGCGTTGACAATCGCCTGGATTTTGGAGGTGCTTCCCACCTGTACGGCCGCGATATTCGTCCAGCCCTCCACCTCGGCGGCCATAAACTCCGCATACTGGCCGGTCATTTTAAGCGCGCCCTCTTTGGTCAGGCCGACAATCATGCCGTCGGACATGCTGAGATCGGCAAGCGGCCCCCAGCTGAGAATATCTTCCGCATAATCCCCGCACGCCAGCACCGTCCCGTCGCGCTGGATCCCGGCGACGGTCAGCGACGGCTCCTCCATATACTTGGCCGCGCCAATCACCGCCATGTCCTTCCAGCCGAAGCAGTCCATTCCCGTGTAGTCGGTGCCGCTGCCGCCTTCGAGAAATACCTGCCCCTCTTGGTTCAAAAGGAAAAAGTCGTGCTTATCCACCCCAAGGCCGGCCAGGGCGCCGGACACCGGCGTCCCCTTTTCGGAGGACAAATTCAAAAAATTGCTGTTCCACGGGAACCGGGTCACCGTCTTGCCGCCGCGGACATCGACATAATTCTCCGGGGCGGATTCCCGGAGGGAAGCACCCACATTTCCGGTATCGGTGCAGGTAACCCGGTACACCTTATCCCCGGAAAGGAACCGGCCTTCTTCGTTCACATTGGTGGTGGCATAGACGATATCCTCCACCCCTTCGGCCACCTTTTCCTTCCGGTAGTACAGATCGCCGTTTTTTGTCAGGGTGAACACGGTCATGCGGCTGGCGGATACCGCCAGCTTTTTCTTGTCCGCAATGGTGGCGGCATCGGCCGCAAAATCCCCCCAGCTGTCCTCCTTGCAGGTCAGGACGGAGCCGTCCTCCGCGAGAAAATAGTTGGAGGAGGTCAGGCAGTCGCCGGCCTTCCTGGCCGCCGCCACATAGTCCACCATGCTTGTTTCCGCCTGGGGGGTTCCGGCCGCGCCTTGAGAGCCGGCAGGCGTATCTGTCCCCGCGCAGCCGGCCAGCAGGCAGGCGGCCGCCATGGCGGCGAGGAGAGGCTTTGTATAGTTCATCTTCCGCATCCCTTTCTTATGTATCGGATCAGCCGCGGCGCCAGCCGTTGGGCACTCCGTCTGCCAAATCCGAGACATAAAAGAGTACCTGCTGGCCAGTCTTATCGCAGTAGTAGGTGGCGTTGTCGCCGCCTGCATTGAGCAGCCGGAACTGGTTTTCACTGGGATCATAAAGGATGGCGGGGAAGGTGGCTTCGGGGGATTTGCCGCTCTCCATCGGCATATGGAATACGATGGCCGCCAGGAACCGCCAGATGAAGCCGAAGCCGATCAGACAGGCCACAAACGGCAGCAGGATGCGCTGCGCCACCGTTTTGCAGCGGGTCAGCATGACGAATACCATATAGCCCAGGCAGAGGAGCATGACGACCACACCCAGCACGATTTCCAGCGCCGAGACATTGGACTTTCCGGTAACCGTGCCGATGATCTGGCCGATGGAGGAAAACAGGAGCATTACCCCGAGCAAAACGATATAGGAGCCGCCCACGCCGATGATGTCGGCATATTTTCTGCGCAGGGGATTGTAGGCAAAGAAACCCAACAGCATGAAAGCAATGGCCGCAATAATCAGAATAATCATGATACATCACCTATTTTCTTATTTTTGCTGTGCGGGCTTTACTGCCCGCGCAGGGGACCGGCCCAAACCGTGCCGGCCGGAAGGACGGTCAAAGCGTCATAGCAACCCCTCTTCCTTGGCGTGCTTTTGAGATTTTCCTTTCGGATCATCCTTACCGAGATAGGAACTATTTATCCGGCGGCTGTTGCTGGCGGCTGCGCCAGCGGCGGATGGCCTTGCGTGTGGAGATGGTGATCAGGTACCCCTGCAGGCTGCCCTTGGACGGGTCAAACCGTTTCCGCTGCGCATAAAAGTCTGCAAAGGTATCCCGGACACAGGCCTGCACATCTTTCGCACAGCTTAGCTGCTGGGCAGCGGCCAGACGTACCGGTTCTCCGTACAGGCTTTTCAGCATCTCCATTCCGTCGGCCGGGCTGGTATCCAATAGCTCTAGCAGCCCCACGTCATCCAAGCCGTTCACCCCCTTCCGCATACTAATTGCAGATTCAGCCTTAAAAGGGGACAGGAAAATAAAAAACTATTTTTCTAGCAAAATATAAGAAAAAGGACACCTCAACAAATGAGATGTCCCTTGCCAACACGGTTATTCCAATTCGGTTAAATTCCACCAAGCAGGTACATAACACCGATTCCCACCGCAATCGGAAGGATAAAGAACAGGATTTTGGATATAGCGCCCGGCTTCTTTTCTCCACGAAAGGCTTTGCGAGGGCTGTTCATATAATACAGCTTGATAACCATAGGAGGATATTCGTGTTCCAAATATTTATACGTATATTGCTTACCAGAAACCTCATAAGCATAGGTGGCGTGATACCATGACGTTGGTTGTTGATCGGGCGTAATGGCATCGTCCCAAAATTTCACCCGCTTTGCCTCCACAACATGACCGAGATGGATTGCTTTCTCAACCCGTTTGTTGCGCGGTGTGTGAGAACGGGTCCATTTCACTTCGATCACGAAAAGAACAATCATCACGACAATGCCCGCAAAGGCACTGAAACGAAAGACAGATGTTCCGAATTCCTCAATCAGTTCCACAAGTTCTTCCATAGCGTTCAGCCTCCCTTTCCCACCTTCTTATTGTATCAAAGTGAAAGGGACAAATCAATGCAGCGCCTCTTGCGGGTCATTCCATCGTGTTTTACCGCCTTCCGGCATTTAAAATGAGAAGCAAAAGAAAAACTCTATGCGAATGGTTAACCCATTCACATAGAGTTTTCATAAAATCTATTCGGGGATTGTTACGGTAATGTCGAAGGCATGGTTCCAGCGGAAGACGGGGTTGACAAAGGTGAGGTCGGTAGCATAGACACCCGGTATATGGCGCAGCAGCAGACCGGTCAGGCGGGGGCCGCTTGCCTCAAAGGCATACTGCCGCTCGCAGGCGCCCGAAAAATAATTCTCTTCGGTATAATACAGCCGCAGGTCAAAATCCACCAGGGTGTAATCCTCCTTTTCCGACTGCAAAGAGAGGGATATCTGCGACGCCAGCGGTGTCTGTTCCGCTGCAGAGATGCCGCCGAAGACGTTGATAATGGCGCAGGAATAGGCATCCATGGAAAATCCGGTATCCGGCCCCAGCCCGGTGACAGTATCCATGGCGACGCTGCCGTCGAAGCTCATACTCAGAGATCCGACAGGGAAGGATTCCCCTTTCTTCTGGGGCAGGGGGATCGCCATATGATACGCCTGCGGAGCCGTGATATAAAGATACGGGACGTGGAGGGTATACGTCCCGGCGGGAATGTCTCCGAATGCCCAATCGCTGTAATCGTCGGTGTGGCCGGGCTGGAACCCGCCTGTGTATACCGTCCCGTCGGCAGCGGTCAGGGTAATGGGGGCGTCCTGCGCCCCCATCGTTGCCAGCGGGCTGCGGACGATATGGCCGGAGGGGACGACGGTATCCTGGCTGGAAGAGGGCTGCAGGGAAACCGTGACCTCCCCGTTCACCCGGCGGGGAGTCGCGGTCAGGCTGTAGATATCGGCACTCTCAGTAAACGACTCCCGTTCCGGCTCGGGCTGTACCGTCATCGGAATGGTGAAGGGATGGTTCCAGCGATAATATATCCCTTCCGGCCGGGTGGAAACCGTCACGCTGTCCTGGTCCTCCATCGCACCCAGCACATAGCCGTTGACCAGGGTGTAGGGATTTTCGGCTCCCGCATCGCTGGCCGTTTGCGTCCACAGGTCGGCTTCGGTGTTGTGATAGGATACCCCATCTACTACGGCGTAGCCGGCATGCTCGGCCCCAACCGGAACCACCGCCGCCACCCGCTCAGGATCTTCGCCTTCCCAGACAGCTTCCAGCGCCCACCAGCGGTATCCCACCTGATCGTAGATGTCCGATTTGTTTTGGCAATAGTCGACGACGCTGTTTATGGGAAATAACCGTCCCAGCTCCAGCTTGCCGCCGGGCAGGGAAAGGGACGTGCCGACACGGCTCTCACCGGAGTCCAGGGAGATTTGAACGGACTGTTTTTCCGGCTGCTCAGCCGGATACTGATAGACGTAGGGGACGTTCAGGGTGTACTCCCCCGGTTCGGCGAGACCGAAATACCAGTCCAGATAGGTGTCGCCGCTGATAGGGGAATAGGACTCCGGCTCCCCTTCCAGCACGGTGCCGTCCGGCGCCGTAACGGTAATGGGAAGATCGGGGCCGCCGTAGCCGGACCAGACCCCGCGGTTGAGGAACGGATAGGTGCAGAAGTCCCCGTCGTTCAAGGGGTGGATCGAAACCACCAGCTCCCCGTTCTCGATCCGGGGCACCGCCAGCAGGCCGCCGTCCTCTTCCGTAACGGCATAAAAGCCCACCTCGTCCAGAGCACTTTCCTCCGCCACCTGGAGGGTGAGGGGGATCGCCGTCCCATGGATCGTCAGCGTCAGCGACAGGGTATCCCCCGTATTGCCCGGCAGATCCCCTTCGAAAATCACCCGGTAGGCCACCGTGCCGTGCGCTATCTCGCCGCTGTTGCTCTTGGATATGAACCGGATATTGTCTAAGCCGCTGAGAGAGACATCAAACCGTTTTTGAGCGGGTTCGCTTCCCCCATAGAGCATGAGATCGGCGAGGAATGTGCCGTCCCGCCAGTAAGCGTCCTCCAGATGGAACTCGTACCCGTCTTCGCCTTGTACCGCTGTCCCTTCTTCCAGCACATAGACTGCAGCGTCGGCGTTGGTGTTGACGCCGTAGCCGGGGACAAAGCCGAAATGGCGCAGCACCATGTAGGCGCAGGCAGCCAGCAGGGCCAGCAGAGCCGCGATCACCAGGCCGATGGACAGCGTCCGCAGCAGCTTTTTCAGGCTGCGCTGCTGCCGCTTTTTCACTGTCTCATACGGAAGGTCCAGGGAGGCGGCGATCTCCCGGGCCGTCATGCCGCCGTAGTATTTCATGCGGAGAATTTGCTCGTCCACCGGATCCAGTGCGGCCAGCGCCCGTTCCAGCTCGTCCTGTTTTTCCAGATGGTCGAACGGGTCTGCCGCCGGTTTCCCGCCGGTATCCGCGCCCTTCTCCCAGCGGCAGTTTTCCTGGTACCGGCGGATGGCACACCGGCGGGCAATGACCGCCAGATAGCCTTTCAATGCCCCTTTATCCGGATCAAACCGTTCTATATGTAGATAGAACGCGGTAAACGCTTCATTCACGCAGTCCTTGATATCCTCGGCATTGCTGAGATATTGACGGCATACGGTCCACAGTAAGCCGCTGTACTCACCAATCAAGGCCGCCATCCCCTGCTCCGGTTCCTGGCGCAGCAGGGAAAGAAGCGACTCTTCCGTTTGCATAGGCACACATCCTTTGTTTTAATATGCTCCCATAAATATATTGTGCTGTAAAACGCAAAAGGGGACAAGGACGATAAAAATTTTTATCTGCGCCTAATATTCCTGCAAAGCCGGTTGGGTTTACAGCCCGGCTGCCCGGCAAATAGCCCGCGGACACCTGAGAGGACCGAGGCGTTTGACGTCAACTACAACGTGACAGCGAGCCGTATCAGGAACGCATGCAGTAAGAGGCAGAAAAACAGCCGTCTCCTGCTTCGGAGACGGCTGTTTGGATCCGTATTGGTACGGTATGCTTCTTGGGGAAGCCTTTGGACGAAAGCGGCAACGGCAAAAACAGACCGGGGGAGGGGAGCCCCTTCCGCCCATTCTGCTTCGTCACTCCGGCTTGGAAAGCTCTTCGGTCAGCTTTAAAATCTGCGGGGCTATCTTTTCCCGTTCCTTCCTGGTAATGCGGGTATACAGCGGATAGGCAGCGGCCACGGCAGCGATGCCGATGACACCGAGGATCACGCCCGGAATGAACCAGCTTTCCGCCCAAAGCATGGTGCAGCACATGCCCACCCCCAGCAGTAGGCAGCCAAGGACGCCCAGAATTATGGAGAGAATCGTCCCCCTTTTCGCGGCCCGCTGGTCCAGCCGCCGCAGCTGTTCCATCTTATCCTCCGTTTTTTCCTGCGGCAGATACTTCTTTCGGATGCGGCGGATCTCTTCCTGCTGCTTGGCTGAGTAGGTATACTGAAAAGTATTTTGCTTGTTTTCCATAACCCATCTTCCTTTCTGATTTCTGTGTCCTTATTCTACCGGATGATTATTTGTAAAAGAATAACCTTATGTTTCCAAATTGTTATTCTGGGGTTCCCTCAGCCGTTTAGTGGAGCGGGCAATCATATAAATGGCCATTGTCAGCACAACCGCGCAGACGGCGCCGCCGGAAGCCGCGAGCATCGTGCGGCGAAACTCTGGTTCATCGCCCCCAAACTGGGCGATCATGGCGGTTTCCAGCGACAGCATGGAAACCAGTGCGGCGGTCAGACTGATGACCTTGGCCGCCGACATCACCGGGCTGCCCTGCCGGCGATACTTTATGACGTTGATTATCGCGGAAATGGTAATATAGAACGTATACATGGCCATCGCGTATATCATAAGGCCGGGATAGGAAAACCCTCGGTTCTGCGTCACCATATAGAGGAGGATGCCGACCAGCGCCTGGTTCATCAAAAGCAGGATGATGCCGCAGGCACGGTAACGGCGAAATTCGGCCGGAATATCCTGGCCTACCGGCTTGCGGTGGACATATCGTACCAGTACGGCACGCATGGCGGACAGCAGGGCATAATAACACGCAAGGGCAACAAACCATGCGGAACGATACCGGATACCGGAAAAAAGATTCAGCACCACATACAACAGATTGACAAACAGTCCGCCGTGAAGGGTGATTGCCGACCGGAAAACGGCATCGCCAAGCAGACGGTTTCCCAGCGGGGTGCTGCGTATTTTCTTTAGCAGCGCTATCTCCTCGATTCCGCCGCGGATCGCGTCCATAATGCCGGGGATACCCGTTACCGTGATGATCATCGCATAGGCCGAGAGAAGGTAAGCCAGATAAGCAAGGGCCGAGTGGTCGCCTATGCCAAGCATGACAAAGACAAAAATAAAGGAAGGCACAGCGATCAGAGCCGTCGGCAGGGGCGGAAGAAAGAACAGTTTTTTTACAATTGGCTTAAGGTGCTTCATCCAGCTTCCTCCCGAGTTTGACCGTGAAGGTGCTCCCCTTTCCTGCCTCGCTGCTGACAGAAATATCCCCGCCGATGATGTCGATCACCCGCTTCACCAGTGCAAGGCCCAGGCCGTTCCCCTGGGTGGCATGGGAGGTATCCCCCTGATAAAACTTTTCAAAAATGTGTCTGCCGACCTCCGACGGGATGCCGCAGCCCGTATCCGAAACCTGTACAACGGCAAAATCCCCCTGGGATTTCAGCGAAAGGGAAACGCGGCCGTGCGGCTCTGTAAATTTGATGGCATTGGAAAACAGGTTGTTCCAGACCAGGGAAAGCAACTCCGCGTCGGTATCCACCAGCACGCCGTCCTCTATATCCGTTTCAATCTCCAGCGCCTTGTTCTCCCAGGCGCTTTCAAAGGCGAGCAGGCATTCACAAAGCTGTTCCCCCAGATCGTAGGTTTCCGCCTTCGGATAAATCTGCTGATTTTCCAGCTTGTTCAGCTTCAAAATGTTTGTGATCAAATTGGCGAGCCGGCGGGAGGTGTCGGTGATGGCTTTGGCGTATTCCAGACGCTTTTCCTCCGGCAGATTCGGTTGCTGCAGCATGGTGCCATAGTTCTGTATGACCGCCAGCGGCGTTTTCAGCTCGTGTGAAACGTTGGCAATAAAATCCGTTCGCAGCGTCTCGGTGCCGGAAAGCTCCTCCGCCATTTGATTGAAGTAATCGGCTATCACATCAAATCCGCTCATATCGTCTACGCCGCGAAGGGGCGGAATCCTGACGGAAAAGTCCCCCTTCATAATCTGCTCCGCCGCTTTCACAATTTTCCGCACCGGGCGGTCTACCATAAACCGGCGCCGGATGCCGTCAATCACGGTGCACAGCAGGCTCAGCAGCATAACATTCAGAAAAGTCACTTTGGCGGCCCGTTCGATATGTTCCTGGGTAAGCTCCCATCCCGCTGACCGTGTCATCATATTGAGAAACAGGGTCATACAGCAGGTGATGACAAAGGCCATCAGCAGGAAAAAAATGATATAGCGCCGCAGGGCAAACAGCCACCGGCTGCTGCGCTTCTTCTTTTTACGGCCGCTCATTTCAATACCGCCTTGTATCCCAGTCCGTGCACCGTCACAATTTCAAAGTCGCGGCAATCCGAAAACTTATCCCGCAGCTTTGTCATATAGACGTCCACTGTCCGGGGACCGGACGAAGTGGCGCTGTCCCAGAATTCATCCATCAGCTGGGAGCGGGTAAAGGTCTTTTTCGGATAGGAAAGCAGCTTGTAGAGGAGATTGAATTCCCGCACCGTCAGGGGAATTTCCTTATCGTGCAGATAGGCGGAATGCTCCTCCGCATCCAGCGTCAGGCTGCCCACCGTCAGCTTTTTGCTGGTGGCGATTTTGGCTCTCCGCAGCAGGGCCTCGATGCGCAGAAGCAGCTCGTCCAGATCAATGGGCTTTACCATGTAATCGTCGATCCCCATCTTAAAGCCGCGCTGCTTGGCCGCAAAATCATCCCGCGCCGTCATGAACAAAAGAGGAATCTCCTGGTTCAATTCCCGCACGGTTTTGGCAAATTCAAAGCCATCGATTCCCGGCATCATGATATCCGAAACGATCAAGTCAAACAGGGTGCCGCCATACATGGCGTCATAGGCTTCGCTGGCGTCCAGGCATCCCACTGCCTCATATCCGTTTTGGTTTAAATAGGAACAAGCGGTCTTATTTAATTCCCGGTCGTCTTCCACCACGAGTATTTTAAACATATAGCCTGCCCTCCTATATTTTTATTATACCATAAAGTTGTTAAAGTTTTGTTTGCGTTTTGACTCCTGCGTAAAAACGGAAAAAATGGGGCCTGCGTACATATCCCTGCACGCAGGCCCGGCAGCCTGTTTTAAGCTTCCCCGCCGTTCTTTGCCGCGTCGATCCGCTCCTGGGCCTGCGCGGTTCTTTCTTTTGCCCGGGCAATCGCCTCATCCCGCTTGGCCTGTTCGGCGGCTTTGCGGGCCGCCGGGTTGCTCTGCGCTTTTGCCTCTTCCCACTGCGCTTTGGCTTCGGCCTTTGCCGCTTCGAAATTGGCCTTATCCACCTCATGCTGCGCCTTTGCGCTTTCTTTCATGTCCGGGAATGCGCTTTTCAAAAAGTTTGCCATACGGATCTTCCTTTCCTTAAAATGTATCGCCAGCCATGCTGCTGAAGGGGAACGGCATTGGATTCGGATTGCCGTCTGCCGTTCGGCGGGCAGCAGCTTCCCATCGGCTATATGCATTTTAAAAGGGATTCGTTTCGGAAATAATGCGGAGATGTTTTGGATTTATTATAATGCGGCAGGTCGTCCGCGGTTTCCCGCACAGACGGGCCGATTTGTCCTTGCGGAGCCGTGGGCTCTGTGGTATACTGTAAACCAATATGGATATAGCGGAAGAGGGGCCGTATTATGCTGCTGGATAATAAAACGATCGTATTTCAAGGGGATTCCATCACCGACATGGCACGCGGCAGGGAGCTCTGGGATTTAAACCATGTGTACGGGCATAGCTATGTGTTCCTTTTAGCGAGTCAGTTCGGCTATGAGGCGCCGGAGAAAAACATCACGATTTACAACCGCGGAATCAGCGGAAACCGCACGGTGGATTTGTATGCCCGGTGGAAAGAGGACACCCTCAATCTCAAGCCGGACGTGGTGAGCATTCTGGTTGGCATCAACGACATTCTGATGGATGTCATCGAAAATGCCGGCGTCGATGAGAAGCGCTGCGCCAAGGTGCTCAGCGCCATCGTGGAGGAAACCCGGGAGGAACTGCCGCACGTACAATTTGTGCTGTGCGAGCCCTTTGCGTTCCCGGAGGCGGCCAGAGAAGAATACCGCCAGGTATTCCGCGAAAGGGTGCCGCTGCATCAGCAGGCGGTGCGTGCCGTGGCGCAGAAATACGGCTGCCTTTTTGTCCCGCTGCAGGAAGATTTTGACGCCGCGTATCAGGCGCATCCGGAGTTGGGCCACGCCTACTGGATTTGGGACGGCATCCATCCGACGGCGGCCGGGCATCAGATTATCGCGCGGAAATGGCTGGCCTGCGTTCGCAACGGGTAAAGAGGCGCACTCAGGCGGCTGGTGCCGGGCTTATCCCGGGCGGCGCGTTTTTCTTCTTGCGAAGCGGGCGCTCTTGTGCTATACTGATGGGCGGTATAGACGCGCGGGTATGGCGGAATTGGCAGACGCGCTGGATTTAGGTTCCAGTGTCGCGAGACGTGCAGGTTCGACCCCTGTTACCCGCACCATGATGGTGTGACAAAAAAGATGTCACACCATTTTTTCTTGTATTCATGCGGGTTTGCGGGCTTTTTAGAGTGAAAATCGGGAAACGGTTTCACCGTAGATGTCCAAAGGGTTCCGCGCCGCCAAAAGCCGTGCAGCAGGGTTTCCTCCTGGTTTTTTTCAGGATGGGAACCCTGCTTTTTTTGTTTTTCGGGATTTTACTTAACTCGTGCCTGTAGAAGTTTCCTGCCAAATTGTGTACGGTTTGAACAGAGGCAAAAAAGGCGGGAGATGGGGAAAAGATATAAGAACACAGCGGGGTTTCCACCTGAATTGATTTCAGGTCGGGAACCCCGCTTTTTTTGTTTATGTGGGTTTTCCCGTGCCGAGGCCATCGGCAAGGTTCAAATAGATACTTTGAAAAGAAAGCCGGGATGCCATATGCGATAGGAAACCGCATACCGCCATAGCCAGCCAGGGCGTCTGAGAAATCAGACGCCCTTTTTT
>CABSLQ010000063.1 GCA_902478605.1 uncultured Oscillospiraceae bacterium
AAAGGCGGTGCCTGAGCAGGAAGAAACAAGGAGTGCCGCGCCGCGACAGCAAGCGGGACGACTATGTTTCTGACCGTGATCCGCGCGCCGCTGCCGGTGGCAGAGAAAGGCGGTGCCTGAGCAGGAAGAAACAAGGAGTGCCGCGCCGCGACAGCAAGCGCAAAGCCTTGCGGGCAGGCAAGGGAGACGGCTTTGGAGGCGCCCGGCGGTTCGACCGCCGCCGGCGGATAGCCAAACCGTGCATGGCGCCTTGGCGAGCGCAGGTTTTATTGACACAGGCGATCGATCAACGCAACGCCGCATCGCGCAGGCGGATGGCAGCGATAAGCTGTTTTTATTGCGGCCGCCCAGGCGGCAATGGGCCGGATAAGGGGCTGGAAGCGCAGCGGGGAGGAACAGCGATTTTTTCCCTCTTACCGTATACTTGAAATTTTAAATACTTGCGTTATAATGAAGAAAAAATATTCCATACGGGTACACAATATCAGCGGTTGCCGAAAGCGGCAGGATTCCATGGCGTGTGCTCGATGGTATTCGCCTTACCCCCATTTCCCTATGCATCTTTACATTACAGGAGGAACCTGGAATGATTGCCAGAACCCAGCGGATCGAGGCCCTGCGCCGCCACAGCCTGGAACATCCCTGCAAGGGCTTTCGCTCCGACGAAGGCCAGCTGTTTTTTACAGAAGCTGGCTGAAAAATCAGTACGCATCCAGCAAGATTCTGCGCCGGGCCATTGCCAAGGCGGATATGCTGGCCCAGTCCACCCTGGTCATCGAAGATGGCGCCCTGGTGGTGGGGCGGCCCTGCTACCGTGAGCTGGAGCCGGCGGAACGGGAAGAGCTCGATTTGTATCTCCGGTATACCGAGCCGGCACTCGATCCTCACTGGGGCCAGGATTCGCATATGGCCATCGACTATGAAAAGCTGCTGCACAAGGGGCTTCACGGCATTCGCGCCGAGGTGTGCACTTATCGTCAGGCACTGGATCTGTCGGAACCGGCCAATCTGGAAAAAGAAGAGTTTTATCATGCCTGCTTGGTGGCGCTGGACGCGCTGGAAAATTATGCCGGACGGTATTCCCGCTATGCGGCTCAGCTGGCCGAGCAGTGCGGCGATCCGGTGCGGCAGGCCGAGCTGCTGGAGATTAGCCGCATTCTGCAGAGGGTGCCCATGGAACCCGCCGAACATTTCACCGAGGCGGTGCAGTCTATCCATTTTGTCAACTTTTGCCTGGAAGGGCTGTATCAGCTTGGACGGCCGGATCGGTATCTGCTCCCGTATTACCTCGCAGACCGGGACAAGGGGATCCTCACCGAAGAGGAGGCCCAGCAGTGGATTGACTGCCTGTGCCTGATGTATGATGAATATGTGCCCAGCGGTCTGGCCGCCGGCTTTATGATCTGCGGCCGGGACAAGGACGGACGGGACATGACCAACCAGCTCTCTTATATGTTCCTGGACTCCATCGATCATGTCCGCCTGTCCTATCCCGGGATCGGTGTTTGCTGGAATCCGGACACACCGGAGGATATTTTGGAAAAATCCTGCCTTTTGCTGTCCAAGGGATACAGCCATCCCGCCATTTTTAACGACGATCTTATCATCCGCGGCCTCACCGAATATGGCGTTCCCTATGAAGAGGCGTGCGACTATGTTCACAGCACCTGCGTGGAGATAACATTGTGCCGTTCTTCCACCGTCTGGGTGGCCTCTCCGTATATCAATCTGCTGGATCCGGTGCTGGAACTGATGGGACTCACGCAGGACGGGCAGTACCGCGAAAACCCCGCCACCTTTGAGGGGTTTATCGCCGCGTATGAACGCCGCTTGGCCCAGATTATCGAGACCCAGATACAGGATCAGAACCGCCAGCAGATGGAACGGCAGAAAAACGGAGGCGATCCCTTCGTCTCGTGCTTTGTCAACGACTGTCTGGCTTTAGGAAAGGATCAGGACTGGGGCGGCGGACGCTATAAATACATTATGCCCTCCTTCGTCGGCCTGGCCAACCTCATCGATTCCCTCGTGAGCCTGCAGAAACTGGTGTATGAGGAGCGGCGCTTTACCCTGGAGCGGTTCGGAGAGATCCTCAAAACCAATTACCAGGGGCAGGAACCGCTGCGTCAGGAGATCCTGAACCGTCTGCCCAAATACGGCAACGACGACGACAGCGCGGATTACCTGGCCCAGCGGCTCACCTCCTTCATCTGCAGCGAAACGGTGCGGCATAAGACCTGGTTTGGCCAGCAGTGCATTCCCAGCCTTTTCTGCTGGATCATGCACGACCGTCTTGGCCGGGCGACCGGTGCCACCCCTGACGGCCGGTGGGCCGGTTTTCCGCTGGGAGACGGCTCCGGCCCCGCCCAGGGACGGGAGAAAAAAGGTCCCACCGCTTCGATTTTATCTTCCACCAAATGGGATCAGCACAAATTCATCGGCGGTGTCGCAGTCAACCTGAAATTTGGAAAATCTATGTTTACGCCTGCCGCTGCCCTGCCTGCGGGGCAAACGGGTGTCGGCGGTTTGCCGGTACCCTGAAGGACTGCCGGTCGCCTTTGCTTTTGACGAGGCGCAGGGCGTGTTGACGGTGACCCTCGATCGGCCATACACGGCCCGGTTTTTCCATTTGACCGCGGAGGATGACGGTACGGGGGTTGACCTCCCTGTATCGCCCTGATATATTGGGAGGAAGGGAGCGATATCCATGGCTGACAGGCCCATTTTGTGGATGGACGGCACGGTGGAGGAGGCGCCGCCGGGGAGGCTGCTGTCCGATAACCTGGGATTTTATGGCGATATCATTCTTACGGGGATGACCTACACCTATCTGACGCCTCTGTCCGGCATCGGCGATACGGCGCAGGATATTCCCGAACTGACCGGCCGGCGGCTGGTGGACGGTAATCTGCACGGGCGGTATCAGAAGCATATTCCCCAGACGGACGGCGGCAGGATGGCGGTGCTGTTCGATTTCAAACAGCCCTGCCGGTTTGCGGAGCTGGATCTGATCTGCCGCTGCCGTGTGCGGCACATCACGGTGGAGGTTTCGGCCGATGGGCAGGCATTCGACTGCGTGTACGACGGCACCGTGGAGCAGGAGAGGGATCTGTACCGCTGCCGCTGGCAGCACGGCGCGGAGGGCCGCTACATCCGCCTGACCCTGCAGGGGGAGGGGGCCCTCTCCCTGTGGCAGATATGGGTCTGGGGCGACGCCGCGGGAGAAGCGGCGGAGAAACAGCAGGCCGGGACGGCGTCCTTCGTCTGGGCCAACTCCATTTCGATGGAATCGCTGCCCGGTGCAGAGCAGACAGCCTTCTCCGACATGGAGGGGTTCCGCTGGATGAAAAAGCGGCAGGCGGCCGGCTGCAGGACGACCGGTGTTATCTGGTCGGAGATGCCGGCTTACGGTCCGCTGACCCAGGCGCCCATCCTGCCCGATCCGGCGCGCAGCGGCGTCCCCGTGCGCACGCGGGTATGCGGTGACGGGGTGGAGGTGGTGTGCCTGGCGCTGACCAACGCCGATACCACCGCGCCCGCCGACGTGCGCGTGGAGCTGGACAACACCACCCCGCTGCGGGCTGAGCTGTTTGTCGGCGGTGTGATGCCCACCCGCTGGTACGGCAACACGGTGGGGCCTCTGCTCAACGAGCGGGCAACCATCAGCAAGCCGCTGCTGCGCCGGTATCTGACCAACGCGTCGGTCATCGAGGACTTTCCGCTAATCCATCTGCCGGGCGGCGGCAGCTGCATCTTCTGGCTGAAGATCTACGGCGGAGAGGCGGCGGCGGGGGATTACACGCTGACGCTGCGTGCCGGGGAGGAAGCGGTTCAGGTGCAGGCTGAAGTGTTGCCGCTGCGCCTGCCGGCGGCGTACCCGGGCGTGTGGCTGTGGGCCAACGAGACGGGGCATACCCCCTACGCCGGGATGGTGCCCTTTGTCTATGCCGATCGTGCCGCGCAGGAGGCCGCTTACCGCCATGAGGTGGGCACCAACGTTTACTGGGGCTGGCCCGAGCCGGGCACCGTCGCCGACGAGGCGCGCCGGCTCAATCCGGACACGTATTTCCTGATCCTCGGTCTGGGACGGTACTCGGATCTGCTGTATACGGGCGCCCTCAAGCCGGAGGACATCACCGACGAGGTGGAGCAGGAGGTCCACGTCCTGCTCGACGGGCATATCCGCCAGGCAGAGAAATACGGCGTGGATTTCGACCACTGGTTCCTGGAAATGCCCGACGAGCCCGGCGCCCACAACGCCAAGGCGCTGGGCGTGATGGTGCGCCTGTGCAAAAAGCTGTATCCCCGGATCCGCATCTATGTCAACCCCTCCTTCTGGACGGGATTCGACAAAGACGGCGTGGCGCCCGACGAGGTGATCGCCGGCTGCCTGCGCGATTGGTATACGCTGGTGGACGTGTCGGTGCCGCTGGTGCTCAACCTGGACGGGCGGCCCGAGGCGTGGAAATACTTCACCCACGATCGGCTGTTCAACGGCCAGTACAACGTCAGCAGCCAGCATATGGGGGCGGATCGCGCCGGCCTGCTTCAGCTGCCGCGTATCTGCGCATGGGATTCGCTGTCCCGGAGCATGAACTGGTGGGGCTTTTATTCCTACCATGAGCCGCGGCTCAACAGCTGGGACAACACCATGCGCCCGACGGTGCACGAGGACGCCACCATCAATTATCAGTGTGTGTATGCCGGCGTTAACGGGCCGGTGCCCACCCGCGCGTCCGAACTGATACGCGAGGGCGTACAGGATTACCGGATTATGCAGCTGCTCCGGCAGGCGGATCCGGCGCTGTACGACCGGCTGCGGCAGGAATATCTGGACGGAGGCCGGGATTTTGATTCCATGAAAAACAGAGCGCTGGACGCTCTGTTAAAAAAACAAGGAAAAGAGGAATCCATATGAAAATCGCGATCATTGGCTGCGGTACCATTGCCAACGCGGCACACATCCCCTCCTACATGAACAACGAGAAGGCGGAAATCAAGTATTTCTGCGACATCCTGCCTGAGCGGGCCCAGGCGGCGGTGGAAAAGTACGGCTGCGGCACGGCGGTGACCGATTACCACGACATCCTGCGGGACGACGAGGTGACGGCCGTTTCCGTCTGCACGCCCAATAACGTGCATGCGCCCATCGCCATCGACTGCCTGCGCGCGGGCAAGCACGTGCTGTGCGAAAAGCCTGCCGCCCGCACCTATCCGGAGGCGCTGGAGATGCAGAAGGTGCAGCATGAAACGGGAAAAACGCTCAACATCGGCGTGGTCAACCGCTTCAACGACAGCGTCAATCTCATCAAACAATACATCGATTCGGGCAAGCTGGGCGAGGTGTACCAGGTGTATGTCAGTTTCCGCGCCCACCGCTCCATCCCCGGCCTGGGCGGCGCCTTCACCACCAAGGCGATTGCCGGAGGCGGCGCGCTTATCGACTGGGGCGTGCATTACCTGGACATCGTGATGTACTGCTGCGGTGATCCGCGGCCCGTGACCGTGTCGGGCGAGGCGTTCTGCAAGCTGGGCAAGGACATGGCGAACTATGCATACAAGGACATGTGGGCCGGCCCGCCCAAGCTGGACGGCGTGTATGACGTGGACGATTCCGTGACCGGCATGATCCGCACCGAGGGGCCGGTGATCACCTTCAACGGCGCCTGGGCGCAGAATATCGGCGAGCAGGAGATGTACATCGACTTCCTCGGCACCAAGGCCGGCATCCGCCTGCAGTACGGTCAGGATTTCGAGGTGTTCACCGCCGAGCACGGCGCGCTGGTCTCCTATAAGCCGGAGTTCAAGATGCGGGATCATTTCCAGAACGAGATCGACGCCTTCCTCGACTGCATCGAAAGCGGCGAAAAGCTGCCTTCCCACATCGATACGGTGATCATTACGGCGAAGATCCTGCAGAGCATTTACGATTCCGCCGAGCAGCACAGGGAAATCGCATTTTAAGGAGGAAGCGGTTATGAAAATCGGATTTATCGACTATTACCTGGATGAATGGCATGCCAACAATTACCCCGCCTGGATCAAGGAGGCGTCCGGCGGCGAGGCGGAGGTGACCTACGCCTTCGGCCTCATCGACAGCCCCCTGACCGGCATGACCAGCGCCCAGTGGTGTGAAAAATTCGGCGTCACCCAGTGTGCGACCATCGAGGAGGTCGTGGAAAAGAGCGATGCCCTTGTGGTGCTGTCTCCGGACAACTGCGAGATGCACGAGCAGCTGTGCCAGGTGCCGCTGCGCGCGGGCAAGCCGGTGTATGTGGATAAGACCTTCGCCCCCGACGCCGCCACCGCCCGCCGGATCTTCGCCATCGCAGAGCAGAGCGGCACGCCCTGCTGGTCCTCCTCTGCGCTGCGTTTTGCCGAGGAGTACAAGGGCATCGATCCCAGCCGTGTCAAGGCGGTGAGCTGCTGGGGCCCCTTTCAGTACGAGACCTATTCCATCCATCAGCTGGAGCCGCTGATGATGTTCATGAAGGCGCCGGCCCGCCGCGTGCTGTATCTGAAGGGCGAAAAGTGGCTGTCGCTGGCGGTGGAATTTACGGACGGCCGCACGGGTACCATCACCCAGTTCGAGGACGGTTCGCCTTTCGTGACCACCGTGTGCTGCCCGGACGACAACAAGATGGTGACGGTGGAATCCGACTTTTTCGCCGCCTTTATCCGCGAGATGGTGGATTTCTTCCGCACCCGGGAGGAAAAGGTGCCCCACGAGGAGACGATCAACATCATGGCGGTGCGCGAGGCCGGTCTCAAGGCCCAGCAGCGCCCCGGCGAATGGGTCGCGGTCTAACGAAAACGGGAGGAAACCAATATGGCGACGTTTAAACTGGGCATTATCGCGGACTGGCTGCGGCTGCCCTTCCGGGAAAGCCTGGAAGCCTGCGCCAAGATGGGGGCCGACGGCGTGCAGCTGTATGCCGTCGAGGGCGAAATGGCGCCCGAAAACCTGACCGGCGCGGCCATTGCGGAAAAGCGCCGGATCCTGCAGGACTGCGGGTTGGAGGTATCGGCGCTGTGCGGGGATCTGGGCGGCCACGGTTTTGCCCGGCCGGAGGAAAACCCGCATAAAATCGAACGCTCGAAGCGCATTGTCGATCTGGCCCTGGAACTGGGCAGCCGGGTGGTCACCACCCACATCGGCGTGGTGCCGGCGGACGCGTCCTGCGATACCTACCGCGTCATGCAGCAGGCCTGCAACGAGCTGGCCGAATACGCCCACGCCAACGGCGCCTTTTTCGCCATCGAGACGGGGCCCGAGCCGGCCGCCCGCCTGAAGGCGTTCCTGGACAGCCTGGATTCCAAGGGGGTGGCGGTCAATCTGGACCCCGCCAACCTGGTCATGGTCACCGACGACGATCCGGTGCAGGCGGTGTACACGCTGCAGGACTATATCGTGCACACCCATGCCAAGGACGGGCTTTTGCTCAAGAAGACCGATCCCCGCGTGATCTACGATTACTTTGCCGAGGGCGGCATCGGCGATCTGCGCCTGGACGAGTTTTTCAAGGAGGTGCCGCTCGGCCAGGGAAGCGTGGATTTCGACCGGTATCTCGCGGCGTTGGAGGATATCGGCTACACCGGCTACCTGACCGTTGAACGGGAGGTCGGCGCCAACCCGGCCGCGGATATCCAGCTGGCCATTGATTTTCTCAAGGGGAAGTTTTGAGGGATAGCGCATGAAACCATACGGGGTTCTCGTCATTGGCTGCGGGCACATCGGCTGCGAGCATATGGCGGACATCTATTTCCGGGAGGATATCCGGCTGCTGGCGGTCGCCGACAGCCGGGAAGAGCTGGCGCAGCAGGCGGCGCGGCGGTATGGTGCGCCGGCCTGGGGGACCGATTACCGTGCTTTTCTGGCCGACGAACGCATCGACATCGTCATCATTGCGACCTATACCTCCTCCCATCTGCCCATTCTGAAGGATTGCCTGGCGGCGGGCAAGCATGTGCTGTGTGAAAAGCCTATCGCCGCCACCTGGGAGGATGGCCGGGCCTTTTACGAGTGCGTGAAGCAGACGGATCGCAAGGTGCTCGTCGCCCATGTGCTGCGGCACAACCGTTCCTATATCCGGGTGCGGGAGCTGATCCGCGGCGGGGCGATAGGCACCCTGCGGCTGGCCCGCATGGTGCAGAACCATCACGCCATGGACTGGGCGCGGTACAAACGGCTGCTGGCGGATACCAGCCCGCTGGTAGACTGCGGCGTGCATTATATTGACGTGCTGCAGTGGTTCACGGGTTCGTCCATCGTGGAGGTCAGCGGCATGGAAACGTTTATCGATCCCGGGTGCGGGGAACGCCCTGCGGCCCCGCCTCCGTTCCATGGCATGGGTGCCCTGCACCAGCAAAAGCAGGCAAAAAATCAAGTTTAGGCCCCCGACACAGGAACCGCCCGTGTCGGGGGCTTTTTTGGCATGCAGCGTCGGGAGGAAAAGCGGACGATGTGCCCGCCCGAGAAATTGGGCAGGATTTTGGACTGTGATAACCGCCGCACCGGGGGGCAGGCGGATTGCGTCACCGGACGGAAACGGCGCCCTCGGACAAAGCCGCGGCATGCGGGAGAACCCGATTGGAAAGAAGCGGAAATCCCGCTCCCGCCGCGGCCCGCGCGGTTCGGCCGAAGAGGAGGAACCGGCCGCTTTGGCTTGCCGTCCCCGGAAAACGGAACAGGCTGGCAGGGGCGGATTCCCACATTGAAATACGCGCGGAAATATGGTAAGATGAAAACAATCCATTGGCATACGGCAGAATGGCCCGCGCGGCGGGGATACATACAGAAAGGGAGAAAGCGATGCTGTTTGGGGCAGAATGGGAAAAATTCTGTGGGAAGGGATCGTCTTTCTTGTATTTGCGGTGATAAGCGGCAGCCTGATCACGCGCCGCTTTTCCAAAAAAGCCAGCCTGCTGGCCTCGGCGGAACGCTGCTGGGGATCGGTCTGCTGCAGGTGGCACTGCTGGCCTGCGGCTGGGATAAAACGCTGGTGCTCACTCTGCTGCCGCTGACGGCTTACCTGCCGGCTATTGTCTGCCTGCATATTTTGTCCCGCTCCGGCTTTTTCCAGACGGTGGCCGCCTGGACCGTCGGCACCATCGTGTATTTCGTCCTGAAAACCATATGGAAAATCCTGATGCTGTGGTTCACCCGGCTGGCAAACCTGCCGGGGTGGGGCAGAAGCCTGCTGCTGACGGCCTGCCTGCTGCTGGCGGCGGGAGGCATGCTGTTCCTCGTGTTCCGCTTCCTGCGCCGGCCGTTTCGGACCTATGTCCTCCATAACCAGACCAACTGGCTGCTGATCAGCTTCCCCGTGCTGATGATTATCCTGCTGTTCTCCTACGTGGGCGGCAGTACAACGGACAACCCCCTGCTGGTGCTTTTGCTGCTGACGGCCTGTTCCATATTCCTGGTGCTTGTTCGGGTGCTGGCCTCGGCGTCGACCATCGCCCGGCTGCGGGAGGCCGAAAGGGCGGTTAGCCTCCAGATGGCGATACAGCGCCGGGAATACGAGGACGTGTGCAAAAAGATGGAGCTGGGCCGGACCTACCGGCACGATATGCGGCACCATCTGCTGGTTCTCGAGGGGCTGGCGGAGCAGCAGGATAATCCGAGCATCACCCGGTATATCCAAAACCTGAGCGGGCAGCTTTCCGCCGTCGAAAAGGAGACGTACTGCGAGAATCCCACCGTGAACGCGGTGCTTTCCTCCTGCATCGGGCAGGCCAGGGAAGCGGGCTGCAGCGTGACGGCGCAGATCCGCCTGCCGCGGGAGCTGCCCTTTGATGAAATCGATATTTGCGTGGTGTTGGCCAACGCCCTGGAAAACGCCGCGAACGCCTGCCGCAAATGGGAAAAGGAGAACCGCTATATCCGCCTTTCGGCAGAACTGACGGAGGAACGCCGGCTGATCATCGCGGTGGAAAACCCCTGCCCCGTGCCGGTGGCCTTCGATGCCGACGGGTTCCCCGCCGTGCCGCAGCGGGAAGGACACGGCATCGGCCTGCGCAGCATCGATGCGGTGACCCGCAAATACAACGGTCTGTTCCGCTGCACCTGTGAGGAGGGGGAATTCCGGTTTAAGGCGGTGTTATTCCGCCGGCAGGTACAGGCCGCCCCCGCCGCCGTGCCAGGCCGAAAAAAACGCCTTTTAAGCAAAAGGCTGGCGTCGTCGGCCCTCCTTCCCTGTTCCTCTTTTTCCTTATGATCAACTGCATGCCGACCATGGCACAGGCGCTCGCCGAGGTGCCTGGCCTGGGGATGCTGGTGCGGCTCGCCGATATCCGTTCCTACCGGTTTGACTGGGGCGATACGTCGTTTGATGCCGTTCTCCCCGTCGTGGAAGCGAACGAGGACGGCGTGATCCTGACAGGAGAGGGGACCGAGGGAAGCCCTTCGGCCGGGACACAGACCAGTACGGCCACAGCCTCCGCCGCCTCCGGCACGCGCCCCGATCGGCCGCAGACATCCGCATCATATGAGGCGGCAATGCCATCCCAGACGGCCGCGTCCTCCCGGATAACCGCGCCGGCGAAGTCGACGGCGGCGTCCCAGACGGCCGCATCGACCACAGCGGCGGCCACATCCGCCGGGCCGACCATGCCGTCCCAGACGACCATGCCGTCCCAGACGACCATGCCGTCCCAGACGGCTATGCCGACGCAGACGGTGCCGACCAACCCGTCAACCACCGCATCGACCGCCCCCACCGCGCCGCCCGCGGATATCGAAGACGGCGCGAACGACATGAACCAGCAGATGGAAGCTTACATCGCCCAGATGCGGGAGACCTTTTTGTGGTATGTGGCGCGGAAATACGAAGGGTATGTGGGGATGGACACCGTCTATGCGATCCTGCGTAACGATGACCGGCTGCTGTCCGTCCGGTTTGAGACGACCATCAACGCCGGCGGCTCCGGCCAGTACAGCCGCTGCTTTACGCTGGACAAGCGGACGGGGGCGGTGCTGCGGTTTGCCGACCTGTTTGAATCGGGCAGCCCGTACAGCCGCGTTATCAGCGAGGAAATCCTGCGGCAGATGACCGAGCAGGTGGAGGCCGGCGAAGGGGATTATTTCATCCCGGGCGGTATCTGGTCGGATGACGAGTGCTTTCAGGAGATCGATGCCGATCCGAATTTCTATATCAATGGCGAGGACCGGCTGGTGATTGTTTTTGACGAATACGAAGTGGCGCCGGGCAGCATGGGAATGCCGGAATTTGTTATCCCGACGGAGCTTCTGCAGGATCTTCTGCGGCAGCCGTCCGTCATCGGCTGAGGTCCGGCGGCGTGCGAGGTGAATGCTTTTGATCCGCGTTGGCATCTGCGATGACAGGCAGGAGGATATCCGGTTTTTGCTGCAATATGCCGGGCAGTTCTCCGATGGACACCCGGAATTCCCCCTGAAAACTGAGGCGTTTGTGTCGCCGCTTGACATTCTGCAGGCGGTCGAAGAACGCGGCGGGTACGATGTGTACCTGCTGGATATCCTCATGCCTCATGTGAGCGGCATCGACGTCGCCCGCAAGGTGCGGGAGCGGGGCGAGAAGGCGGAAATCCTCTTTCTAACCACCTCCCGGGAATACGCAGTGGAGGCCTTCGGGGTGAAGGCCTCCGGCTATCTGCTCAAGCCGGTGAAAACGGCCGATTTTGAGCAGGAGATGCTCGGCTGTATCCGGCGGCTGGAGCCGAAGGATAACCCGTCGGTGGCGCTGAAAACCCGGGATGGTATCCGCCGGGTGCATCTGCGGGATCTGGTCACGGTGGAAAGCTTCAACCACAGCCGGATCTGCACGCTCGCCGACGGGACGGAAATGGAAACGCCGGCGACCCTGTCCTCCCTGTACGAGCAGCTTCGGGAATACCCCGGCTTTTTTATCCCGCACCGCGCCTATATCGTCAACCTGGATTACGTGGACGGCCTGACGGCCGCCGAGCTGCTGCTGACCGACGGCAGGCGTATCCCCATCTCGCGCAACATCTATCCCAAGCTGAAACAGGCATATATGGATTACGCCTTTTAAGGCAGAGACCATCCTATGGAACATTTCACGCAGAAGAAGCGGAGGATGCCGCTTTTTCTGCCGCAGCAAACGCCGGCATGACAGCCGGAGCGGGGGGCGCTGACAGCCCGGTGCGCGCCCTGCGGGCGAGACGCCGCGGGCGCGGGGCGCCCCGGCGGCGGTCTGCACGCAGGCGGGTACCCGGAACACGGCCCGGTTCGGCCGCGAAGGCGGCGCCATGCAAGGAAAGGCCGCCTGTTTGGGCATACTAGAACGAACAACAGGGAGGTGGCATGGTGAAGATAGCCTATATGGGGATTGATTTGCTGTATCCTGTTCTGCGTGCCATTCTGCAGGAGGGGGGCGAGGTGATGCGGATTTTCACCTGCCCCACCGACAACGTAACCGAGTTCAACACCGCCGTGCAGGAGACGGCGCGGGCGCAGGGGATTCCCTGCACCCTCGATCGGATCACCGCCGCGGATTTGGCGCGGCTGGAGGAGGACGGCTGTGAGCTGCTGGTGTGCGCGGGGTATTACTACCGCGCGCCCGTTTCGGACACGCTGCCGATGGTCAACTTTCATCCCTCGCCCCTTCCCGTGGGCCGGGGCTCCTGGCCCATGCCGCTCCTTCTGCTCCGGGGTATGCCCCAGGGCGGCATCACCGCCCACCGGATGGCCCGGGATTTCGATACGGGCGATATTCTGCTGCAGGAGCGCTTTCCCATCCGCGAGGGGGAGACGCTGCGCAGCTATATGGAACAGGTGTACGACCGGGTGCCCGGTATGGTGCACCGGCTGATGACCGAACTGCCCGCCCTGCTGGCCGCGGCCCGGCCCCAGGGCCCGGGCGACTACTGGCCCGCGCCGACCGAGGCGGACTGGACCGTGACGCCCGCAATGGAGGCGGAACAGGCCGACCGGATTCTGCGCGCCTTTTACGGGTACGAATGCGTGTACCGCGCGGGGGAAAGCCGCACCGAGCTCATCGGCGGCCGCGTGGTGCCCGGCGACCCCGCGGGGCAGCCCTTCCCCGTGCGCGGGGGCTATATTCAGGCGGAGCGGATAAGGGCGCTGTGAACAGGGCGGGACACAGCCGTTAACGCGCGGGCACCGCAGACGGTTCGGCCGCGCCGGCCGTGCGCGCGGCTCATCCGGCTGAAAGCCGGCGCCGCGGCCGGTATCCGGAAGCCCCAGGCCGGTCGGCCCGCGGTGCGGCCTTTTCTCAAAAAGGGCTTGACAAGCCGGCGGGTGCGGTGTATACTCTATCAAGTTGGTGTTGATGGCGGTGGGGGTACACCCGTTCCCATCCCGAACACGGCAGTTAAGCCCACTTGCGCTGAAAATACTTGGCTGGAAGCGGCCCGGGAAAATAAGCAGATGCCAACACGGAAATCCCCGAAGATCACAGGATCTTCGGGGATTTTTCGTATAGAGAACAGGAGCCGCGGAAGCAGGCGATGCGTCCTCCTTTGTGCAATGGGCCGGGCTGCTGTGCATGCTGGCATAAAAGAAGGCGCCTGCGGCGGAAAAAACGGCGGGTTCCCCTTTCGTTTTGCTTTCGGCTGTGTTATCATTAAGGCAGCGACGGCTTTTGAAGGCCGGGATATGATAAAGAAGGAAAGCAGATGCACAGCGGCTTGCGGCTGCGCAGACAGCGGGGTGGTATGGGATGAGCTTTATGGAAACGTATAAGCGGCTCGACGCGCTGTGCCGGGATTTATGTTCCGCGGATAAGGGAGTGACGGCGTATATCGAGTGCATGGATTCGTGTCAGGTCCTCCGATTTCGTCCGGAGAGCTGGCAGCAGGATTACAACAGGCTCAAGCATTATCGGTATATCCGCAACCAGATTGCACATGTCAGCGGTGCCACTGAAGAGGCGCTGTGCACCGTAGACGACGAGCAATGGCTCGCCGATTTTTATCAGCGCATTCTTACGGAGGCGGACCCGCTGGCGCGGTACAGAAAAGCCAGTATGAAAATGCTGAACCGGCCGGCCGCGGCGAAAAAGACCGCCCCGCTGCCCCCGGCAGCTTCCTCCCGCGCCGCGCCGGCCGGGAAAAAAAGAACCGGGTACGCGGTCGCCGCCCTCATGGGCATCATCATCACCGTCTTATGCTTCGTAGCCGGGGTAGTTTTGTATTGTGTATTTCAATAAGCCGCTGAAGGGCTGCCCCAGATTTCCAGCAGGTTTTCCTCCCGCCGGACCAGGACATAGCCCGCGTCCGTGTATTGGGCGCGCGCTTCCGTGGCGTCCTTTGCGTAGGCGGGGCGGATATCCAGCACGAGATAGTCGGTGTCGGTTTTGTCGTGATATGCCAGCTCGTAGATTTCGTCCCGATTGGACAGGTGGGCCACCAGCATGCCCGAGGCGGTGACCGAGGCGTCCTGCGGGATGGAGGCGAGGAGCGCGTCCATGCGGGCGAAACTTTCCCGTTCGCGGCTGTAACACGCCGCCTGGCTTTCCAGGCGGGGCAGCACCGCCACGGTGTAGAGCAGGCACGTCGCCAGCGCCGCTATGGTCAGCGCTTTGCGGCGCACCGGCGCGGACAGCGCGGGCAGGTTCATCACCGCGAGATAAAACAGGAAGGCGGAAATACCGAACCCGTATTGAAAGCCGATGTCGTACATATAGGGATAGGTGGTCAGCAGATTGAGCAGCAGCGGCGCCAGCAGCAGATACCGGCCGAACCGGCGCGTCATAAAGGGCAGCGCCGCCAGCGGCGCCAGCAGCTGGAACAGGTACAGCAGCTTGCGGGCGCTGCCGTCGCCGGTCTTGAACAGCTGATCGAACAGGTGGCCGGGATTGCACAGCAGGGTGCGCAGTATGCCGGCGACAGTGGGTTCCGTGTCGCTCAGGTTGCCGTAGCGGCCGAACATTGCCCCTTCGCCGAACAGGGTGAGCAGCCCCACGGCCAGCAGAAAATACCCCACGGCCAGTAGCAGCAGCCATTTGCCGTGGCGGTCCCGGCGCGCCAGCCAGATATACACCGCGAGAACCGCCAGGTAGACGGCGGCGTCCTCCTTGACGAGCAGCACAGCCGCTGCGGCGGCGTACAGCCAGCCGGTGCGGCCGTATTCGAAGCAGACGAAGAGCCACAGCAGCGCCGGCGTCAGAAAACAGTTCTCGTGGATATCGTAGAAGCAGCCGGCGTTCAGCGCCGGGCAGCCGGCATACAATACGGCCAGCAGCGCCGTCACCCGGTAGGACAGGGCGTACCGCCGGCACAACAGGTACAGCGGGATAAGGCCGCTGGCGAGCACGACGGCCTGCCCAATCTGCAGCGTGTAGGGGGTGGGGAACACCAGATAGGCCGGCAGCAGCAGATAATAGATCGGGGAGATATGCACCGCGAAATGGGACAGCAGCCGGTCGCGTTCACAGCTGACCAGGGGGCGCAGGGTGGTTTTCATGTGATGGAACATGTTGGCGAAGATGCCGAAATCGTAGTTGGGCGCGCTGTAGGTGGCGTAGCGCAGGCAGGTGACGCCGCCCACCACCGCGATGAACAGCACGGCGCACCCGCCCACGACGGCCAGGCACAGGCGGCGGCCCACCGCCGGCAGGGCGGGGGACGCGGGCTGCCGGTACAGGATACAGATCAGCAGCCCCAGCGCCAGCAGCAGCGCCGCGCAGAAGGCATAGGGGGTCCCGCCCGTATACTGCCACACCAGCAGCCAGGCCAGCCAGGCCGCCGCGCCCACAAGCAGGCCGTTTTCCAGCCAGGCCGCCGGCCGCGCAAGCGCGACCAGGGTCAGCCCGGCGAAGAGCAGCAGGATCCCGCCGCAAAAGAGGGGGAGCGGGACGGCTTTGGCGGCGGGGCCAAAGCACAGCCGCAGGGCGTTCAGCAGGATCCAGGCGGTTGCCAGCCGCTTGGCGCAGGGATAGGGGGTGAACAGCGGTTTCAGGCGGCGGAGCAGCATAGGGTGTCACCTCATAATCGACAAATGTAGAAAATTGGGTAAATGGGTATAAAAGACAAGTGTAGAAAACGGCGGGAAAGGAAAGCCGCCGGGAGGCGGCGCAGAGTGTCAAAAAACTTTTTAGCGAATAGCCATATACACAAAAGCAGAATTCTTATGCGTCGCATCGGGGAACCCCATGCACAACGCACCGCGTTGTGCTGCGAGGGTATGAGGACGGCTTAGCCGTCCTCAGGAAGTTCGTCGC
>CABSLQ010000064.1 GCA_902478605.1 uncultured Oscillospiraceae bacterium
AGCGTCAGATGTGTATAAGAGACAGGCGGGAGATGGCCGCCGAGCTGGCGGACGAGATCGCCGCCATCGAGGACGCCCTCAAGGCTGACATGAGCAAGCAGGGCGTGGACACCATCGAGGCTGGGAAGCACACTGTCCGCTATGCGGTGGTCAAATCCAGCCGCTTCGATTCCAGGGCCTTCCGCGCTGCCTGGCCCGCTCTCTACGCCGAATACATGAGGCCCACAGAGGCGCGCCGGTTCACGGTGACGGTATGATGACTAACAAACTTGACTTATCTGGGCAGCGGTTTGGCCGTTTAGTAGTTGTCAGAAATTTAGGATACAACTCTACACGCAAAGCCACGTTATGGCTTTGTAAATGTGACTGCGGGAATATGGTAAAAACCACTTTCAGCCATTTGAAGAAAGACACAAAAAGCTGTGGGTGCTTGCGAAAAGACCTACTTACAAAGCATGGCGGCGCAAACTCAAGGCTGTATCGTACTTGGATAGGCATGAAAGCAAGGTGCTGCAACAGAACAGCGCAACAGTACGCTGACTACGGGGGCAGAGGTATTACTGTTTGCCATGAATGGTTGCACGATTTCGCGGCGTTCCAGACGTGGGCGCTATCTCATGGATACCAAGACGATTTAACTATTGACCGTATTGACAATGACAAAGGCTATAGCCCAGATAACTGCCGATGGGCAACCAGATACGAACAATACCACAATAGACGTCCCCGTGACCAATGGCGCAATAAAAGAAAGGCAATCCCCTGCGAGCCTGCCAGCAATACAGAGGAAAGCCAATAAGAAGACCGCACCGCACAAGGCGGGTCTGTCTCCATTGTAGCAGGCCCGCCCATCTTTTGCAAGGGGAAAATTACGATGAGAAAAAGCTTTCCAACTGTAGCCATGGAAGAACCGTTTGCGGGTATTCGTTTTATTATTCTCACAGACGGGACGGTATACGAAAACAGAAAATATCATTTAAACCAGAGGTTATCCGCCGATGACTATACGAAAATATTTGAGCATCTCACGGCACTGCTTTGCGGCAACCTGCCCGACGATGTGGCAGGAAACTACAAATAGGAGGGATAGCATGACAGGGATTGATAAGGTGCTGAACAAAACATACACCCCAGAGGAAGCACGGTATCTCATGAAAAAGAGCGAGCTTGAATACCTGTGCCGGACAGCCAAAGTCAAGGACGGCATCATCCGGTTGCTGAGCACGGCTGACGAGCAGAGCATGAACCTGCTTTACAACTTCGCGAAGAGTTTGTTAAAACCAGCAGAGACGTGAGCAACGAACAATAAAAGCAGCGAGCGGGCCAACATGGAACACCATGCGCCCGCTCGTTTCTTTTCGTATCTTTCGGCGGCTTTTGGCGGCAATAACGACCAAATAACGACCAAATCCATCATACAGAAAAATAAATCCCGCCAGAAACCAAGCATTTAAGCCGTTTCTGACGGGGTTTTCGATGGTCCGAGTGACAGGGTTCGAACCTGCGGCCTGATGGTCCCAAACCACCCGCGCTACCAACTGCGCCACACCCGGTTATAGGCGGCTTAAAACGCCGCAAGTTGGATTATACCGCGCCGCCGCGTCCCTGTCAAGCCTGCCCGTCCGGCACACAGGCCGCCAGCGCCGCCCGGTACTCCTCCGGCGTCAGGGTCGCGTTGATCACCTCGAGAAGCCGATTAGTGGACAGCTTATGCGGTAAGCCCAGATAGTCGAGCAGCCGTTCCCGGCGCAGCGCGCTGTCCGGGCAGCCGGACAGGCCATCTGCATACAGATCGCCCTTGGTTAAAAAGGCCTGCCTTGCCGGCGTCTCGTTCTCCTCCAAAAAAGTGGCTCCCGCCCGGCGCAGCGCCTCCAGAATAAGCGAACCGTCCATGCCCTCCACGCCGAGCAGCCCTTCCTTCGAGGGCGCCGTTTTGCGCCGTTCCCGCCCCGCAATTTCGGGAATGTAGGCGTGCTTCACCTGGGCGGGTGGAATGGCGCCCGCGAGATAATCCCGGATAACAAACCCCGCGCCGTCGCTGTCTGTGAGGATAACCAGTCCCCGCTGCGCCGCCAGCCGGCGCAGCAGCGCCAGCTGCTCCCTGTCGCGGAACAGGCCGAATCCGCCGGTCTCGACCACGAGCGCATCCACCACGGTACGCAGCCGCGCCGTATCATACCGGCCCTCCACCACAATCGCTTCCCGTATCCGGGGCAGAGCGCCCCTCTGCTCCTTCATCGGCTGCGCCCGCGCATAATCAGCCGGGCCACCGTCTGCTCAAGCACCACACGCTTGTCGGTGCGGGAGGATTTGAGAAGTCCGTCCGCCTGCGCGAGCACCTCCAAGCTTTCCCGCAGCGCGGCAAGGGACAGACGCGCACAGTCCCGTGCCGCATTGCGCAGCCGGAACTCTCGTCCGCGGCAGCCAAAATCCGCCGCCAGCGATTCCGCCTGTACGCCGGCATTGGCGGCGGCCTTGGCCCGGTACAGGTCGGCGTATGCATTGGAAAGCACGGCAAGAATCGACACCGGTTCCTCCTTCTGACTCAGAAGGGTGTGCAGAATGGTATAGGCACGCGCATAATTCCCCTGCAAAATCGCTTTGGACAGGTCAAACACCGATGCTTCCAGATTTTTGGTCGCGGCCGTTTCCACCTGCTCCCGTGTGATCTCGCCGCTTTCACCCGCCAGGGCGCACAATTTGTCCAGCTCCCCCAGCAGGAGCCGCAGATCGTCGCCGCATTGCTCCACCAGCAGCCTGGCCGTCTCGGGCTGCAGCCGGTTGCCGCGCCGCGCCGCACCGCTGCACAGAAGCTTGACAATATCGCCGGTGGTTTTACGCGGGAAGCACACGCACACACCGCTCTTTTCCGCCGCTGCGGCAAAGGCCTTCCACTTGGCATTTTTCTTGAGATCCGGCTGTACCGCGTCCTGCCAGAAAATCAGCACGCAATCCTCAGGCGGATCCGCCGCCAGTGCCAGCAGCCGCTCCTGCGTTGCTCCGTTCGCCGCCACGTCATAATCGCACACGATGACACACTTGCGCTCCGCCATGAGCGGCAGGGCTTCGGCCGCTTCCTCGATCGCGTCAAAGGACACGGTCTGCCCGTCGAATTTCTGCAGATTAAAGCCGCCCATATCGTCGCCGCCCACCGCCTTTTCCGCGATAAGCGCGGCATAATGCGCCGTCAGGTAGCTTTCCTCCCCATACAGAAAATACAGGCGCGCCAGCCCGTTCCCTAGCTGCTTTTTCAACTCCGTTTCGGTCAGCGGCATGGTTTGCTTCTCCTTCTCGTATCCGTCTTTCATCCGCGCACGGTCAAATCCCCCTGGCCCCGGGTGGCCGCCTGCACGTCGCCGTCCACCGCGGTCAAGCGCATGGGATATAATCCCCACGGCAGTGTTTCCGCCGTTTCCGGGAGGGTGTAATCCGAACAGTTGAGCACCCCGCTCTGTGCCGTGATGGCCGCCGCATGTATCGGCGGCGTTTCGGTAAACACCACCAGATCCGCCCGCCGCCAGTCGGCCGGCAGCGCCGCGGCATCTCCTCCATTCGGACAAAGCAGCACCCGCGTCTGCTGCAGTTCAATGCGCACCCAGCCGCCCTTTTCAAACGCCAAGTATCCCGTATTCCAAAAGGTGAAGTTGTCGGTTTCGTCGTATACTTCCCGCACGCCCGCGGCCGACGCATCTGCCAGCGGCGCGTTTACGCCGTCACCCGGATACAGCAGGGCATCGACCTCTATCCGTCCCGTAAACTCGCGCACCTGGGAAGCGCCGCGCCCCTCCATATCGGGCAGAAGCAGAAAATCCAGGTGCCGTATCCCGCGGCGGCGCAGCGCATACCATACCGTATCCAGCAATTTACGACTGTCCCCCGTTGCCACCAGACCTGCGTGCCCGTCCTGTTCGATGAGCAGCGCCGTGTTGTCTCCGGCATCGATGGAGGTGATCGTTGTGACGCCGCGCCATAAAGCGGTATGCAATCCCAGGCCGCAGGCGAGCACGACAACCGACATGGCCAGCGCCCGGCGCACCCCTTTGGCGCCGAACAGCCGGTATCCCAGCCACAGCAGTCCCAGCGAACCAATCAGCCAGATAAGCCAATACGGCTCCGTCAGCGGTACGGTGGCGGCGCCCCAGGAACCGATCACCCCGGTCATCCCGCGCAGATAGCGCGCAAGAAGACCGGCCAGCAGGGCCAGGCCGCGCACCGCCCACCCCATAAAGGGCACGAGATCGAGCAGCATGGTCAGGCACCCTACCACGAGCAGAGCGTTTGCCGGGAATACACCGAGCAGGTTGGCAAGCGGCGACACCACAGACAGCTCACCGAAATACAGCGCCAATATGGGCATGGTGGGCAGCATCGCACACAGCGTAACGCAGACGGCACTGATCACCCAGCCAAACGGCCGCGGCGGCCGCCAGTCTGCCACTTCTCCGCCGGTTCGGCGCGCATGCCGCCGGCGGCACGCCTCCAGCACCGCCCGCTGCAGGCGCGGGGCAAGAACCACCAGGCCGAAGGTGGAGGCAAAAGAAAGCTGCAGCCCCACGTGCATGACGACAAACGGGTTTCCTGCCGTGAGCAACAGCAGGGCCAGCCCCATCGAATTGAGGCTGTCCGCGTCCCGGCTGATGATCTGTCCGGTCAGCAGCACCAGGCTCATAACGCCAGCGCGCACCACCGACGGTGACAAGCCCACCAGCAGCATAAAAAGCAGCAAGACCAGACTGGCCGCTCCGGCCGCCGCACGGCGCGGCACCCGCAGCGCCAGCAGCAGCCAAAGCACCACCTGGGCGATGATGGTCATATGCAGGCCGGACACCACCAGCAGATGGGTCAGGCCGGCCCGGCGGAATGCCTCGGTGGTGTCCAGAGACAGCCCGCTCTTGTCCCCAAGGCAAACGGCCGTCACCAGCGCTCCCTCTTCGCCGGGAAGCAGACGGCGTATGGTCTGGCTGAACCGCTCGCGCCAGGTATCCAGCACCGCATACCACGGCCGGGAATCCGGGGCGGTGACCGACATGGCCTGCTCACCATAGCCGGTGCACAAGCCGGTCAGATAGATATCCTCCGCCTTGAGAGACAGGCGGTTTTTATCCGGAAGGGAAAGCTGCACCTCGGCGCGGATATTGTCATACAGCGCCGGCGTCAGCTTGTCCGCGCTCAGCCACAGCTTTATGCGGGTGCCGGCCGGCACATCGCCTGCCGTTACCCGGACAACACAGGAGCCCTCCTGCGTTTCCACCACCTGCGCCTCCACGGTATGCGTCGTCCCGTCAAAGGCTTCCAGCGGCCGGACGGCCGCCCCTTCCTTCACCGAAAAGAGACCGAATCCCACCATCGCGGCCAGCAGCGCGCCCGTTATCTCCCGCCGCGCGCGCAGAAGAGGAAACAGCTGCGCCCCCAGGCACAGCACCAGACAAAGCACCGCCATCCACAGCGCGGCGCCGAGCCCCAGCAGATTGGCCAGGAGGAGCGCCGCGCTGAAGGCAATTCCCGTCACCCACAGCGGCCGTTTCATGTCGGGACCTCCGCGATACCCATCGGTTCCATGGCTTCTCCCTTTCCGGACGAAAAAAGGCACGGCGACGCCCCGGCCGCCTTCCCGTACCTTTTTCGTTCGTTATCCTTTTTTCCTGGACGCTTCCTTCATGCGCTGTTCCCTGGACAGAATGCGCTTGCGCAGGCGGATGGATTTGGGCGTTACCTCCACCAGCTCGTCGTCGTTGATGAATTCCAGCGACTGCTCGAGCGACAGGATGGTGGGGGGCGTGAGGCGCAGCGCCTCGTCCGAACCGGCGGCACGCATATTGGTCACGTGCTTTTTCTTGCACACGTTGACCGTCACGTCTTCATTCTTGGGGGATTGGCCCACAATCATGCCCTCATATACCGGCAGCCCCGGTCCCACAAACAGCATGCCGCGATCCTGCGCATTGAACAGGCCGTAGCTGCTCGTTTCGCCCGACTCGAAGGCCACCAGGGAGCCCTGCACGCGCTGGGCGATTTCCCCTTTGTATTCCTCGTACCCGTCAAATACGCTGTTCATGATGCCGTTGCCGTTGGTATCGGTCAAAAACTGCTGCCGATACCCCATGAGGCCGCGGGCCGGAATGCGGAATTCCAGATGGCTCACGCCGGTATCCCGGGTGCCCATGTTGACGATTTCCGCCTTGCGCGAGCCGAGCTTTTCCATCACGGCGCCCACATACTGCTCGGGCACCTCGATCATCAGCAGCTCCATCGGTTCCAGCAGATGCCCTGCCTCGTCCCGCTTATAAATGACCTGCGGCCGGCTGACGGCGAATTCATACCCCTGCCGGCGCATGGTCTCGATTAAGATGGACAGATGCAGCTCGCCGCGGCCCGACACCTCAAAGGCGTCGGTGGTGTCGGTTTCCTTCACCCGCATGCTCACGTTGGTTTCCACCTCTTTAAACAGGCGGTCGCGCAGGTTGCGGCTGGTGACGAATTTGCCCTCCTGGCCGGCAAAGGGGCTGTTGTTGACCATAAACACCATCGAAATGGTAGGTTCATCAATGTGTACGAAGGGCAGCGGTTCCACACAGGCGGGGTCACACGCCGTCTCCCCGATATTCAAATCGGCGATACCGGTCACCGCGATGATGTCGCCGAGCTTCGCCGTCTCATGCTCCACCCGGCTGAGCCCCTCAAACTGATAGAGCTTGCCGATGCGCACGTTTTCCGTCGTGCCGTCCGTTTTGCACAGGGTGACAGACTGGCCGTTTTTCACCTGCCCGCGTTCCACGCGGCCGACGCCGATGCGCCCGGTATAGTCGTCGTAATCGATGTTGGAGAACAAAATCTGCAGCGGCCCGTCGGGATCCCCTTCCGGCGCCGGCACATGCTGCAGAATCGCCTCAAACAGCGGGGTCATATCCCCCTCGCGGTCGTTCGGGTTAAGCGAAGCGTATCCGTCCCGCGCGGAGGCATACACGACGGGGAATTCCAGCTGGTCCTCATCCGCGCCGAGTTCGATGAACAGATCCAGCAGCTCGTCAATCACCTCGGCCGGCCGGGCGCCGTCGCGATCGATCTTATTGATAACCACCACCGGCTTTTTGCCGAGACCCAGCGCCTTTTTGAGCACAAACCGCGTCTGCGGCATGCAGCCCTCGAACGCATCGACCAGCAGCAGCACGCCGTCCACCATCAGCAGAATGCGCTCCACCTCACCGCCGAAATCGGCGTGGCCGGGCGTGTCCACAATGTTGATTTTGGTGTCACCGTACATGACCGCCGTGTTTTTCGCCAAAATGGTGATGCCGCGCTCCCGCTCAAGATCACCCGAGTCCATGACGCGCTCGGCCACCTGCTCGTTCGCGCGGAACACACCGCTCTGCCGCAGCAGCTGATCGACCAGGGTGGTTTTGCCATGATCGACGTGGGCGATGATGGCGATATTGCGGAGATCCTCTCTTTTTCCCATGCCCTAAAACTTCCTATCCTTGCTGTAGATTATCCGTACATAACCGATTTAGTATACCACATTCTTCTTTTTTCTACAAGTCCCGCCTCTCGGGCGAATGGTTCATGCTTTTACCAGACGGGCGGCCCATCGCCTGACAGGCGGGATATGCGCCAGGCCATAAACAGCCGCCGCCCCCGCCAAATTGAGGATCAGATCGTCGATATCGCAAACGCCCGTGCCGGTGGCCAGCTGTATCAGCTCCACCAGCACGATGGCCGCCGTCATCGCGAGGAAAAAGGCCCAAAACCGGCGCAGGCGCCGGAACAGCAGGGGAAGAAACACCCCGCACGGCGCAAAGGCGGCGAGATTGCCGCCGATGTTTACCGCCGCCTGGGACAGCGCCCCCATATCCCACTCCGCCCAATTCAAATAGGACCAGATGGTCGCAAAAGGGCGCCAATTCACCCCCTGCTTCCAGCGTGCCGCCAAATCCCGAAAGGCCCAGTTTGTCCGTCCGGAAAACCCGTTGCCGAACAGCAGAAAGAGCAGCACCAGCAGGTACAGGCAGAACAGCAGCCATATCGTCACCCGCACAATTTTCCCCCGTTTTTCGGGCCGGCCGTGCGCGAAAATCACGCCCGCGCCGATAATGGCCGCCGCACCGCCCGCGCCAAGCAGCAGCTTAATCACCATGGTCGTGGCGGGCCCGCCTCCCGTCCAGGCCAGCGCCAGCAAAAACAACAGCCCGGCGGCCAGATAGAGAATTCCGGCCGCTATTTTTCTTCGTACCCCCATGATTATCCTCCTCACAGATGCAGCCGCTTGCGCATCTCATTTTTGAAATGCCGGCGCCGATCGAGCACCAGCGCCAGCAGCGCCAACAGCAGGCAGGGAATGGATACGATGAGGGACCAGACAAGCTGGAACTGCCCCTTGAGATAGAAATTCACCGTGGTTTCGATCCCGGTAAGCAGCAGCGGCGTGGTGGCGAGGGCCAGCGCCACCTGACGGAACCGGCCGTGGATACACTTGGAGGACAGCAGATAATTGAGGACAAACAGCGCGAGGATCAGCATCACGATGGGCAGGGCCAGATGCAAAAACCAGTCGCCGTGGGCCGCAAAGTGCTCCACCAGATACAGGTAACCCAGCACCGCACCCGTGTCCAGCACCGCACCCACCAGGACCGGATGCCGGCGGAAAAAGAGGGCGGGCACGATGAACACCCACAGCATGGCCATGGCCCCCACCACCAGCATGGACCACCCGGACCCGGGCGTATACGCGAGATCACAGGCCAGGCAGGTGATGGCGGGCAGCGCCAGCACCAGCGAAACGAGGGCGGCGATGAAGCCCCGGTTATCGGTCGGCTCAAACAGATCGATGCGCGACGGGAAAGGGCGCGGCGCCTTGGGATCGAACGGCTGCCGCGGATTGTATACCTCGGTATGGCACAGGGGGCAGGCGTGCTCCGACGCGGCGAGCTCCACCCCGCAGTTGACACAATAGGACATGCAAACACCTTCTTACTTACCTGCCGGTTAATCCCGGTTGCTTTCGATGCGCACGGGTATGCCCCTCTTCACCAGTTCGGTGAAGAACAGGCGCTCGATATCGGTCTCCTCCACGGTGGAGGTGATGGTAAAAACGAGCCGGTCGCCATAGCTCACCGCCGTGGCCCCATGGCCGTTGAACCGCTGTGCCCCCATCATAAAATCGAACCGTTCGACATAGGGGGCCATCGATTCGGGCACCGTCTGCCGTCCCAGGTTGGAAAAGCCAATGGAATAGCGGCTTTCCCCGTAGAGACGGTAGGCCAGGCTCATGGCAATATTTTTGATAAAAAGCGGCACGGCGCGCATCGCCGCATTCTGCTCGTTGCCCACGTTGGCCGAGAGCACCGCGTTGAGGTATTTTTCATTCAGGCGCAGCCGCATGAAATGATGGATATGCTGCACCATTTCCTCAAAGGTATACTCGCCGTAGCTCGGGTCCACCCCCGGGTTGACGAAAAGGGCAAAGTTGCGCACCGTTTTGGAGGGATAAAAGGCCCGCATATTGATGGGCACGCTGATTTTAACCGGATACAGCCGGTGGTTTCCTTCCGTCTTCTGGTACACATAAAACGCATGGCAAAGCGCCCCCGCCAGGTACTCGTTGATGGTGACCCCCATCGCCCTGGCCCGTTCGTGCACCGCCTCCACCGGCATCAGCCCGGTGATGATATGCAGCGTGGGGGCCGGCTCCCGCGTCATGTGGGGGTGATAGGCCTTTTCCTCTTTGCGGCTTTCGATGTGCCGGAAGCGGGCGTACTTGCTGTGGCTGTCCTCCATCTCCTCCTCCCGCGGCTCTTCGGCGCAGTCGAGCATTCCCTCGCCCGGCAGTACGGGGTACCCGGCCAGCTGCAGATACCGGCCGGCGAGCGTTTTGAGAAAAATCATCGCCCCGGTGCCGTCCGCCAGCGAGTGGAACAGCTCCACCGCGATGCGGCACCGGTCATAGCGTACCCGGAAGCAGTAGCCGCCGTTTTCCCCCTTCTCCAGCTTTTTGCAGGGATTGGCCACATCCGGCTCCACCTGCGGCACATGCTCACCGCTGTCCAGATAATACCAGAACAGTCCCCGCCGCAGCGACAGGCAGAAGGTGGGTATGCGCCGCACCGTTTCCTCCAGCGCCCGCTGCAGCCGCACGGGGTCAATGGTTTCACGCAGTGTCACGCTCACGCGGAACATGGAGGCCCATTGGCGGGACATCACCGCCGGATAGATCTTGGCCGAATTGTCCAGCCGGTACCAGTCTTTTTTGGCTTCGCTCAAGGACCGTCCACCCTCTCCGGCTTCTCTTCCCGTTCTTCAAAGCGATAGATAAGCTCCCCGTCGCGCTCCACCGTGCCGAGGAACATCTCAAGCGGCCGCACCCATATGCCGTGATCGCCGTACAGCTGCTGATAAACCACCATTTCCTCGAGCGTTTCGCTGTGCCGCGCCACGGACAGCACCCGATAGTCCCGGCCCTTGAAATGCCGATAGACCGCCCCCGGGTGGATCTCCCGCTTTTTCAGCCCGCCGATTTCCAGCTGGGTGTGAAAGAACCATTGGATTTTCCGAATGGCCGTGCGGGCCTCTTCCACATCGAACATGTGCCACACATGCCACATGCCCTCGTATATATCGATGTCCACCGGCACCCCCTGCGCCTCCATGCGCAGGGCCAGCTCGCACGAATCGTCAAGCAGTACTTCGGCGCTTCCCACATGAATGAGCACCGGCGGAAACCCGGTGAAATTCCCGTAAAGCGGCGAGATATACGGCGTTTTCAAATCCTTGCCGCCCGCATACAGCAGCGCCATCTCGCGGAGGTTTTCACTGGAAATAAGCGGATCGATCCCCGTGTTGCTGTAATGGGAATCGAGGCTTTCGGTCAGATCGGTCCAGGGGGAGAGCACCGCCGCCGCGGCCGGCAGCGCCCGCCCCTGATCGCGCAGGGCCATGATCAGCGACAACGACAGCCCGCCGCCGGCCGAATCGCCGCACAATACGATATCCTCTGCCCCATACCCCTCGCCGATCAGATAGTCGAAGGCCTTTATCGCGTCCTCCAGCGCCGCCGGATACGGGTGCTCGGGCGCCAGACGGTAATCGTATGCAAAAACCGGCAGACGGCACTGTTCGGCCAGCCGGCAGATAAGCGGCTCATGGGTGGAGGGGGAACCGGATACATACGCACCGCCATGGGTATACAGTACCACCTTGTGCGCGATCGCCTGAGCAGGGACGGCCCATTGACCCGCCAGGGGACAATCCGCCGGCGCCGGCTTCAGCTCCACCGATTTGTTTTTGGGATGGATATACCGGAGCATTTCCAGTCCCTTGCGCTGCGCGGCGATGTCCGCCCCGGCGATCAACGGCCGTATGCTTTTCATGGTGCCGATGAGCAGCTTGCTTTTTATGCTTGGCATACCTAGCCTCCCGCTTCTTTCATTCTATAATACAGTATAGCAAAATTTCCCCGTCTGTACAACCGGGCCCAAAAAGCCGGCAGGGAACCGATGGTTCCCTGCCGGCTCTGTTTATTTCTTCAGATAGTTCATGGGGTTGACCGCGCTGCCGCCTTTCAGAAGCTCAAAATGCAGATGATAGCCCTCGCTGTTGCCGGTGTTGCCGACCCAGCCGATGAGCTGCCCCTGCGCCACCTTCTGTCCGACCTTGACGTTAATCTTCTCGCAGTGGGCGTACCGGGTGCGGTAGCCGTTTCCGTGATCAATCACCACATAATACCCATATCCCTGGCCCCACGAGCTGGTGCTGTTGGCCTCCACGACACGGCCGCCGTCCGCTGCCACAATGGCCTGGCCCTTAATGCCGCTCTGGGAAATGTCGATGCCCTTGTGCAGCTTCCCGTTACGCGTGCCAAAGCCCGAGTATACATTGGTGAAGCCCGGCACCGGCCATATGAATTTGCCCGTCGCTATCCCGTCGCCCAGCGTGGTGCCCGCCGCGTATTTCTTCGCGCCGATCACGGTGACCTGGGTCACCGGCTGCTGGGTTACCTCGGAAGCCACCACCGTGCGCGACTGTTCCACGCCGTCGATCAGGGTCACTTCCGCCGTCACGCGGCGGGTTCCGTTTTTCCCTGCCGTGCGCACCGCTTCATACCCCAGGCACAGGGAGCTGTCCTCCACCGTCTTGGATTCGAAGGCGATGGTCTCGTCATAGGTGACGGTCCGGATCAGCTGCACCTGCAGCACGGGCTGCGCCTGCCGCACCAGCAGCTCCTGTCCGACGGTGACCAGATCGGTCTGCTGCACCGCGGGATTCAGCGTGCGCAGCTCGTCGAGCGTCATGTTATGCGTCTGCGCAATACGGCTCAGCGTATCCCCGCTGCGCACGGTGGCCGTCTGATTCTCCTCGGGTGCTTCCACCAGCCGCGTTTTCATCGTATCCGCATCGACCAGGGAGGAAATGGGATACAGCCCTTCCACCACCTCCACCGTTTGGGCGAAGGCCGCCCGCTCGCTGGAAGCGTCGGTTATCACCGCGTTTAAAAGGCCGTCCAGCAGCCCGTCCAGCTCGGTGCGGGATTCCATAGTTCCCATGAACACCCCGTCCACATACAGGCCGCAGGCCTCGGCGATGGAATCGCCGGCGGAACGCAGAATTTCATCGCACAGCGTGCTCTCGTCGAGCATATTGTCTTTGGAAACGAGCGCCAGCGTCAGCTTGGGCGTCTGTTCAAAGCCGATGGATTCATCGGCGTTCAGAACACGCTGCGCCGCCATATTGGCGGCCGTTTCATAGACGCCCTCGTCCTCGATATACCCAAGCGTCTGCCCGTTATACTCGAGGGCCAGGCCGAAGGTGCGCGTGCTCCAGAACTGCACCGTCAGTGCCAGCACCAGCACCGCGGCGGCCGGCGCGGCCAGGTTGCCGAAGGCGGCCAGCGCCCGGCGATGCCGCCGCACCGCCCTGGCCGGCAGGGAAAGCGCCGTCTTCACGGTATGCCCGGCCCCCTCCCGGCGGGCCTGCGCGAGCAGGCTGCCCGCCATGCCGAAGCCCTCCCGCATCCGGCGGCATTCCCCGGCCGCCGCCCGCACATGCCGCAGGACCAGCCTGTCCGCCGTTAAACAAAGCCCCCGTTTTACCGGCTTAAGGCCGCGGTACATACGCCGTTTTACAAACCGGGCAAGACGCACGGTCTGAATGCCGGTGCCATAACAAAAACGGTAACACCGATCATACAGGAGTTCCAAACGGCCGCCCCGCCTGTCCGATTTCGCGTTATGCGGCATACTGCCGTTGTGCATGGAATCACATCCTTTGTTTGGATATCCCGCCCCAAAAATTACAAAGTTGTAACATTTACAGTTTTTATTATACCGAAAAGTTACAAGTTTGCAATCTTTTTAGCGCTTTTTCTATCATTTAATAAGATTTCGTTTCACTATATGCATTAAAATCGTAAAATATGACCGACTTGTCCGTAAAACGGTTGGATCGGTCTGGAAACGGGAGGAAAGCGCTTCCATACCGTATTTCTCCAGACAGGCTGTCACCTTTGTCCGGCCCGCGCATACAGTAGAATAGCCCCCTTATCACCCGCCGCCGGACAGGCGGCCTATACGCGGCATGCGGGTAACCGGTGTGCCGCAGAAAGGAAATGCATATGAGTACCTGGTTGATTATCCTTCTTGGCACAGCGGGGGTCCTTTTCCTGGGGCTTCTGCTTTTTATTTTGATCCGGTACCGGCGCCTGCGCCGGTTCCGTCCCAACCCGGACAAGGCTGCCCAGCAGGAGCAGCTTAACCGGGATTTGGCGCTGGCCGGCTTCGCCTATGACCGGCAAAGCGATACCTTTTATTCCCTCATGGACTGCTGGCAGCGGGAGATGGGATACTGCCGCCTGTACGACGAGGCCGCCCCCAATTTCAGCATGATCATGGACTGTGAGCCGATCCGCTTCGAGTACGGCGGAAAGCGCTGGCTCATCGAACTGTGGAAGGGGCAGTACGGCATCACCACGGGCGCCGAAATCGGCGTGTACAATACAAGCCGTGAAGATGTCCGCTCCGCTAAGTTCGCCGGCACCTTTTACGAAAGCGCCAGCGATGCCGAACGTCTGCCGCTCTCCTTTGTCCTGTACCGCAACGGGAAGCCCCTTCTGAAGCGCAAAGGCCTGCACTGGTGGCTGACCGGATTCCGTCTGGGAGAATATTCCACGCTTCGGAGCCTGACCATGGATGCCCGCATCGGGTTTCCGAACCGGGAGATGTGCCGCGCCTTCGTCGGCGGTTTGCGCGAAGCCGGCTATCAGCCCGGCGAGTTTGCGGTGCGGGGCCGCAGCGTGAGGATACACTTTGGCTCTCCCCACACGCCGCAGTCCCTGAGCCCTGTGCAGGAGGCCGCCGTGCAGAAGATCAATGAAAGCAACTGCAAACTGTTTGAGACGGCCACCGCCCGCTACACTGATACGCTCGACAAGCTGGAATATGTGAAGGCCGCCGTGCCGGAGCTGTATACCTTTTTCCTGCACTCCCTGTACGCGCGCGGGTTATATGAGGCCTTTGGATGGCTCCTGGACGAGATACGCGGCGACGCCCCGTCGCCCTCCCCACTGCCTCCGTCTCCCTGCCCCGATCCCGCTTCGCCGGCAAATCCCCCGTCGGTATGCCTGCCGACCGGCTGTGTCCTGCTGCGCGTTCTGCCGGACGCCCCCGACTGTCTGCTGGCCTGTCCGGTGCCCTGTCCGCCCACGCCGCCTTCCGGCTGCGACAACGGCTGTCCTTGTCCCCCCACACCGCCCTGCTGCGAAAGGAGCGGCTGCCCTCCCCGCGGAAACGGCTGCCGGAACCGGAGGCCCTGTGGTCACCGCACGCAGGGGAACGGCTGCTGCGGCTACGAACCGCCCCGTTCGGGGGGATAGGCCATGTTTTCTGTCAGGCAGCGCCTATTGGAAGCGTACGCTTCCGCCAAAATCCTGCCGTTTGATGACAATTCCCGGTTCATCATCCTGAGCGACTGCCACCGCGGCCAGGGAAACAGCTCGGACAACTTCCTTCCCAATCAGGAAATTTACTGCGGCGCCCTTGAATACTACTACCGCAACGGGTTCACCTATATCGAGCTGGGCGACGGAGACGAGCTGTGGGAAAACCGCCGGCAGCGTCCCATTATCCAGACCCATACCCGCGCCTTTGAGCTGCTTTCCCGCTTTTATCAGGCGGATCGGCTGTACATGCTGTACGGCAATCATGACATCGTCAAACGCAGGGGAAGCTATGTGACGCAATGCGGCAGCTATTACTGCGACAAGGATCGCTGCGAAAAGCCGCTGTTTCCCAATCTGGAAATCTCGGAAAGCCTCGTGCTGGTGCACCGCGTCACCGGCCAGCGTCTGCTGCTCGTTCACGGGCATCAGGGAAGCCTGCTCAACGACGCCCTGTGGCCGCTGGCCCGTTTTCTGGTGCGCTATGTTTGGGGACCGCTGGAACTGGTCGGCTTTCTCGCGCCCGTGGGGGGCGGACGGCCGCGCATCAAAACCGAAAAGCAGGAGAAGGAGCTGTGCGCCTTCTCCGCGAGCGAAAACCAAATCGTCATCGCCGGCCACACCCACCGTCCGGTTTTCCCCAAACCAGGAGAGTGCCCTTATTTTAACGATGGGAGCTGTGTGCACCCCCGGTGCATCACCGGCATCGAAATCGAAAAGGGCCAAATTGCGCTTGTCCGGTGGGCGGTGGACGCCCGGGAGGATTGTTCCCTGTTCATTGAACGGGAAATTCTGGGAGGGCCCGCTCCCCTCGCCGCCTATACGCGATGAATCGCAGCCGGTTCGCCCGGCCGCCCTTCATGACAAGAGAAGCCCCGCTGCCAAATTTCACTGCCCCATAATATGCGGACAGTACAAAAAAGAGCCCTGGTAGGAAATATTGAGTTTTAGTAGGAGAG
>CABSLQ010000065.1 GCA_902478605.1 uncultured Oscillospiraceae bacterium
TACCAGCGTGCAATATTGCGGGTTCCTGTGCGGCACCGCGTATATGACGCCGTAAACCAAAAAGGAGGAAATCATATGGTCAAGACGTATTCGCTTGAGAAGGACGGGGCAGCAAAGCTGTCGGAGCACTTCCGGGTGCGGGAGTTTGCTGAGGAGGGCACCGACCGGGTGCTGATTGACGAGGAGCTGGTGGAGCGGCTGGAGGCGCTGCGGGAGCGGCTGGACTGCACGAAAATCATCATCACCTGCGGCTTCCGCACCGACAGCACCACCAGCCAGCACGCCAAGGGCAAGGCGGCGGACGTGAATTGCTGGCATAAGGAAAACGGCAAGGAGGTGCGCTACCAGGGAAAAGAGATTCTGCTGGCGGCGGAGGACGTGGGCTTCCGGGGCATCGGGTGGATCCCCGGCAGCGCGCAGAGCCGGGCGGCGGTGCACCTGGACACACGGGAGAATACATACTTCTTCGATGAGGCCAACGGCAACCGCAGCATCGGGGACAGCTGGTACACCTTTTTCGGGCTGGCCAGGCCGGGCGCGCCGACGGGCAACCCGTATGCAGAACCCACGGCGCTGCTGCGTTCCGGCAGCCGGGGCGACGGAGTGAAATGGGTGCAGTGGGAGCTGGAACGGCGGGGATACGATCTCGGTTCCGGCGGCGTGGACGGTATCTTCGGGGACAAGACGGACGCCGGGGTGCGGGCGGTGCAGACCGCGGCCGGCATCAAAGTGGACGGCATCGTGGGCCCCGACACCCGCGGGGCGCTGCAGGACGATGAGGGCCCGCATACGGCGCGCACGTATACGGTGGTATCTGGTGATTCCCTGTCCCGCATCGGCAGCCGGCTGGGCGTGCCGTGGCGGAAGATCGCCGAGGCCAACGGCATCGCCGACCCGTGGATTATCCACCCCGGCCAGGTGCTGGTGATACCGGAGGGCTGAGATGGAGACGGAAATCATTGTGGCGCTGATTGCGCTGGCGGGTACGGTGCTGGGAAGCGGCGGTGGGGTGCTGGTGTCCTCCAAGCTGACGGCCTACCGGCTGCAGCAGCTGGAAAAGCGGGTGGCGGAGCACAACCAATACGCCCGCCGCATGCCGGTGGTGGAGGAGCAAATCAAGGTGATCAACCACCGGGTGGCGGATTTGGAAAGTCTGCATAAACAATAAGGAGGACAACACTATGCAAGGGATTATACTGGTTATCGCGCTGGCGGTCATCGTGGAAGCGGTAGTGGAATACGCCAAGAGCATCGCCAAGATGTTCACCGCCGGCGAGGTCAAGACGGGCATCACCCAGCTGTGCGCGATTGCGGTCGCCATCGGGCTGTGCCTGGCGACGGGGGCGGATCTGTTCGCGGCGCTGGGGCTGGACTTCGGCGTGCCCGGCATCGGCGCGGCGCTCACCGGCCTGTTTGCCAGCCGCGGCGCCAATTACGTGAGTGATATCGTCGGCAAGCTGCAGGCGGCCGGGAATCGTTCGTCTGCGAACGACAATAAGTAAATACATAAGCAAAGCCGGGCGGGGATCACTCCTCGTCCGGCTTTTTCTTTTGCGCATAAGTTTTTAAAAAGTAGTCAAAAAGTAGTCAAAACGGATTTTTGAGAAAAAGAAAACCACATGATACAGCCGAAAAATGGCCATTTCATGCGGTTTTTCATGGTGATCCATCGGAGATTCGAACTCCGGACACCCTGATTAAAAGTCAGGTGCTCTGCCAGCTGAGCTAATGGATCGCAACAAACGGTTCGCCCTTCCAGAAGGCGCTTGACTATTATACCCAACCCGACCCGAAAAGTCAAGCATCTTGCTGGAATTTTCTTGTTTTGCCGCCGGGCGGCTTCCTCCCGCCGTTTTTCCGGCGGGAGGTTTGCTCTTCTCAGCGGTATAAGGCCGTCAGGCGGCGAACCGCTTCCTGTGTGTTTTCATGATTGCCGAAAGCGGTGAGGCGGAAAAAGCCCTCGCCGTTTTTCCCAAAGCCGGCGCCCGGCGTTCCCACCACATGCGCCTGCTCGAGCAGCTTGTCAAAAAACGCCCAGGAATCCAGGCCGTCGGGACACTTCATCCAAATGTAGGGGGAATTTTTGCCGCCCGTGTACCACACGCCGAGCGAATCGAGCGCCTGTGCAATGACCCGCGCATTCTCCCGATAATAGGCGATATCGGCGTGGATCTGCGTCTGCCCTTCGGGCGAAAAGACAGCGGCCGCGCCGCGCTGGACAATATAGGGCACGCCGTTGAACTTGGTCGTCTGCCGGCGCAGCCACATCCGGTTCAGTTTGGCGCCGTTCGCCTCCAGTTCCATGGGCACCACCGTGTACCCGCAGCGCGTGCCGGTGAAACCCGCCGTCTTGGACAGGGAACAGAATTCGATGGCGCAGGTGCGCGCCCCTTCGATCTCGAAAATACTGCGGGGCAGCGCCGGCTCCTGCACAAACGCCTCGTACGCCGCATCGAACAGGATCACCGCCCCGTTCGCGTTGGCGTACTCCACCCATGCCTGCAGCCCGGCCCGGTCGTACACCGCGCCGGTCGGGTTGTTGGGCGAACACAGATAGATAATGTCGGCCTGCACCGTCTCATCGGGCAGCGGGAGAAACCCGTTGTCCGCATTGGCCTGCATATACCGGATGGGACGGCCGGCCATGACATTGGTGTCCACGTAGACGGGGTATACCGGGTCGGGCACCAGCACCGTGTTATTCGCATCAAACAGATCGAGGATATTGCCCACGTCGCTCTTGGCGCCGTCGCTGATGAAAATCTCATCCTCCGCCAGCTTCACCCCGCGGGCGGCATAATACCCCTGTACCGCCTGCCGCAGAAAATCATAACCCTGCTCCGGTCCGTAGCCGCGGAAGCTGGCCGCCTCTCCCATTTCGGCAACGGCGGCCTGCATGGCCTGCACCACCGCAGGGCACAGCGGACGGGTCACGTCGCCGATGCCCAGCCGGATAATCGATGCCTCCGGGTGCGCCTGGCCGAAGGCCGCCACCTTATGCGCGATGGTGGAAAACAGATAGCTGTCCTCCAGCTCCTGATAATGCATGTTCAGCTTCATACGCCTGCTCCTTTCTCCTATAGGACCGGCAAAGCCCGCACGGGGTTGCCGCCGTGCGGGCTTTGCCGGTTAAATCTCGATAACGCCCTCGTAAACCGTCTCGGCGCTGCCGGTCAGGTAAACCGTGTCGTCGGTGTAATTGATGACCAGATCGCCGCCGCGCAGCTTGACGGTGATGTCCTCGCCCTTGGCGCAGAAGCCGTTTTCCACCGCCGCGACAGCCGCCGCGCATGCGCCCGTACCGCAGGCCCAGGTTTCCCCGCTGCCCCGTTCCCACACGCGCATTTTCAGGGTGTTTTTGTCGATGACCTTGATAAACTCGGTATTCACCCGCTCGGGGAACGCCTCGTGATGCTCAAACAACGGCCCCACCGTCTCCAGTGCGATGGAATCGGGATTGCAGAACACCACGGCGTGCGGATTGCCCATCGAAACGCAGGTGACGCGGTAGTCCTGACCGCCCACCGTCAAGGGCTGATCGATGGCCGTCTTTCCTTCAAAGAGGGCCGGGATTTTCGCCGTATCCAGCTCCGCACGGCCCATATCCACCCGCGCCAGCTGCACTTCGCCGCCTACCTTGATGAGCTCCACTGTCTTGACGCCGCTGAGGGTGTCGATGGTCATGGTCATCTTGTTCACGATGCCCTTGTCGTACAGGTATTTCGCGACGCAGCGGATGGCATTGCCGCACATTTTGCCCTCACTGCCGTCCTGGTTAAACATGCGCATGCGGGCATCCGCCTTATCGGACGGGCAGATGAGCACCACGCCGTCGCCGCCGATGCTCAGATGCCGATCGGACAGCCGTACGCTCAGCCCCTCCGGGTTGTCGATCTTCTGGTCGAGGCAGTTGAAGTAGATATAATCGTTGCCGCACCCTTGCATCTTGCTGAAGGCCAGCTTCATCTTCTCGGTGCGCATGTGGTTGATATCCACCAGCTCCGTGCTGCCCAGCGAGTACCGGCTGCGCAGGCTGTCGGCGAGCGCGTTGGCCGTGTCGATGGAGGTCAGGCAGGGAATGCTGCGTTCCACCGCCTTGCGGCGGATCTTGACGCAGTCGCGCGTCGGAATGCGTCCCTTGGAGGAGGTGGAGACGATGTAATCCACCCGCCCGCTCTCGAGCAGGGTGATCGGGTTGTTGTCCGATTCATGGATCTTCTCGATAACGGTCACGGGCATACCGCTGTCACGGATAACCGCCGCCGTGCCCTTGGTGGCATACAGCGTGAAGCCCAGGTCGTAGTATTTCTTCGCCGTATCCGCGATCTCGTTCTTATCTGAGTTGCGTACCGTGAAGAAGACACCGCCCGTTTTCTTCATGCGGTAGCCCGCCGCCACCAGGCCCTTATACAGCGCCTCATCCATCGTGTTGGCCAGGCCGAGCACCTCGCCGGTCGATTTCATCTCAGGACCGAGGTGGGTATCCACGTTGGTCAGCTTTTCAAAGGAGAAGACGGGCACCTTAACCGCCACATAGGGCGAGGTCTTGTACAGTCCCGTGCCGTAGCCCATATCCGCGAGCTTTTCGCCCAGCATGGCGCGGGTGGCCAGATCCACCATCGGCACGCCGGTCACCTTGCTGATATACGGAATGGTGCGGGAGGAACGCGGGTTGACCTCAATGACGTACAGCTCATTATGATAAATCAGGTACTGGATATTCACCAGGCCCTTGGTTTTCAGCGACACGGCCAGCGCCTTGGAGCAGCGGACGATCTTCTCGATCATCTCGTCGCGGATATTCCATGCGGGATACACCGCGATGGAGTCACCCGAGTGAATGCCGGTGCGCTCGATATGCTCCATAATACCGGGAATCAGGATATCCTCGCCGTCGCAGATGGCGTCGATCTCCAGCTCCTTGCCCATCAGGTACTTGTCGATGAGCACGGGATTTTCAATGCCCTGTTCGAGAATAATGGCCATGTACTCGCGTACGTCTTCCTCGTTGAAGGCGATGATCATATTCTGCCCGCCGAGCACGTAGGAGGGACGCAGCAGCACCGGATACCCGATTTTTTCCGCCACGGCGAGCGCTTCCTCCGTAGTCATGACGGTGAAGCCCTGGGGCCGGGCGATATGCAGTTCCTCCAGCAGCTCGTCGAACCGTTCGCGGTCCTCCGCCATATCGATGCTGTCGGCCGAGGTGCCCAGGATGTTGACCCCGGCGTCGGACAGGGCTTTGGTCAGCTTGATGGCCGTCTGGCCGCCAAAGGCGACCACCACGCCGAAGGGCTTCTCCGTTTCGATGACGCTCATCACATCTTCCGGCGTCAGCGGCTCAAAATACAGGCGGTCGGCGGTGTCGAAATCGGTGGAAACCGTCTCGGGGTTGTTGTTGACGATAACCACCTCGTAGCCCGCTTCCTTGAGCGCCCACACACAGTGGACCGAGGCATAGTCGAACTCGATGCCCTGGCCGATGCGGATGGGGCCGGATCCGAAGACGATGACCGTCTTTTTGTCGCTGCCGCGCTGGGCGATGAACTCCGCCGCCTCGTTCTCCTCGTCAAAGGAGGAGTAGAAATACGGGGTCTCGGCCGCGAATTCCGCCGCGCAGGTATCCACCATCTTATAGGAGGCATACCGCTTGTGCGGAATGGTCTGGCCCGACAGGCGCTCGATAAGCTTGTCGGGATAGCCCATCTTCTTCGCCCGCAGATACAGCGCGTCGTCCAGCGTCTCGCTTGCCAGCGTGCGGTCCATCTCGACGAGCTTCAGCAGCTTGCACAGGAACCACTTGTCAATCTTGGTGATGTCAAAGATCTCGGCGGGGGTCACGCCGCGCTTGAGTGCCTCATACAGCACGAACAGCCGCTCGTCGTCCTGCACCCAGAGCTTTTCGCGGATCTGCTCGTCCGACAGTTCGGCGAGATGCGGGGTGTTCAGGCTGTCGTGGGATATCTCCGCCCCGCGCACCGCCTTCATGATGGCCTCTTCGAAGGACTGACCAATGGCCATGACCTCGCCCGTGGCCTTCATCTGGGTGCCGAGGGTGCGCTTGGCGTACACAAATTTGTCAAAGGGCCACTTGGGCAGCTTAACCACCAGATAGTCGATGGTCGGCTCAAAGCAGGCATAGGTGGTGCCGGTGACCGCATTCTTGATTTCGTCGAGGGTGTAGCCGATGGCGATTTTGGCCGCCACCTTGGCGATGGGGTAGCCCGTCGCCTTGGACGCGAGGGCGGAGGAACGGGACACGCGGGGATTGACCTCGATGACCGCGTACTCAAAGCTGTCGGGGTGCAGCGCAAACTGGCAGTTGCAGCCGCCCTCCACACCGAGGGCCTGTACAATGTCCAGCGCCGCGGAACGCAGCATCTGGTATTCCTTGTCGGACAGGGTGACGCAGGGGGCGACGACGATGCTGTCGCCCGTATGCACGCCCACGGGGTCGAAGTTTTCCATCGAGCAGATGGTGATGGCGTTGCCCTTGCTGTCCCGCATGACCTCGAACTCGATTTCCTTCCAGCCCGCAATGCACTTTTCCACCAGGATCTGATGGATGGGCGACATGCGCAGGCCATTCATTGCAATCTCATGCAGTTCTTCCGGCGTGGCGGCGATGCCGCCGCCCGTACCGCCCAGGGTGAAGGCAGGGCGCACGATGACCGGATAGCCGATCTCCTCCGCAAAATCCAGCGCCGCCTGCAGATCGGTCACGACCCGCGAAGGAATGCACGGCTGCCCGATGGATTCCATGGTGTCCTTGAACATCTGGCGGTCCTCCGCCTTGTCGATGGTGGCGGGATCGGCGCCGAGCAGGCGCACGCCGTGGCTCTCAAGGAAGCCCTCCTTGGCCAGCTGCATGGACAGGGTCAGACCGGTCTGACCGCCCAGGGTGGACAGCAGACTGTCCGGCTTTTCCTTTTCGATGATGCGCTTGACCGTTTCGACGGTCAGCGGCTCGATGTAGATATGATCGGCCATCGCGTTGTCGGTCATGATGGTGGCCGGATTGGAGTTGACCAGCACCACCTCGAGCCCTTCCGCCTTAAGCGCGCGGCACGCCTGGGTACCGGCGTAGTCAAACTCGGCCGCCTGGCCGATGACGATGGGGCCCGATCCGATGACCATGACCTTGTGAAGATTGGGATTCAGCGGCATATCAGTTCGCTCCTTCCATCAGCTGCATAAACTCATCGAACAAAAACCCGGTGTCGAGCGGTCCGCCCGCGGCCTCGGGATGGAACTGCACCGAAAAGGCGGGCATATTGTGATAAGACACGCCCTCGCAGGTGCCGTCGTTGACGTTGATATAGCGCACCTCGGCCGTCGCGGGCAGCGAATCGCCCACCACCACATAGCCATGGTTCTGGCTCGTGATGTACACGCGGCCGGTTTTGGTATCCTTGGCGGGCTGATTTTCGCCGCGGTGGCCGTATTTCATCTTTTCGGTCCGGGCCCCCTGGGACAGGGCGAGCAGCTGATGTCCCATGCAGATGCCGAAGGTCGGAATCTTTGCCTCGCATACCCGGCGCAGCTGTTCCACGATGTCGAGGTTGTCCATCGGGTCGCCCGGGCCGTTGGACAGCATGATGCCGTCGGGCTTATAGGCCAGGATTTGCTCCGCCGTGGAATCCGCCGGCACCATCGTCACCTCGCAGCCGCGTTTCACCAGCTCCCGCTCAATGTTCTGCTTTGCGCCGAAGCTCCAGAGCACCACCCGGTGCTTTATCTCCCCCTCCGGCTTCGTCACCGAAACGGGGCGGCAGCCCACCGCTTTCACCGCGTTTTCAATGCGGTAGGTGCGTAGCTGCGCAAAGTCCTCTTCCGCCGGCGGCTGGTACATCACCTTGGCGTTCATGACGCCGACCTCCCGCACAATGCGGGTGAGCGCCCGGGTGTCAATGCCGTAAAGCCCGACCACGCCGCTGGCTTTTAAAAAGGTGTCAAGATCACCCTGAGAACGGAAGTTCGAGGGATCCTGACACCATTCACGAACGATATACGCTTTTAAGGAGGGAGCCTCACTCTCGAAATCCTGCGGGATCACGCCATAATTGCCGATAAGCGGGAAGGTCTGAATCACGATCTGCCCATAGAAGCTGGGATCGGTCAGCGTTTCCAAATAGCCGGTCATCGCCGTGGTAAAAACCAGTTCTCCCACAACGTCTTTGACGGCGCCAAAGCTGCAGCCCTGGAACACTTTGCCGTTTTCCAGAACAAGGTACGCCTGTTGTGCCATAGTTTTCCCTCCTGTGTTTTTTTGCCGAGTCGTGTTGTATACGTTTCAAGATATTGTAGCAGAAAAAGTCCGTTCCTGTCAACTGGACGGAATCCCACAATTGCATATCTTCGCGGTGCGTTTTCTGTTTTGAATGTCAGAAACTCCGAATATTCATGAAAAGCGGATATTTTCAAAAAATCGCCGGTCCTCACCTCTTTTATGCAGGAACGGCAGAGGTTTCCCGCATTTTGACCACAAACAGAAGAGGAACCCCGGCATGGCCGGGGTTCCTCTTCCGCTTAGATGCTGTTTGGCACGCCTGTCGCGCCGGCCGCTGGGACGCTTGCGGCGCTATGGCTGCGTCTTTACCGTCTCCCAGGCTGCCCGGATATCCTCCAGCGTCTCTATCGGACCGAACAGCCGCTGCGATTCCTCCGTCATCTCCACGATGTTGTCATCATCATCCAGCGTATACTGCCCCACAAGGGAATGGATGCCAAATATTGAGCCGAACTTTTCTCTCGCTACCGCCGCGGCCTCTTCGGACAACGCGTAAAGGAAAAGCAGCTTTCTCTGTCCCTTCTGGAGATACCCGCCTCCATCCCTTACGCCGCTGTAGATACGCGTTTTGTTATCGCCGTTTTGAAAAATGCGGATCTTCTGTCCCACGGCCAGATCCCCTTTGATTACCGTTTCCACCCGGGCCGTGGACACCGTGTTGATCTCTTTTTCCTCTGGCTGTGGCTCCAGAGACATCGAATCGGGCATACGCTTGAAACCCACCTTTTCGATCTTGACGGAAACAATGGCGTCGGCCTTCTCGAGCAGCTCTTCCTTCGATTGGTACGGTAAAAAGCATTCCCGTATAAAATCCGGCTGGCTGTCGGGATCGTCCGGGCTGCCGGAACAGGCCGAAAGGCACACGGCGATGGCCAGCGGAAGTATCCACCCGATTTTTTTCATTCTCATGAAATCCAATCCTCCGGCAAAATAGTCCCGTCGTATGGAAACGAAATGGAGGTGTTTTGATGGAGCTGAAAGCCCTCAGTGAAACGCTTCCCCCGAATCACAAGCTCCCCGTTAACATTTTCATAGCCAAAGTCCATAATGCCGTCCCGCAGATAATGAAAGGAACCGCTTCCGCCGGCGCCGTCCCAGAAGCCGGGATCCGCATGGTATATATTCTCATACAGCTGTGTGACGGGATCGATCTTTTTCAATTCGTCCACCGTGCTACCTTCCTGTATCGCGGCAAAATCCTGCGAGGACAGTTCCTTCTGTACATAAAACCAGCGGATGACACGTCCGATATCCTCATGCGGGGAAAACCCGTGCTCCTCGGAAAAATTAGAATAAAATATATACAGCCGGCCGCCCTGCTTTATCTCGTGCACGCTGTAAAGCGCACCGGCCTCGGTTTCCCGCAGAATCGGCAGCCCTATCGTCTGCGCAATCTCCGCCGCCGTCACAGTTTCCAATCCCATGACCTGCTTCATGAGGTATTGCTGCACGACGCCATGCAGATCCACCGGTTCTCCCCTGTCCGTTGCCTCGTTGTTTGGCAGAAGAGCGGCAGTTTCTTCAGTGGACGACACGTTGCTTTGGGGGACCTCCGGCGGTGTAGAATACAGGAGGTAGTCTGCCTTTAACGGGTTACAGGCCGTAAGCATAAGGCTCAGCAGCACAGCCATACCGTCCACCATGCATTGTTTGCGCTTTTTCATATAATGCTTACCACCTTCTGACCGCAAAATAAATGGTTCCTGCACTAGGAGAATACGCATCATTGGACCACATCTCTGGTGATATGCTGGGATTTCCCTTTCCAAAATGCTGACTGGGAGCTGTCGAGTCCTTTCCGGCCCACGTACCGTCGGATAATTGATAAATAACATGGTAATTATGTTCACCATCCAACCCATTAGGCACCCGTACGGCCAACCTGTATTCATTTGCCTGTATTGGTGCAATATATGATGCGATCCGACGACAGGACACCGCTTCGCTGTTTATTGCTCCTTCAAATTTATCACTGAAGTCCTCCGTATAATGGGAATCTGGCCAAAACAGTGGATTTGGAGTAACATCTTCGTTGACAAACAAAGCATAGCCAAAACAATTTGGTTTACTTGTGTTCACCTGTCTATAGCTGCCACCGTTCCCATATTGAATTTTTTCAAAGATCCACCGCATTTGGTTGGCGGTCGGGTACCATGTCCAAATCTGCAGATTGGCGGCGTCCGCCGTGCTTGGCCCCTCAACATCCATCACCCGTCCGCTGCCGCTGCACAGCGGGCTGATGCGGTAGCTGCCGTCCCCGTTGGCTTGGATCCGGAACATCTGCGCCTTGGTGCTGTTGGCGGTATACAGCTGCAGGTTCAGCCCGTCCTCGTCCCCTGCGTTCGGCACATCGATGCGCAGCGAGGTGTTATGCTGGGGAATAAAGCTGTACAGATCGGCCCCCAAATACTGCACCTGAAACTGTTGATTCTTTGCGCCGGTATAGGTATACTGCTTTAATGCCGAGCCGGAACCGCCGCCCGTACCCAGATGGGCGTCGGCATATTTCCCGCTGTACACGCTTCGGATAAAATAGCAGGCATTGCTTTCAATGCCGGCGGTCGGGCTTCCCGTATAATATTCTATGGTAACGCGCGGGCGTTTGTTCTGGCTGGACAGGCCGACGTCGCTGCTGCAGAAGCAGGTGCGGTTTGTTTTGGCGGTGTCGAGCGTGCGCGGCTTGATGACCAGGCTGTTGTCGCGATCGGTCGTCCGGTACCATTCCCGGGCCAGCGACGTGATATTGAAGCTTTCTATGCTCTGGGACTTATCGGACACCCGGCTGGTCACCCGATTGGTAAAGGCATAGTCTTTCTGGGTGTTCCATGTCATATAGGAGGTCCAGCCGAAGCTGCCGGCATCGTAGACATCCAGCGTGTTGTTCACGGCCGTCTGATACGAGGCGGTGGGATAATGATCCAGATACATGGTGGCGTTGTAAATAAAGGCGGTCGTCGGAATACTCGCGATGCGTTCGAAGCGGACGTACATCCGGCTTTCAAACGCCTGGGAGCCGGACAGATTGGACCCGACATAGATCCGGTCCACCGTTCGGTAATTGACATACGGATCCGACGCGTTGACGCCGCAGTCCTCTATTTTGGTTGCGTCCGTGGGGGTGGTCACCGTCGGGTCCAGCGTTACCGGGTAAACCCGCGCGGGATCGCGCAGCCAGCCGGCGTCGGGCGTCAGCGTATAGAGGCAGCCGGTGTCCGTCGGCTCGACCGCCACATCCACCGCCATGGTCAGGGCGTCGCCCGCATCGTACATATAGGGGGCCTCCACCACAAAGATCGGCTCTTCTTCCCCCGCCGCATAAAAATGCACCTCGCCGAATTCCTGCACGACCGGCGTCAGCCCCGTATAGGTAAAGTGAAACACAAAGCGCGGCTGTGCAGGGACAGATTCAAAGATGAGGCTTTCCTTAAGCTTCTGTCCGCTCACCTCGTAGGCAATATCGGTGGAAGCGATGGCGTTTTCATAGAGGATGGACGCCTGCTGGTTGGGGACGAGCGCCGCATTCTCCTGCGCCAGCTGCCGCCTCGCTTCCTCATCCTCTGCCGCCAGCAGGGCCTGGGCATATGCCTGCTGCCGCTCTTCCTCATCCGCCGCCGGCGCGACCTCTCCGGGCGTAGAAGCGACCGCCGGCAGGCGGAACGCCAGCGTATGCCCCTTACAGGTCACCACCACCGGTTTATCCGCCGCGAGTTCGCTGGGCAGCTGCACCTTGAAGGAATTGGCGGCATTCTCCACATAGGATACGGGCTGCGCCGAGGCGGCCGTCTGCGCGGCCGGCGTCCCCGCCGAGGCCGGTGCCGGAACCGGTACGAGGGAGTTGTCGATCTCCTTCCACTGCGCGTCCTCATAATAATGCACCGGTTCATCGTACAGGGTCGCGATGTAGCCGCCGTCATCCGTTTGGAAGGTCTTGACATTTTCCGAACGGAGCGAGAGCTCCTCCGTCATGACCTCCGCGACGGGCAGGGCCTCCGCCGGCGCATCCGCCGCGCTGCGGTACCCTTCGGCGGCGATCGCCATGGCTGCACAGATCGAGAACGATTTGCGCCATTTTTATTTGAAACCCTCATTATTTTTTAACGACGGCCGGCCGTTTTCTATATATTACCATATTTTTTAAGGCTTGTAAATATGTTTATATGATTTAATTTGGATAAGTTCAAAATATATTGTGAATTTCATACACAACATTTCCTTTTGAACCTTCTCTTGACAAAGCCCGTCCCGCGCGGTATACTATCAACCAGAAGCAGCAGGGCGCTGCAGGCGAGTGCCTGCGGCGCTTTTTTGAATCCGGCGGATTTGGGAGGATACATACATGAGCAATGTCCCGGAAATGTTCGGCTGCATGGTGTTCAACGACACGGTGATGCGTGAGCGCCTGCCGAAAGAAACCTACAATGCCCTGAAAAAGACGATGAAGGACGGCAAAAGCCTTGACCGTACGGTGGCCAACGTGGTGGCCAACGCCATGAAGGACTGGGCCATCGAAAAGGGGGTCACCCACTATACCCACTGGTTCCAGCCGATGACCGGCGTGACGGCGGAGAAGCACGACAGCTTCATCTCCCCGGCGGGCGACGGGCACGTGATCATGGAATTCTCCGGCAAGGAGCTGATCGTCGGCGAGCCCGACGCGTCCAGCTTCCCGTCGGGCGGCCTGCGCGCCACCTTCGAGGCGCGTGGGTACACCGCGTGGGACGCGACCTCTTATGCCTTCATCAAGGACGGCACCCTGTGCATTCCCACCGCCTTCTGCTCTTACGGAGGCGAGGCGCTGGACAAAAAGACGCCGCTGCTGCGTTCGATGGAGGCGCTCAACCGGCAGGCCATGCGTATTCTCCGCCTCTTCGGCCACACCGATGTCACCCGCGTCAACCCCACCGTCGGTGCGGAGCAGGAATATTTCCTCATCGACCGCGGCATGTACGACCGGCGCAAGGATCTCATCTACACCGGCCGCACCCTCTTCGGCGCCCGGCCGCCCAAGGGGCAGGAGCTGGAGGATCATTATTTCGGCACCATCCGTCCCCGGGTGCACGCCTTTATGAAAGAGCTGGACGAGGAGCTGTGGAAGCTCGGCATTCTGGCCAAGACGGAGCACAACGAGGTCGCCCCGGCCCAGCACGAGCTCGCCCCTGTTTTCTGCACGACCAACATCGCCGCGGACCACAACCAGCTGACCATGGAAATCATGAAAAAGGTTGCCGACCGGCACGGCCTGTACTGCCTGCTGCACGAAAAGCCCTTTGAGGGGGTCAACGGCAGCGGCAAGCACAACAACTGGTCCCTGAGCACCAATACGGGCGTCAATTTGCTCGAGCCGGGCCAGTCGCCCCACGAAAACGCCCAGTTTCTGCTCTTCCTGTGCGCCGTTATCAAGGCGGTGGACGAATACCAGGATATGCTGCGGCTTTCGGTGTCGAGTGCGGGCAACGACCACCGCCTCGGCGCGAACGAGGCGCCGCCCGCCGTGGTATCCATTTTCCTGGGGGATGAGCTGACCGAGATTCTCGAAGCGCTGGAAAACGACGCCGCCTATGGCGGACGGGAAAAGGTGGAAATGAAGATCGGCGTGCACACCATGCCCCGCATCCCCAAGGATACCACCGACCGCAACCGCACCTCCCCCTTTGCCTTCACGGGCAACAAATTTGAATTCCGCATGCTCGGGTCCTCCCAGTCGATTTCGGGCCCCAACATCTCGCTCAACACCGCCGTAGCGGAGGAGCTCTGCCAGTTTGCCGATGTTCTCGAACAGGCGGAGGATTTCAACGCCGCGCTGGGCGAGCTTATCCGCCAGACCATCCGGGAACACAAGCGCATCATCTTCAACGGCAACGGCTATGAAGGCGCCTGGCCGGAGGAGGCGGAGCGGCGCGGTCTGCTGAATCTGAAGGCCACGCCTGACTGCGTGCCCTGCTATCTTGCTCCCAAAAATATTGCGACCTTCACCAAGCACCGCGTCTTTACCGAAGCGGAGATGCATGCCCGGTATGAAATCCACCTGGAGAACTACTGCAAGGTGCTCAACATTGAAGGGCTGACTATGCTCGACATGGTGCGCAAGGAAATTCTCCCGGCGGTAAGCGCCTATATCCGGGAGCTTGGCGACACCATCCGAACCAAAAAAGAACTGGATCTGCCCGCGGAGCCGGAGCTGCCCATCGTGCAGCAGCTGTCTGCCCTGTCCGCCGGGATGTATAAAAAGCTGGACGAGCTGGGCATGGCGATGGCCGGCGTGCGGGAATACGGCCCGATCGAGGAATGCGCACGGTATTATAAGGACACGGTGCTGCCCGCCATGCAGGAAGTGCGTGCCTTCGCCGATGAGCTGGAGCTGCTGACCTCCAAAAAATTCTGGCCCTTCCCGAGCTACGGCGATATTCTGTTCAGCGTATAACAAAACCGCTTGAGGGGCAAACCCCTCAAGCGGTTTTTCAGTGCGTTTGATGGGACCTCTGCATTTTGGCAGCCGGTCGTTTCCGCAAATTTAGTCTGTTCAAAGGAGTTGTTCCCGATGAAAGATCCCACGGCATTTGCCGCCCTGCAGGAAGCGGTGAACCGGAATCGTTCGATCGTCTTTTTCGGCGGCGCGGGTGTGTCCACCGAAAGCGGCATCCCGGATTTTCGCAGCACCGACGGCCTTTACCGGCAAAAGTGGCCCTATCCGCCCGAAACCATTCTGAGCCATTCCTTTTTCGAGGCGCATCCCGCCCTTTTCTTCGCCTTTTACCGGGAAAAGATGATCCATCCCGCCGCACAGCCCAATCCCGCGCATGACAAGCTGGCCGCCATGGAACAGGCCGGCCGGCTTCGTGCCGTCATCACCCAGAACATCGACGGTCTGCATCAGGCCGCCGGCAGCCGCGAGGTGCTTGAGCTGCACGGCTCGGTGCACCGCAACCACTGCACCCGCTGCCGGCGCTCCTACACGCTGGACGAACTGCTCGCCCTGCCGGGGGAAATCCCCCGCTGTGCCTGCGGCGGTATCGTCAAGCCGGATGTCGTGCTGTACGAAGAACCGCTGGACGAGGCGGTGCTTGCCCGCTCTATCCGGCACCTGGAGCAAGCGGACATGCTCATTATCGGCGGCACCTCGCTGGGTGTCTATCCGGCCGCCGGCCTTATCCGGTATTTCGGCGGCCGGGACCTGATCGTCATCAACCGCGACCCTACACCCGCCGATCAGCACGCCACCCTGGTGCTGCAGGGCAACATCGGCGATGTGCTGGGCGCCCTTAAGGTTTAACGATTGACAAGTTGCCCCGCAGCGGCAATCGGCTTGCCTCATTGTCCTCGGAAAGCCAAATGGATTCGCGCATTATTGGCCTCCTCATCTCTCCTGCACGCAAAAACCGCCCCGTGCACATGCACGGGGCGGTCAGAGTGTCAAAAAACTTTTTAACGAATAGCAATATACACAAATGCAGAATTCTTATGCGTCGCATCGGGGAACCCCC
>CABSLQ010000066.1 GCA_902478605.1 uncultured Oscillospiraceae bacterium
ATTGTGGACGGTAAGCTGACCGTGGACACGGCCACCGAGGTGGAGGAGGACAATACCAAGCCGGTGACGTCCGGCGCGGTGTATGTACAGCTCGGCAACGTCGAGGCGTTGCTGGCCAATATTTAAGGAGGACGACAAGATGAGCATTGCAACCGAAGTAACCCGTATACAGGGGCTGCGCGACGACCTGCGCACCAAGCTGGTGGGCATGGGGCTGGCGGAAAGCTCCGGCAAGCTGGAGGACTGCGTCGCGGCGGTGGAGGGCATCGCGGACAACGGCGCCGTGCAGGGCAACATTGCGGCCGTGGCGCAGCAGTACGCCGTGCCGGCCGGCTACCACAACGGCCAGGGCAAGGTGCAGATTGCGGCCGCGGAGCAGGCGAAAATCATCCAGGAAAACATCAAATCGGGCGTGACCATCCTGGGCGTCACGGGCAGCTACGCGGGCGAGGGCGTCAGCCTGCAGGAAAAGAGCGTCACGCCGACCAAGCAGGAGCAGACGGTGACGGCGGACGAGGGCTATGACGGCCTGTCGGCGGTCAAGGTGGGCGCCATCCCGGCCAACTATGCGGACGTATCCGGCGTGACGGCAGCGGCGGCCGACGTGCTGGCCAACAAGGTGTTTGTGGGCGCAAACGGCACGGAAACCGCGGGCACCATGGTCAACAACGGCGCGGTGGCCGGCACCATCGACGGCATGAACGGCACGAGCTACACGGTTCCGGCTGGGTATCACAGCGGCACCGGCACGGTCACGCTGACCGACAGCATAGAGCAGGCTCTGGCCGCCATTTAAGGAGGTGCGCGCATGAGCGTACAAAGTGAGGTGTCCCGCCTTAATGCGGCCAAATCCGACCTTGCAAGTGCCATAACGGCCAAGGGCGTAACGGTGCCGGGCACCACCAAGCTGGACGGCTATGCTGCGCTTGTGGAGCAGATCGAGGCAGGCGGCGTCAGCTCGGCAATCTCAAGAATTAACCTGGCAGAATCTTGGTTAACTCCAGATAACAACAATGCCGTTACCTTTTTTTCGGACGACGGTTCTATATATATGGTAGCTAATGGCTCTTTACTGATGCTTAGGGTTGATCAAACAAAGCTAAATTTCGCGACAAAAAATTATGTTGACCAAATGATAGGAGAGGTCGAGAATGGCTCTTACTGATAAACTCACGGCAATTGGAAATGCCATTCGAGCCAAGACAGGCGGTACAGACCTTATCCCGTTAGCGGATATGCCTGCCGCTATTGAGAGTATCCCAAGCGGCGGTTCTGTGGAGCTTTGCGAGTTGACTATCGGTGTACACTACGTTCAATCTTCCGAATTTATCGTTATAACGTATGACGACATGCCTTACTATGGCGGTACAATGAACGCGGAATACATTACCCTTTTTCAGAATTCTACGGTTATAACAAACGCTGTTAAAGGCACTGCTATACGACTTAAATACAACGGCGATATGGTTACCGTTACCCCAGAAGGACTTGAATTTGTGGGTACTCTGGACGGTTACAGCTTATATAAAATTTTAGATAATACAGCTTCATTTTGGGCTTCTGGCCGTGCCAACAGGGAATTAATCTCCGACACCGAAGCACTCCATATTATAACGGGTGAGGAACCGACATGATTATAACAGAGTTTTACCGGGAACGGACGGACGGCGTAAAGCTGTACCGTACCTATTCAGACATGGGGTATCTTATCCGGCAGACGGAAACGGGCGTGGAGTATACGGAAGCTATCGACATAGAAAACGCGCCCTATACGTATGAAGAAACGGGAAGGCTCCCGGAGTATATGACGCAAAGCGTTATGGATACGGAAGCCCTCAGCATCATCACGGGAGGTGAGCAAGTATGACAAGAGCAGAAGCCGTTGCTTTCCGAAAGCTCGTACTCGCTGGTTCAGCCGAAATGGATGATAAAGCGGTATCCACTGCCTCCGATGTGTTGCCCAGAATGTATTACACGGGGGAGCTTATCAAAGGCGGCACCCGCATCAACTGGAACGGCGTTGTCAAAAAGGCCGCCTCGGATTTATGGGACACCGAAGATAATAATCCGGATAACGCGCCAACTCTGTGGGAGGACATCGCCTATAAAGAGGGGTACAGGATTATCCCGGAGGTTATCACATCGACAGCGGCATTTGCGATGGGCGAATACGGATGGTGGAAAGACGTGCTGTACAAATCGCTTATGGACGCCAACGTCTGGACGCCAGACCAAAACCCAGACGTCTGGGACGAGGTATAACGCAAACAGCAATTTAGCGAGGATGGTGAGCGTGGCAAAAGGAGTATATAACGAGTGGAGGACGCCGGAGCAGCTGACCGTCCTGAACGGATGGGCGCGGGACGGCCTGTCCAACGAACAGATAGCGCACAACATGGGGATTGCCGCGTCCACGCTGTACAAATGGGCAAAAGAATACCCGGAGATAGCGGAGGCCCTAAAAAAAGGCAAAGAGATCGTGGACTACGAGGTGGAAAATGCTTTGCTGGCCAAGGCGCTTGGCGGTGATGTCACGGCGATGATTTTCTGGCTTAAAAACAGGCGGCCGGATAAATGGCGGGATAAGCCGGAACGGGTCGAAACAGGCGAAGGGGTGCGGATTGTTGACGACTATTGAACTGAGCCGCCTTCTGGCCCCTTCTTTCAAACCGGTTCATGCGGCCATCCGCAGCCAAACACACAACCAGTTTGTCCTCAAAGGCGGGCGCGGGTCCACGAAATCCTCCTTCGTATCGGTGGAAATGGTGCTGCAGCTTCTCCTTCACCCGGATATCCACGCCGTGGTGGTCCGCAAGGTGGCCAACACGATGCGCACCACTGTCTTTGCTCAGTATGTGTGGGCCATATCGGCGTTGGGGCTGGCCGATCGATTCAAGCTGACCGTCTCGCCCATGGAAATCACCTATCGTTCTACGGGACAAAAGATCCTGTTCTTCGGCGCGGACGACCCCGGCAAAATCAAATCCATCAAGGTGCCGTTCGGCTATATCGGGCTGCTGCATTTTGAGGAACTCGATCAATTTGCAGGAGAAGGGGAAATCCGCAACATCGAGCAATCGGTGCTGCGCGGCGGCCCGGTTGCTCTGGAGTTCAAGAGCTTCAACCCGCCCCGCAGCGTGATGAACTGGGCAAACAAATACTGCTTATTGGATAAACCGGGACAGCTTATCCATCACAGCGACTACCGCAGCGTGCCGGCGGAATGGCTGGGACAGCGGTTCCTCGATGACGCCGCCTTTTTACAGGCGACCAACCCCGCGGCCTATGCCCACGAATACCTGGGGGAAGCCAACGGCACGGGCGGCATGGTGTTCGAGAACCTGGCCGGTGAGGCCATAGCCGACGAGCAGATTGCCGGGTTTGATCGGGTGCTGTGCGGTGTGGACTGGGGCTATTACCCCGACCCGTGGGCCTTTAACCGGGTGCACTACGACGCGGGAAGGCGCACGCTGTACATATACGGCGAACTCACCGCCCGAAAAAAGGGCAACCGGGAGACGGCGTCTATGCTGTCGGCTGCTGGTGTGACGCCGGAAGACCGCATCACGGCGGACAGCGCCGAACCGAAAAGCGTGGCAGACTACAAAAATTTTGGTTTTTTCTGCCGCGGTGCGGAAAAGGGCCCCGGCAGCGTGGAGTATTCGATGAAATGGCTGCAGTCGCTTGTGCGCATTGTGATTGACCCGGCCCGCTGCCCGGATACGTGGAAGGAATTCGCGGAGTACGAATACGAGCGCACCAAGGACGGCGAGCTGATGAGCGGATACCCGGACGAGAACAACCACCACATTGACGCCGTCCGCTACGCCACGGAGCCCATATGGAAGCGGAGGGGGCAGTGATGGTCGGATACTGGATAAAGAAGGCGGCGAAAGCGATGTTTCAGGGGAAGAACCTGCCGGAAAAGCCGGATTTGCAAATATCGGAAAAGATGGAAGCGGCCATTCGCGCCTGGCTGTTGGCGTTTTATCAGACACCGGTGTGGATTGAGAACGGCATGCGGCTGACCAATATGCCCATATCCATGACCGGGTATATGGCCACCCTGGCCTGCAGCGAAATCACATTGGAAACGGGAAGCTCTGCCAGGGCCGCGTGGATAAAGGATCAGCTTGAACGGTTTGTGTATCCCCTGCTCCATAACGCCGTACAGCTGGCGGGAGCCGGCGGGCGGGTCGTAGTCAAGCCCTTTCCGAGCGGGAAGAACATTCTGTGCGACGTGGTGCCGGCCGACCGGATTTTCCCCACGCGGATAAACGGCGCCGGCGTTACCGAAGCGGGCTTTTTCACCGATTTCGCCACGCTGTACGGGCGCCGGGTGGTGCGCATCGAATCCTTTGACCTGCAGCCGGACGGGCTTTACATACAAAACCGTGCCTACTGGTATACGGCCGGGGACGTGCTCGGCGGCGAACTGGCATTGACGGAAGTGCCGGAATGGGCCGGACTGGAACCCGACGCCAAAGTGGCGGGGGTTGACCGTCCCTTGTTCGCCGAGCTGAAGATGCCCTTTGCCAACACGGTGGACGAGACAAGCCGGCTGCCGGTCAGCCTGTATGCGCGGGCGCTCGACGGGATGGAGGAGCTGGACCGGATATACAACGAGCTTCTCCACGAGATGCACACCGGCAAGCGCAAGCGGATCGTGGACCGCGACGCCATCCTGCCGGAAAAGAGCGCGCTTGAAAAGACGACGCTTTGCCGCGGTCTGTCCAGGCGGGATCTGGTGACCGACCTGTACCTGACGCTGGACATGGGCGAGGCGGGCAAGCCGTTTGACGATTACACCCCGCAGCTGCGCGTAGACGACTACCAGAAGGCGCTGGACATACAGTGCCGCCTGCTGGAGAACCAGACAGGCTTTTCGCCGGGGACGTTCCATTTCGATGTCAAAAGCGGCCGCATGACGGCGACGCAGGTCATCAGCGAGGACCAGACCACCTACAACACGATCAAGGCCATCCAGGAGCGCGGTATGCGGCAGGGATTGATGGACCTACTGTATATCTATGACGTGTATGCGACGCTGTACAAGCTGGCGCCGGCCGGAGCGGTGCAGCCATCCGTCTCCTTTGGGGACAGCATATTCGAGGACACGGGAACCGAGTTTTCGAGGCGGAAGATGCTGGCGGACAGCGGATACCTGAAGCCGGAAAAGCTGGTGAGCTGGTATTTCGGGGTATCCGAGGAGGACGCGGCGGCCTATCTTCCGGCGGCAAGGAAATCCGACGACGAGTGGATGGGATTCGGCGGTGACGGCTGATGCTGAAGCCGAAACAAATCGACGCCTTGCCGCAGGCGCTCGTGGAGCTGTATTCTCAGGTGGAGATGGACATTCTGGCGGATATGGCCCGGCGCATTTCCGCCATGAATTTTTTCATCCCGGCGGCACAATGGCAGTACCGCAAGCTGGCCGAGATGGGAAACTGCCACGGATGGATTATGCAGGCGCTTTCGGCGCAGACGGGCAAAAGCCGCCGGGAGATTGAGCGGATGATGGAGGAGGCGGGCGTCAAGGCGTACCGCCAGGACGCGGCCATTTATAAGCGGGCCGGGCTATCGCCGCCGGAGCTGGCCGCTTCTCCCGCCCTGCAGGCGGTGATAAACGACGGAATCCGGAACACGGAGGGCCTGTTTGAGAACCTCACCGGTACCACGGCGGACACGGCAACCAAGCAGTTCGAGCGGGCGCTTGACCGCGCGTGGCTGCAGGTGCAGTCCGGCGGGTTTTCGCAGGAAGAAGCGGTCCGCATGGCGGTCAAGGACTTGTCGGCGGCGGGGGTGGAATCCATTGTATACCCGTCGGGGCACGTGGATCACATGGACGTGGCGGTCCGGCGGGCGGCGGTCACGGGGGCAAACCAGGCGGCGCTGCGGCTGCAGGATTCACTTGCAGAGGAAATGGACAGCGATCTGGTGGAGGTAACGGCCCACGCAGGCGCCCGTACAGGGAAAGGCGTCGCCAACCACGCCGGGTGGCAGGGCAAGGTGTACAGCCGCAGCGGCAACAGCCAAAAATACCCGTCGCTTGTGGAAGCAACCGGCTACGGGACGGGCGCCGGGCTGGGTGGATGGAATTGCCGGCACAGCCACTTTCCTTTCTTCGAGGGGCTGTCCGACCCGGCCTATACGGCGGCCGAGCTGGAGGAGATGAACGCCCAAAAGGTCACCTATAACGGCGAAAAGCTGACCGAATACGAGGCATCGCAGAAGCAGCGGGCCATCGAGCGGCATATCCGCCGGTGGAAGCGGGAATATAAGGCGATGGAAGCGGCCGGTCTGGACACCGCCGAGGCGGCCGGGAAATTGGCCGGGTGGCAGAAAACGCAGCGGGATTTTCTCGAGCAGACCGGATTGAAGCGGCAGGCCGAGCGGGAACGGGTGGAAGGCTTTGGCCGCGCAGAGGCATCAAAAGCATTTGCAAAATCCAGAAAAATCGGGTATAATGCAGGCAGGAAACAAGGTGATAGGATGACGCAGGAGCAGCTGTTTGCCAAAATAGACGCGACGGAAGCATACACTCCGGAATACCGGGAAAGAATGAAAACGGCATATACGTATTTTCGGGAAGCCGGCTATTCGTTCCGCGAACATGCACTGAATCGGTTCCTGGGTCAAAAAAGCGGAAAAGGAAAATTTTATTTTTCCAGGGAAAAACTGCTGTCCATACTCAAAAGCGAACACAATTATCAGCAGACGGACGGGAAGCTGGTGCGCTTCTATGACGGCATCGCGGTGGTTTCCGCTCCAGACACCGGCGAAGTCATAGGCATTGTTGTGAGAGCAAAACCCAAAAGCGATTGGAGGGACTATCATGTTGAAAAATAAACTGCTGCTGCTGATCGCCAATTTTCTGCACGGGGCCGCCGACGCGGGCGAATTCTCCTATGCTTTTCCGGAAGCTCTCGCGCAGGCAGAAGAGGCCCTTGAAAAAGAGGACGCACACTTTGCCAGGATAATGGATGAAATGCCGGAGATCTGTGCGGCTTATGACCCGTACGGATCGGGCGATCCGGATACGCTGGATGAAGCGGCGTTCCGGGAGCGGGTGCGGGATATTTATGTGCGGGCGATTATACCGCCGCAAAAAAAGGTGTCTTAACACCGGCATATCTTTGGCAACAAGGACGACGCTTCGGCGCCGTCCTTTTGTTATACCCATTTGCCCCTCCCCCGGCCGGGCCTTAAATGCCGGGGACGCTCCGGCGCGGAGTGGCCGCGCGTTTACAAATCAAATCGAGAGCGGGAAAGGACCATCATGTACGACTATCTGCAAGACCTGTTCGCGGGCGGCGCGCTGACCTTCGAGGAGTTTTCCGGCAAGCTGGAAAAGGCCGACGGTATCAAGCTGGTCAACCTCAAGGACGGCGGCTATGTCGGGCGGGACAAGTTCGACGCACTGGCTGCTGAGCGGGACGGCCTGAAGGGACAGCTTGCCCAGGCAAGCGAAAAACTGGAGGGCTATGACCCCGAGTGGAAAGCCAAGGCCGGCCAGCTGCAAAAGGACGCGGAAGAAAAGGTGCGGGCCGTCCGGTTCGACTACGCGCTCAAGGCGGCACTGCGGGACGCGGGTGCCAAAAACCCGGCGGTTGTCGCCGGTGCGCTCAAGCTCGATGCCCTGCAGGAAAACGACGGGCACATCGTGGGCCTCAAGGAGCAGCTGGACGCCCTGCGGGAAAGCGACGCGTATCTGTTCGAAAGCGCGGCACCCGCGCCGGAAATCGTGCGCCCCGGTACGCCGCCGCCGCGCAAAACCAGCGAGCAGGAACAAATGGACGCCTTTTATGCCAACAACCCATTCTATCAAAAAAAGTAAAGGAGAATCTTTATGGCCATCCAATACAATTCCCTCAACGTGGATGAACGGTATTCCTCCATTCTGGAGCCGAATCTGTATTACAACCCGGTGCTGGTGCCCGGCGTGACCTGCACCGACAAGTACGAAATCGGGCCGGCGGGCCAGATTTATGTCCACAAGCTGACCACGAGCGCGGTGACCCCGGGCACGCCCGGGCGGGACTTCACCGACGAGGCGGCGGCCGACACCCTCATCCCCATCCAGCTCAACAACAACTTCCAGAAATCCCGGAAAATCTACGGCGTGCAGGCGGCGGCCGTCCAGTTTGCGGCGGGCAACGAATATCTCGCCATGGGAATCCAGGAGTGCCGGGAAGGCTGGCTGCAGAGCGGCATTGCCTGTCTGGTGCAGGAGGGTAAGGCTGCCACGGCAACGGCCGCCATCACAGAGGACAACGTAAAATCCGACCTCATCGACACCCGCACCGAAATCGTCAAGGCCAAGGGCCGGGCGAACGTGGTGATGTGCACCCCGGAATTTTACGGGCTTGTGCTCAAGGCGGCAGGCAGCGAGTTCACCCCCACCATGAACGACCGCATTGCCTCCACCGGCAACGTGGGCCAGTGGCTCGGCTTCACCTTTGTGGAGGCCAACGGGGCCACGGGCAGCCTCAAGTATTACGACCATTCCGGCACGCTGAAAACGGTGGCCATGACCGGTGTGCAGTATGTCATGTACTATCACGAGGCGCTGTCGGTGGTGTCCAACTTCGAACTGGCGCGCATCGTCGATTCGGAGCGGTTCGCCGGCTCGCTGGCCCAGGTGGAAATGAACGCCGGTTACCGGGTGACCAATGCGGATCTGGCCCGGGTGCGCAAAGTGGCAGGCGGCTAAAGGAGGAAAAGACCATGCTGACGGTGGATTACAGTTTTTATGAAGAGGACTACCACGGGGACCGTATCCGGCCGGAGGCATGGTTCGCCCTGAGCCGGGACGCGTCCGCCTGGCTGGACGCCGTTACCTTCGGACGTGTGCAGGACGACCTGGACGAGCAAACGCTGCATGCCTGCCGGATGGCGGTATGCGCCGCGGCGGAGGTGTTTTCCCAGGAACAGGAGGGCGGCACGCTCACCGGGGAAACGGTTGGCAAATGGTCCCGCTCCTACGCGGCCGACACCCGTTCCCGCGGGCGTAAGCTGTACGATGCGGCGTCCGCCTGGCTGGCGAACACCGGGCTGCTGTATCGCGGGGTGACGCCATGAGGCTGCCGCATACGGTGACGGTGTGGAACCGCTCCGACGAGGAAACCTATACCCGCACGACGATTGACGGCGTGCTGTGGGAGGACAACCGCGGGGTTCAGCTGCGCAAAACCGGCGTGTCGGCGGACAACGGCGTGTTTGTGCTGATCCCCTTTTCCGCATGCCCCGATGGATTTACGATACGGCCGCAGGATTTCATGCTGCCCGGGGCGTCCGGCCTGTCCCCCTCTTCCGCCAAGGACTTGCTGGCGGCCGGGGCGGTGATGGTGGCGGCAGCCGACCGGTTGGACGCCGGCGGGCTCCCTCACTGGGAGGTGACGGGCAAATGAAGGTGGATTACACGCTGGACAGCGCAGGCGCCATGCTGCGCCGCCGCGGGCTGAACCCGGACGGGCGGGTGCAGCGGCAGTTTACCGTCGAATGCGCCCGGCAGATGGACCCCTATGTGCCCATGCGGCAGGGCACGCTGAAAAACACCCGGTTTATCGGGCCGGATTATGTCGAGTACCGCATGCCCTATGCCCATTACCAATACGTCGGAAAGCTGATGGTAGGCGTGGAAAGCGGCAGCCCGTGGGCGCGCAGCGGCGAACCGAAGCGGTATGTGACGCCGCCGGTCAGTCTGCAGTACCACGGCGCGCCAAAACGCGGCGCCCTCTGGGACAAGCGCATGTGGGCGGATAAAGGGCGGCAGATCACGGCCAAAATGGCCAGGATGGCAGGAGGAAAGGCCACATGAGCATATTGCGCGCGATTCAGACGTTTTTGTCCGGGTATCCCGGCATGCGGCCGGTGCGGATCCTGACCGACGGCGTTGCGCAGGACGCGGAGAGCTATGCGGTGGCGCCGTCCGGCAATATCCGGATTCAAGAGGACATCGTGGGCAACCGCACCTATGAAAACGATTATATCTTTCTGGCGCGCGAATGCACGGCAGATGAAGCGGATCGCGCCGGCAACTACGATTTCCTCGAGGGGCTGTACAACTGGCTGGAGGAAGGCGGCGTGCCGGTGCTGCCGGGCGACTATGAAGCGGAAAGCGTCGTGCCGTCCAACGTCATGCTGATGGAAATCGGTGACGACGGCACCGGCATCTACCAGGTACAAATCAAACTGACATTTAGGAAAAGGAGACGAATGTAATGCCTGAAGCAGCAAAGACCAAAGTGAAGCGCAGCAAACTGGCAACCTTTATCGATACGACCAAGGGCTCGGACAGCCCGACGTGGGCGCTCATCGGCGACGGTGTCACCGAGCAGACCATCACCTATAACCCGCAGACCTCGGAGGAAATCTATATCCATCAGGACGCGGGCACCACCGACGTGGAAAGCTACCGTCCCAATATCCCGACGCCCATGACCGCCATCAAAGGCGATCCGGTGTTTGACTTTGTGGACGGCCTGCGCCGGTCCCGCGCCATCGGCACCGATGCGCGCACCAAAATCTGCATCGTGTATCTGTATGAAACCGAAACAACCGGCGCGTATCCGGCGGAATGCAACGACTGTTCCATTCAGATTGACGATTTCGGCGGCGCCGGCGGCGAAACCGCCACGCTGAATTTCACCATCAACCTGGTGGGCGATCCCGTGCAGGGCACCTTTAACCCCACAACCAAGGCTTTTACGGAGGCGGAAGCGGGAAACGCCTGACGCCCGCCCCCGTCCGTGCGGTGCGGGCGTCCAAACGAACAACAAAAAAAGAGGAAGCTCCCGCCCTTTGAGGGCGGGGGCTCCCGGTTTTGGAGGATAGCAGGATGAAGCTGCAATCGACAGAAAATGCGGTCCGGCTGACCATCAACGACGACCCCGATCGGGTCATTGCCTTCAACCCGAACGACGCGGGCTTTGCGGAGCGGTTTTTTGCCATGCTGGACAAGGTGGAGGCGGAAGAGGCGCGCGTCAACGCCGTCCTGGCGGAGTACGCGGGCGATGATACGGTGGACAGCTACGGCATTCCGCTGCCGCTGCGCAAGGCGGCGTCGCTGACGGCGGAGCTGTGCCGGTTCATGCGCGGGCAGATCGACGAGGTGTTTGGTGAAGGCACCAGCCAGACGGCCTTCGGCGACGTCAATGTGCCGGAGATGTTCAGCGAGTTTTTCCGCGGCGTGACGCCCTACATTCGGGAGGCGCGCAGCGCGGCGCTGTCCAAATATATCGGGGAAGCCAAAACATGAGCGTGCTGACCGAGGCGCTGCCCACATCGGTGGAGGTGGACGGCCGCCGGTATCCCATCCGCAGCGATTACCGCGTGTGCCTGCGCATTATGGAAGCGTTCGAGGACGACGCGCTGACCAGCGCAGAAAAACAGACGGTCATGCTGTACCTGCTGTATCCCGAGATACCCGAAAATGCCGCCGGTGCCTGCGAGGCGGCCATGTCCTTTCTCAACGGGTGGACAGCATCGGCCGGGGACGACGACGGCGTGCGCCGCTACAGCTTTTCCAAGGACGCCCGGTATATCTTCACCGGCGTGCTGCAGACCCACGGCGTGGATCTGGAAAAGATAGAGTACCTCCACTGGTGGAAGTTCTGCTATTTGTTCATGGACCTGCGGGAAGACTGCTTTTTCTCCCGCATCGTGTATTACCGCACCCGCCGCGATAAGGGTAAATTGACCCCGGAGGAACGCGAATATTGCCGCTCCATCCGAGACATTCTCGACCTCCCCCGCCCGCCTGAAGACACCGCCGTGGAAGACGAATTCATGCGGCTGCTGCGCGGCGGTTGATCCGCTTCCGATTTTGTGGTATTATGGTGAAAATTGGAAGTTGGAGGGTGCGGCCATGTTTTGCAGGAAGTGCGGGAAAGAGATCGTCGACGGAAGCGTGTATTGCTCCTTTTGCGGGGCGGAGCAAGCGCCGGAAGAGGAACGGGAGGAAGTTTACCAGGCGGAAAAAGCGGAACCCCCTTCGGCGGATAGCGCAGAAGAGCCGTCTTCCGGTCCTGGCCAAAAACGCTCGCTTCTCCATACTTTTATTATTGCTTTCAACATTTTGGTGGTAATTGCTTGCTTATCCATTATCCTTGTTGTACTTGCGCAGTGGATATCCCCGAGGGGGAAAAGCGATGCCAGCAGTTCGGCGCCAGTTCTTCCGCCCTCGCAGATGCCAGCTGTTCCTCAGGGAACCACCTTTACTACGACCACTTCCAGGGCAACTACAACGGCCCCAAAGCCCACAGCGAAATCAGGTACGGTCTTGTATAAAGACAATAAGGTGACGATCCGGTTTGAAGATGTGACGAGGGAATCCTGGTATGGAGATTACGTTATCGTTTTCTCTGTCGAAAACAAAACGAATCAGACTTTGACCTTTCAGGCGGAATCAATGGCGTTAGACGGTATATCTCTCTCATCGTCAAAATGGATCATGAGCGACGAGGTAGCGCCTCAGAGCACCGGCCGTATTTATTTAAAGACGGAGGAATCCGTACCGCTTGAGCCGAAAAAAATCAGCGGGGAACTCCACGTGATCGACTTTGAATCGGACGATTATTCAAACAGGTCATACAACGCAAAATTTGTAAATGTGTCTTTGCAGTAACCGAATACCACACACAAGCACTCATCAAAGGATGGGTGCTTTTCTTATGCCCAAAAAGGGGTGACAGCATGGCTTATGACGGCAGCATACGGATAAGCACGGAAATCGACAACAAGGGGTTTACCTCCGGGCGCAAGGCGCTGGAGAGCGGCATGGCCGGACTCAAGAACTCGCTGTCCAAGCTGGCGGTGACCATGGGGGCGGCCTTCGGGTTCCAGGACGCGATACAGTCGGCGGAATCGCTGCAGAATGCCATGATGGGGCTGCAAAGCATCGTCGAAGGGCAGGGGCGCAGCTTTGAGCAGGCGCAGGCGTTCATCCAGTCCTACATTTCGGACGGTCTGGTGCCGCTCACCAATGCCGCGACGGCCTATAGAAACCTGGCGGCGCGCGGGTACGATGACGGGCAGATTCAGCAGGTCATGAACGCTCTCAAGGACAGCGCGGCGTTTGGCCGGCAGGCGAGCCTTTCGCTCGGCGAGGCCGTCCAGAGCGCCACGGAAGGCCTCCGAAACGAGAACAGCATTCTGGTAGACAATGCGGGCGTGACCAAGAACGTCGCCAAGATGTGGGACGAATACGCGAAGTCCATCGGCACCACGGCGAACAATCTGACGCAGGAGCAGAAGATACAGGCCGAGGTCAACGGTATCCTGACCGAAACGCGGTTCCAGACGGGCGACGCGGCCAAAGCGTCGGAGAGCTACAGCGGCCAGATCGCCAAAACGGCCTTCCAGTTCAACGAGCTGAAGGTGGCAATCGGCAACCTGGGCATGACGCTGGTGCAATCGGCCCTGCCCGGTATCAACGCCCTGTTGTCCAGCCTGACGGCCGCGGCGAACACGGCGGCGCAGTTTGTGGCCGTGCTGTTCGGCGTGGAGCAGGAAAAGACGGCTTCCTCCGCGGCCAAGGCGGCGAAAGAGGAGCAAAAGCTGGCGACCCAGATTGCCAAGACGGCCAAGGCGGCCAAGGGCGCCGTGTCCAGCATAGACGAGCTGAATATCGTGCAGCAGGACACCGGATCGGAAACGGGCGCCGCCTCTTCCGGTTCCTCCTCCCCGGCGGGGAATACGCCCGTACTCGCGGGCGAAATCGGGAAGGACGTCACGCTGTCCCCCAACCTCCAGAAGATCGCCGAGCAGATGCGGGACTTTTTCGGCGACCTGCGCGACGCACTGCACGATTTTTCCCCGCTGCTCAAGGGCGTCGGCACGGCGTTTGCCGCTGCCTTCTCCATGAAGTGGGTAGCCGGCGCGGTGAAAAAGTTCAAATCGCTCAATGTGGTTACCAGCATTTCCAAGGCCATCCGCGAAGGCCTGCTTACCATGAACACGAATTTTGAAGCGACGGGCAAGCTGCTGCCCTCTATCAGCAAGGGGATGAAGGAATTCCGCAGCAACCTGTCCACGACGGCCAAGGCGATGGTGGGGGCCGGCGGGTTCGCGGCGGCTTTTGTCACCACCAAGAACGCCGTGAGCGATTTTGTGGAAGGCGAGATCGAGGCGGACGAAGCGATCGCCAACGTGGCCATCACGGCGGGCATCACCGGTGCGGCGCTGTATACCTTCCTCGGGCCGTGGGGCCTGCTCATCGAAGCGATTGGCCTCGCCGCCGGCGCGCTAGTGGGGTACTGCGACGCGCAGCAGAGGATGGTGGAAGAGGCGCTTGATGAATCCTTCTATGACGGCGTAGGCACCGGGATCGGCGAGATTGCCGACAGCTTTAAACGCGCCTGGGAAGAGGTGGACATTGCTAACGATAAAGTGCTGGGATACAGCCAAACGCTGGAAAACAACCGCACTAAAACGCAGGAGCTGCAGCAGGAGATCGGCACCTACGAGGCCATTCTGGAGGGCGGAGGTAAGCTTACTGAGGAACAAGCCGCCAAAATGGAGCAGGCCTATCAAGATTTGTACGATGTGGCCAAGGAAAATCTGGACACGGAATTCCAGGTGTTGATCGATTCCTATGGCAAACATTTGGAGGCGGCAGCAGAGGTTTCCGGGTTGAACGTCGGCCTGATGTTATCCGACCTGGAAAAGCTGAAGGGCGACATGAATGACGAGCTGTCCGACCTGACAGCGCGGCAGTCCGAATTACGGAAAAAGCTGATAGATGGCACCATCACGGCAGCTGAACAGGAGGAATACAACAAGCTCTCCGTTCTGATTGCGGACATTGCCTCCGGTG
>CABSLQ010000067.1 GCA_902478605.1 uncultured Oscillospiraceae bacterium
ATATTCGTAACAGTGTTTCATAACACTGTTTTAATTATAATGCCCTTTTGCTTCTTTGTCAAACAAAAAATTGAAAATAGAAAAAATTGTTCCGTGAAAACTTTCTAGACTATTGACAGAGCCTCTGAGGGCTGTTTGAAAATCTATTGACATGGACCGTTGTCACCACTATAATATAACTTAGTTATATTAACGACGACGGCATTACTTGAGGTGAATATGGCAAGAAGAAAACAATCGGAGCTTGGTGATATCGCAACAAGAGATAGGATCCTTAACAGCGCAAGGAAATATTTCCTGGAATATGGCTTTCAGGCAGCTCCACTGAGAAAAATAGCCAAGGATGCGGGATTTACCTCCGGCGCCCTTTACGGCTATTTTGATTCGAAAGAAGCTCTTTTTTATGCAATAACCGATCCTGTCGCAGAGAGACTGATAAAGAAGCTGAATGAGATAAGGGAAGAAATGAATGAGATCCCTGACAAAGACAGACTGAAACGAATGGGCAGCGCTTACTATCATCATATCCCTGAAATCGTTGAAATCCTGTTATCAGACCGTGATGCAGTGAAGCTCATTGTAACCGGTTCCAGGGGAACTAAGTATGAAGCGTTTGTTGAAACCATCGCTTCAAGAAATACCGCAAATATCGAAAATGCGGCAAAGAAATCCAAAGAAGATGATATTGAGGGAATCAAAGAAGAAACTCTCGCCATCCTGATGGAAGAGTACATCGCAACATTATTCCGACTCGTTACATCGGACAGGGATAAAGAGACCATCATCAACTGCATGGAGATGATTGGCAGAGTATATGAAACCGGTATTACAAATCTGATGAAGAAGGAGCAATAAAATGGCGTTCAGAGACAATTTCGGCAATCCACAGGGCTTTATAGGAAGACTCATGCTTTCCGGCATGAATATGGGGCACAGTCCAATGGCCAAATGGGCATTTACACAATTCGATGTCCCGGATGACGGAAAGCTGGTTGATATCGGCTGCGGCGGCGGATTTAATATCCGAAGATTATTAGAGCGCTCCAAGGACGGTTTTGTTTACGGGATCGATATTTCCAGCACTAGCGTTGAGAAGTCAAAAAAGACGAATAAAAAGAATATCGGCAAAAGATGTGAGGTGCTTCTTGGGAGCGCGGACAACCTTCCGTTAGAGGATAACTCCATAAAACTTGCCATAGCTTTTGAAACCGTGTATTTCTGGGAAGCTTTGGAGAAATGCTTTGCGGAAGTTAAGAGAACGATTGAACCGGGTGGAAAATTCGTGGTGGTCAATGACCCTGGTGATCCTGAAAAACATTGGGAAAAGATGATAAGGATAGTCCGATAGATTGATAAGAAGCGGAAGGGCCTCAGACTGGTTAGACCTTCGTAGAATTATCCGACATACCTGACAATTCTACACTGTAAGAGTTATCTTGCAGCTATTGCTAAACAGGCGAAAGGTATGTTTCTTTGGTAGTAAAGTAAATGGCGGATTGTGAGGGCGTGACCGAGTGGCTAAAGCCAGATAATCAAATGGATAAAAAAGATGAGCAATATCCAAGCAAGAGCAAGGGAAATTGTTAATACAGAACTGATATTTTCATAAGAGCAGTTGGGGAACGGTATTAAAAATATCGTTCCCTTTCCTTGCTCAAACGCAAAGACTTGACTTTGGCATAAAAACCAGTATAATATACATATACCCCCAAGAGTATAGGAGCGTTACGATGAAACAATGTATGGATGCTGATAATCTGCACCGCAGATTGAAAAAAATAATCGGACAAGTACAGGCAATCGACAGAATGATCGATGAAGATATCCCGTGTGAAGATGTCCTTTCACAGTTAAATGCCGCTAAATCTGCATTGCACAAGTGCGGGCAGGTGGTGCTTGAGGGGCACATTAAGCACTGCGTCAAGGACGGGATAGAACATGGGGACGCAGACAAAACGATTGAGGAATTTACAAAAGCGGTAGAGCGTTTTGCTAATATGGGTTAACGGAATTTTTACGAAAAGCAGTTGAAAAAGACTGCTTTTTTCTTTTGTCCGCTTGACAAACCTATACCCCCTATGGTATTATATACCCATACCCCATAAGGTATGGAACGGAGGGCTTCCATGAAAGCGTTGATGGAGAAATTGGAGCATTTGCTTGAAATCGGAGGAACTAAGAAAGATATTACATTCCTTGTTATCTCAGGCATTGCTCTTATTTGCAGTCTGACAGGCATACTTGATTTTTTGCCTTTTGACATCGCCTGGGTGGCAATTATTTTATGCGGTGTGCCGATTATTTTGGAGGCAATCATCGGGCTTGTTACAGCCTTTGATATCAAGGCGGATGTGCTGGTATCCCTTGCGCTGATTGCTTCTGTCTGCATAGGCGAAGATTTTGCAGCGGGCGAAGTTGCTTTTATCATGCAGATCGGCGCTCTGCTTGAAGATTTAACCGTAGCAAAAGCCAGAGCTGGCATTGAAAAATTAGTAAAACTGACGCCTCAGACAGCACGGGTCGTACATGGCGGCGTAGAATCGGTTATTCCCGCAAGCGAAGTAAAAGTCGGAGATATTCTCCGTGTTTTACCGGGTGAAGGAATTGCCGTTGATGGTATTATTACTTCGGGGCAAACTTCGATTGACCAGGCGGTTATGACGGGGGAGCCTATTCCTGTCGATAAAACGGTTGGAGATGATGTGTCAAGCGGAACAGTAAACCGATTCGGGGCTTTTGAAATGAAAGCCACAAAGGTTGGCGAGGACAGTTCTATTCAGCGGATGATCAGCCTTGTTCAGTCGGCAGATGCGGAAAAAGCAAAGATTGTCGGTATGGCTGACCGATGGGCAACCTGGATTGTTGTGATCGCCCTGACCGCTGCCGCCCTTACTTGGGCAGTAACGGCAGAAATTATCCGTGCGGTTACCATTCTTGTTGTGTTCTGCCCCTGCGCTTTGGTACTTGCGACGCCTACTGCAATCATGGCGGCGATTGGCAATGCCACAAAGCACAGTTTCCTTGTGCGTGAGGGAGCCGCTTTGGAAAGATTATCAAAGGTTTCGAGAGTAACCTTTGACAAGACGGGAACGTTGACCAACGGAAAGCCAAAGGTAATCGCTGTAAAATCCCTTTCGGAAAGCTATACGGAACAGGATATTTATGCTCTTGCCGCCGCTGCAGAGCAATTCTCGGAGCATCCGCTTGGCAAAGCAATTGTCAGCTGCTATAAGCAGAATGCGAATGCACCTATCCCAACAGCAACTGATTTTGAAATGCGGCTTGGACAGGGCGTATGCGCTGTCGTGGACGGAAAGCGTATTTTTGCGGGCAAGCTGGATATGACGAATGGCAATAAAAATATTTGTCAAACAAATCCCGAAATTCAAGGCTTTTTGAATGATGGCAGCACAATAGGGGCAGCCGGTGAAAGTGTTGCGGTTGGCAAATCTTTCGTCGGGCCTATAGGCCCGGCCGGCATTATGCCCTAAGGGGGCAGTGCATACCACCGGCACGGCCGGTGGTTATGATTTGTGAAAAAGCCCGGCTTTTGCCGGGCTTTTTGTTCTAGAAAGGGGGAAATAAAAAGGAGAGACCGAAGAGAGGAACGCGAGGAAGCACAGATACGAGGACATTGGCGCGGCGATACGGAAGCTTGGCGGACACGGCTGCGGCGGTGTTCCGCCTTTTCATGCGGCCCATGGAAGCCCTCATCCTATATACGGATATGCATACAAAAAACGGACGCAGCCATGTTGCCTGCGCCCGTTTTGTTATGCGGTTTATTTGGACTGAATGGACAGGGTGTATTCGCTGGGGGTCATGCCGGTTGCCTGCTTGAAATACCGCGAGAAATAATGCACCGACGCATACCCCAGCTCGTCCGCCACCTGGGTAATGTTGCCGTGGCCTTCGCGCAGCATGGTTTTCGCCCGGTCAATTTTGAGCCCGCGGTAATATTCCATTACGCCGCGGCCGGTGACCGCCTTGAAAATGGTTTTGAGATTGGTCGCGCTCTGGGCAGAGAAGCGGCATACCGCCGAAAAGGTCAGATTGCCCGTCACATTTTCTTCCATATAGGCGATGACCCGCGCGACCAGATCCTTGTCCGAGCGTTTCTTGACCGAAGAGGAAACTTTTACCTCCTGCGCCGGTTCCGCGCCGCGCCGCACGAGGCGGATCAGCATCTGCTCGAGCAGCATGCCGATCATCTGCTCGCTGCCGAACGCGCTGGAAACGGCGCGCTCCATCTGGGGCGTGGCCGGATCGTCCAGCGGGGAGGAGAAGGCGTCGCGCGCTTCATTGACGAGCCGGGCAAGCAGCTCCCGCTCATCCTCGCCTGCGCGCAGGATTTTGCCCTCAAAATAGGACATGGCCGGTGACAGGCACACAAACGCCACGACCACCAGATTGGGGGCGACCACACCGTTGGCGAACACGTTGTGGAATTCCCCCGGCTTGTGGAAGATCATCTCTCCCTGGCGCAGACGATATCCCACATCGTCCGCCATCACCTCGACCTCGCCCTTGTCCACATAGAGCAGCTCCCAAAAATCGTGGCGCTCGCCCTCGAACACATAATCCTTGGCATATTCAAAATAATGCACCGTGACAATGGCCTGCACGTCGATGACCCGGCGCAGTTCGGTGGCCACGTAATCGTTCATAGGCCTTTTTCCTTTCCTGTTCAGGGGGCGATATAATTGAGCTGCCCCACTGTGCGGCCGCCGTCCACGAAGAGACGGGGTACCCGCTTGCTTATTTGACATACCACTTCATAGGAAATGGTCCCCATATGCGCGGCCAGCTCCTCCACGGGCAGCACGGCGCCGTTGTCCTCGCCGAAAACGGTGACCACCATGCTCTCCCGGACATCCAGGCCGGTCACATCCAGCATGCATTGATCCATGCACACCCGCCCCACGACCCGCACCCGCCGGCCGCCGACAAGCATGTCGGCGCGGTTGGACATCACCCGGGGATATCCGTCGGCATAGCCGATGGGCACCGTGGCGACGGCACACGGCTGCTCGGTTGTGTAAATCCGGCCGTAGCTGACCGGCGTGCCGGGGCCCAGCTCCTTGACCATGGAAACGGTGGTCTTCAGCTCCATAACAGGCCGCAGAGGCAGCCTGTCCCGCATCCAGCCGTCAGGGGCCAGTCCGTACAGGATGATGCCGGGACGCACCATATCGAGGTGCATGTCGGGAAACCGCAGGGTGGCCGCGCTGTTGCAGCAGTGGCGCAGGGCAAAATGGATGCCCGCCCGTTCCAGCTGATCGATGGCGTGCGTAAACAGCGTGAACTGCCGCCGGGTAAAGCCGCCGTCCTCCTGTTCGTCCGCCGAGGCAAAATGGGTAAAAATTCCTTCCATATCGAGTGCCGGCAGGCGGCAGGAGGCCGCCATATCCGCCAGCACGGCCGGGTTCTCCTCCTGATACAGAAAGCCGACGCGGGACATGCCGGTATCCACCTTCAGATGCGTGCGCACCCGCACCCCCGCCGCCTGGGCCGCCCGGTTCAGCTCCTCGGCATAGGGACGGGTCAACACCGTTTGTGTGACGCGGAATTCCGCCAGACGGCCCGCCTCTTCCGGCGGGGTATAGGAAAGCACCAGAATCGGCTCTTCAATGCCGGCGCGGCGCAGCTGCACCGCCTCCTCCAGATTGGAGACGCCGAACCAAGAGGCGCCTGCGTCGCGCAGCGTCATGGCCGTGTTCACCGCCCCGTGGCCGTAGCCGTCCGCCTTGACCACCGCCATGACGCGGCAGCCGGGGGAAAGCGAAGCGCGAATGCTGTGAAAATTATCCCGCAGGCGGTCGAGGTGAATCTCCGCCCAGGTGCGTTTGAGAAAATCGTGCATGGTGTACGCTGCCTTTCTTGATAGATGAAGAGGAGACATTTCATCCATTTTATTATACTGGGTTTTTACCGTTTGTGCAAATCTTTTCTGCCGCATGGAAAAGCACAAAACCGCCGGGGGGAATTTCTCCTTTTTCAAACTTTTATCTATTCCACTTACCGCCGATTTATGCTAGAATAGAGGCATATGTTGGATGCCATAGGGAATCCTAGCGTTTAGGCGGTGAATTCGGTGCCGGCACACGGCACCATTCCCGTGGAAAGGAATGGTTAAGACAATGGCGAATGTAATCCGGGTGTTTGTGGAAAAGCGGGAGGGCTTCGACGTCGAGGCCCGGCACATGCTTGCCGATTTGCGGGATAATCTCGGCATGACGCAGATTCATTCGCTGCGTCTGCTTAACCGCTATGACGTGGAGGGCATTACGCCGGAGGAGTTCGAGCAGGCCCGCGGCATCGTGTTTTCCGAGCCCAACGCGGACGACGTCTACGACGAGCAGTTTACGCCCGGCCCGAATGCGCGCGTGTTCGCGATGGAATATCTGCCCGGCCAGTACGACCAGCGGGCCGATTCTGCCGCCCAGTGCGTGCAGCTGCTCACCGGCGGAGAGCGTCCCCGTGTGCTGACCGCCCGGGTCATCTGCCTCGAAGGCACGCTGACCGACGAGGAATTCGCCCGGGTGCAGGCTTATCTTATCAACCCGGTGGAATCCCGCATCGCTTCGCTGGACAAGCCCGAAACGCTCGATCTGACCGCCGCCGTACCGGAAAATGTGGCCCGCGTGACCGGGTTCATCTCCATGAGCGAAGAGGCGATCGAAGCCTATTGGAAGGAGATGGGCTTCGCCATGTCGGCGGCCGATCTGCGCTTCTGCCGCGACTATTTCCGCGATGAGGAAAAGCGTGACCCCACCATCACCGAGCTCAAGGTCATCGACACCTACTGGTCGGACCATTGCCGGCATACCACCTTCCTGACCCGCCTCGACAAAATCGAGGTGGAGCAGGGCGATTTGTCCGCCGCCATTGAGGAGGCACTGGCCGCCTATTATGCCGCCCGCGAGGAGGTTTACGGCGAGCGCCTGGGCCAAAAGAACGTCTGTCTGATGGATATAGCGACCATGGGCATGCGCCTGCTCAAAAAGCAGGGCAAAATCCCCGATCTGGATGAATCGGATGAGATCAATGCCTGTTCCATCGAGGTGCCTGTCACCATCGACGGAAAAGAAGAAAGATGGCTGGTGCAGTTTAAGAACGAAACGCACAACCACCCCACCGAAATCGAGCCCTTCGGCGGCGCGGCAACCTGCCTGGGCGGGGCGATCCGCGATCCGCTTTCCGGCCGCGCGTACGTCTATCAGGCCATGCGCGTCACGGGCAGCGGCGACCCCCGCCTGAGCCTGGCCGACACGCTGGAGGGGAAGCTGCCCACCCGTAAAATCACCACGGGCGCGGCCGCCGGCTATTCCTCCTACGGCAACCAGATCGGCCTGGCGACCGGGCAGGTGCAGGAGCTGTACGACCCCGGCTATGTCGCCAAGCGCATGGAAATCGGCGCGGTGGTGGGCGCCTCGCCCAAGGAGAACGTGGTGCGCGGCGTGCCCGCGCCGGGCGATATCATCGTGCTGCTCGGCGGCCGCACCGGCCGCGACGGATGCGGCGGAGCGACCGGCTCCTCCAAAGCGCACACGTCGGAATCGATCGACACCTGCGGCGCGGAGGTTCAGAAGGGCAACCCGCCCACCGAGCGCAAGATCCAGCGTCTGTTCCGCGATCCGGCGGTCAGCCGGCTCATCAAGCGCTGCAACGATTTCGGCGCGGGCGGCGTGTGCGTTGCCATCGGGGAGCTGGCCCCCGGGCTGCGCATCGATTTGGATAAGGTACCGAAAAAATACGACGGCCTTGACGGCACCGAGCTGGCGATTTCCGAGTCGCAGGAACGCATGGCCGTCGTGCTGGCCCCCGGCGATGTGGACGCCTTCATCGCGGCGGCCGGCGAGGAAAATCTCGAAGCGACGGCGGTGGCCGTTGTCACGGCGGAGCCCCGCCTGCATATGGAGTGGCGCGGGGACGTCGTGGTGGATATCAGCCGCTCCTTCCTTGACACCAACGGCGTAACCCAGACGGCGGCGGCGCGCATAACGGCGCCCGATCCGGCCGCCGATTACCGTACGGCGATTCCCGCCGGGCTGGCGGTCATTCCGCTGGCCGAAGCGTTCCGTGAAAACCTGAAGCGCCTGGAGGTCGCCTGCCAGAAGGGACTGGTGGAGCGGTTCGATGCGAGCATCGGCGCCGCCACGGTCAACATGCCCTTTGCCGGCCAATACCAGATGACCCCGGAGGAAGGCATGGTGGCCAAGCTGCCCGTCCTGCACGGCGAAACGGACGATGCGACCGCCATGACCTTCGGCGGTATTCCGGGCATCTCCCGGTGGAGCCCCTTCCACGGTGCGGCTTATGCGGTGGTGCTGTCGCTCGCGAAGCTCGCGGCCATGGGGGCCGACCCGCTTGCCGCCCGCCTGACCTTCCAGGAATATTTCGAGCGCCTCCGCGATGTGCCGGAGCGGTGGGGCAAGCCCGCCGCCGCCCTGCTCGGCGCCTTCCTCGCGCAGAAGGAACTGGGCGTTCCTTCCATCGGCGGCAAGGACTCCATGTCGGGCAGCTTCAATGAGCTGGACGTGCCGCCCACCCTCGTGAGCTTTGCCCTGAGCATGACCAAAGCCTCCCACACCGGTTCCGCCGCCTTCCGCAAGGCGGGCTCGCTGGTGGCCTTCCTGCCCCTGCCGGTGGACGGCAGCACCCACCTGCCCGACTGGCCCCGTGTCCGGGTGCTGTTCGATGAGGTGGCCAAGCTGGTGCAGTTCGGCGTGATCACCGCCGCGTCGGTGGTGCGCGAGGGCGGCATGGCCGCGGCGGTCGCCCGCATGTGCTTCGGCAACAAGGTGGGCTTTGCCTTTAACCGCAGCATCGATCGCACCGCCCTGTTCGCCCCGCTGGCCGGCTCGCTGGTGGTGGAGCTCAAGGAAGGGGATATGTGCCTCGAGGGCTTGGATTACCGGCTGATCGGTACCACCATCGAGGAATCGGCCATCGTTCTCGAAGGAGAGGAGCTCGACCTCGAGGAACTGATCGCCGACTGGATGGAGCCGCTCGAAGCGGTCTTCCCCAACCGGCCGGCGGAGAAGCCCAAGATGACCCCGGACGTGCCGCTGTACACGCTGCGCAGCGGGATGGCCCCCGCAACGCGGGCGGCGCGGCCCCGCGTGTTTATCCCGGTTTTCCCCGGTACCAACACCGAATACGATACGGCCCGTGCCTTTGAACGGGCGGGCGGCGAGCCCGAAGTGCTTGTGGTGAAAAACCTGACGCCGGCGGGCATTGAAGAGACCATCCAGCGCATGGAAGCGGCCATTCGCCGCGCACAGATTGTCATGCTGCCCGGCGGGTTCTCGGGCGGCGACGAGCCGGACGGGTCGGGCAAGTTCCTCGCCACCACCTTCCGCAACCCCCGCCTGGCCGACGCGATTGCCGATCTGCTGGAACAGCGGGACGGCCTGATGCTCGGCATCTGCAACGGCTTCCAGGCGCTGATTAAGCTCGGACTGGTGCCCTACGGCCGGATTCAGGCCATTTCCGATACCGACCCGACCCTCACCTTCAACACGCTTGGCCGGCACGTCAGCCGCATGGTCTATACCCGTGTCGCCTCCATCAAGTCGCCGTGGCTTGCGGGCTGCGCGGCGGGTGAAATCCACTGCGTCCCCGTGTCCCACGGTGAAGGGCGGTTCTATGCCAACGAAGCCACGATGAAAGAACTCATCGCCAACGGCCAGGTGGCGACCCAGTACGTCGATCCGGACGGTAACCCCTCGGGCGATATTCTGTGGAATCCCAACGGTTCCGTCTGCGCGGTGGAAGGCATCACCTCCCCCGACGGCCGCGTGCTGGGCAAAATGGGGCACAGCGAACGCAGCGGCGAGGAAGTCTACCGCAATGTGCCGGGCGAAAAGGACCAGAAGCTGTTCCGCAGCGGCGTGCAGTATTTTGCGTAAGCTGTAAAAACAAAGGGGCATCCGCCTTTATTTGGCGGCTGCCCCTTCTTTTGCTTTTCGGAATGCGCTTGGCATGGCCTTGTAATCTGAAACAGGTTACGATATACTACCCTGTATAGCCCGGAGGTGACGGCGCATCCGCGACTTACGGGAAGACCGGGAATTGACACAAAAACAGGTGGGGGACATGCTGGGCATGTCACAGGCCGGCTATTCCCAATGGGAGACGGGTGAAAACGACATCCCGGCGCAGATTCGGATCCGTCCGGCGGATTTTTATCAAACATCGGTGGACTATCGGTTTGGCAGGGCGGACGTCTATACCCCGTATCCCGGCAGGCACAAGCCATAGGAACCCGAGCAGACGAAAAATTTTTCGTCTGCTTTTTTTACTGCTGGGTTTTCTTTTTTTGCGGGATATGCTACTATTTGATGAGAATACGACACTATATGGGTGGAAGAGGAGGAAATGCCGTATGCGACGCCGGATGGCGGCGGCTTTGGTCACACTGCTCTGCCTGGTTGCCTTGAGCGGCTGTCAGACGGAGGTGGGCGAAGGCCTGACCGTGACGGTGCTGGATGTGGGAAAAGCAGACTGCATCGTGGTGCAGGAAATGGCCGGCGGTACGCTGATCGTTGACACCGGCACCGAAGAGAGCGCCGATACCATGCTTTCGTTTTTGGACAGGCAGGGAATCGAAAAGGTGGACCTGCTGATTCTCACGCACATGGATAAGGATCACATCGGCGGGGCGGCCGCCCTTCTCGAAGCGATGCCGGTGGAGCGGGTGCTGCAGGCGAACTACGATAAGGACAGCGACGAATCCGCCGCCTACTATGCGGCGCTTGCCCAGGCGGAACGGACGCCGGAACGGCTGTCCCAAACGACGGAGCTTTCGCTCGGCAAAGCGGAAATCCGTGTGATACCGGGCCGGCAGGACACGTATGAGCAGTCCAACGACTATTCGCTCATGACCGAACTGCAATACGGAACGCGCCGGTTTCTGTTCGCGGGCGATGCCGAGCGGGAACGCCTGCAGGAATACCTGGATGAAACGCCCCAGCAATTTGATTTCCTTAAGGTGCCCCATCACGGCGGCAAGGAGAAGAACAGCGCGCTCTTTTTTGCCGCGGTTTCGCCGGCTTACGCCGTTATCACCTGCTCGCAGGAGGAGCCGGCGGACGAAGAGGTGCTGGCCCTGCTCAAGCAGACAGGGGCCCGGGTGTATCAAACAGTTGACGGTACGGTCACGGCGCGGTGCGACGGCCGCGGCCTTGCCGTGCAGCAGACACAGGAGGACAACACATGACGACAGAAAAAAGGACACCCGCCGCCGGTGAACGGATCGGCTATTACGATGCGCTGCGCGTGGCGGCCATGATCGGCGTGATTCTGATCCATGTATGCGCGCAGGCGGCCACCGACCTGGCCGCTGAAGGGCAGGCGCTGGGCATCGGATGGCATGCGGCCAATCTGCTCGATTCGCTCGGCCGGTTTGCGGTGCCGGTGTACCTGATGATCACGGGGGGGCTGCTTCTCGGGAAGCCAAGCGCGCCCTCCGTGGTTTTCCGCAAGCGCATCCCGCGCGTGGCGGTGCCCCTCCTGTTCTGGACGGTGGCGTATCTGGTTTTACAGGCCGCAACGGTACCGGATTATGATTGGAAGGGGGCGGTGCTCGGCATCGTGGGCAAGCCCGCGGAAATCCACTTGTGGTATCTGTATGCCCTCATCGCGATCTATCTGCTGCTGCCCTTTCTGCAGCTGCTGGTACGCCATGCGCCGCGCCGTATATTGTGGTATGGCATCGTGCTGTGGCTGCTGTTCAGCTGCTTTTGGCGGGCGGCGGCCGGCCTGATTCCGGCGCTGGAGCTGTCCGACTATGCGAACCTTGACATGCTCGGCGGCTATCTCGGTTATGTACTGCTCGGCTGGCTGCTGTCCACGCAGGAACGCCTGCCGAGTCAAAAGCTGTGCGTCGCGGCGGTGATCCTGGGCGTCGGTATCACCGCGGCCGGGACCTGGCTGATGACCTGGCGGGCCGGGGAACTCAACGGCGTGTTTTATCAGTATTTTATGCCCAATGTGGTATTGGCGGCCGCCGGCGTGTTCTGCCTTTTCCGGCGGCGAACGGCGGGCTCCGGGGCCTGGCTGCGGCGGCTGTCAGGGCTGTCCTTTGGGGTGTACCTCGTGCATGAGGTGTTTCTTCGTCTGCTGAACCCGGTGTTTGCGCCGCTTCTCCGCGCACCGGGGGCGGGCGCCCAGGTGGGCGGCATGCTGCTGCTTTGCGCCGCGGTGCTGCTGCTGTCGCTGGCGGCCTCCTGGATTTTTTCCCGTATACCGGGTGTCCGCTTTCTGACGCTGGGCGAAAAGAGCGCGCCGCGCAGAAAGTAAGCGCCTGGCATTGCCTTTCGGCTGAAAATATGGTATTCTTATATTCTACGAGCTTTATGTGCGAATTCTGATTTTACAGGATATAGGGAAAGGAACGGCAAACCATATGAAACGATTTGGCGCATGGCTGCTCAGTATCGTGTTCTGTCTGAGTATCCTTCCAATGGCAATTCTCGCGCAAGAGGATCCTACTGACGCTACAGGGGACCCGTCTTCTTCCGAATCCACCGAAACAGGCAGCTCCGCAACCGATACGACCGAGCCGACCACGCAAAAGCGCATCACCATACAGATATCCGAAACCGATTTCGGCTATCTGGAAGTCATGGTGGAGGATGAGGACGGCAACGTCCCCACCGGCATCACCCTGTATTTGACGGTGGACGGCCGGGAGGTGGAAACCCAGCAGGTGGGGGACAGCAAGCGGGTCACCTTTGATTACGCCCTCCAGGCAGCGGATACGGAAATTGTGGTTTCTTCCGAAGCGGAGCTGGGATACCGTGCGGCGAGCGAGCAGTATACCCGCGACGTATCCCCGGAAGATCAGCTCGGCTTTACCTTCCGGGAAAGCAGCCGCCGCTTCGATGGCGACACCGGCGAATTCACCATGAACTGGAATTATAACTATGCGAACGGCTGGGATATTACGGCCCTAATTGTGGATGGGGAACGGCATCCGGTTGAGGCGGGGATGGGCCGCGTGCGGGCCAATATTCTGAACCTGCCCCATGGCTCGCACACGCTGGCGTATGTATTCTCTTCCACCAATTCGGAGAAGGACGACGTCACGCTGCCCGTTGAACCGCTGGTGCGCACAGGGACCGTCGAAACCACCGTCCAGCTGTCGGTAGAGGGCAGGACAATTCTCGTCACGGTGACCGACGCCTGGGATCGGCCGGTACCGCAAGTGCCGGTGACCCTGACCGTGGGCGGTACCTCCTATGCCGCCCAGGAAACGGGGGAGGACGGCACCATTGCGTTCAACGCTTCGGTTTCGGCGGGCATGACAATCCGTGCCGAGACGGAAACGATCACCACCGAGGATGGCGTAACCTATCAAGGGGCCTCCGCTTCGCTGGAAATCAGCGGGGAGTCGACCACCTCGACCGGGACAGACACAACGACCTCTTCCACGACAAGGGCCAGCGCCCTGACCACCCGCCGGACCACAAGCAAGTCCACCACCAGCAAAGAGGGAGAAACCACCACCACGGCGAGAACCTATCCCACTGTTACGGGAGCCGGCACCACCGCTTATGAAGAGAACATGGTAGTGGTGAACACCACCTTTGATACCGGCGTTGTGGATGCCTTCGGCCTCAGCCAGCAGGACTTTGAAGGCAAGGCACGGCTTCTGATCGATCAAGAGGACTACGCGGAGATGGTATCGGATTCTGATACCGTTATCATGCTTTCGGCGCGGTATTCCCCCATCGAGGTGACCGATGATCACATCAGCACCGCCATCGCCAACCAGTCCCGGTTCAGCCGCTATCATGCCGAAAACGTTAGGCGCGTAACGTTCGATCTGGGCTTGATCTTCCGGACCGGCGATACCGAAATGCTGATGACTTCGGTGCCCGATGCGGCCTACACGGTGCAGCTTCCCATCCCGGACGACATGAAGGATGTCAAGCTCATCGCCGTGGCAACCACCGACGAAAACGGCATTGCCACGCCGGTCGAGGTGCGGATTGAAGACGGCTGCATCCGCTTTGATACCCGTTTTCTCTCCACCTTCACCCTCCTCGGCTTCACCGAGGCCACGTCCTTGTCGGTAAGCAAAACGCCCACCCTGGTTATTGTCATGTTCATTGTTGCCGGTGTGCTGCTGGTAGGCGCCGCTCTGCTCCTCTATTTCTTTGTGCTGCGCAAGCCGCCAGAGGATGGCGGCGACGGTGACGGCGACGGGAACGGCCCGCAGCCGGAGCCGTCTGCTCCAAGCCCGACTGCCAATACCATGGAGGATATCTTCAGCAGCGAACCGCCGATTACCATCGTCCCGCCGTCTCAGCCCTTCATGGAGGATTTGTACAGCTCGGACGATCGGCGTCCCCGGCCGGGTACAGACGGTGCGCAGGGCGTTTCGCTTGACTCTCTGCAGAACCGCCGGCCGCCTGCCGACCAAAATAGAAACGATCGCTGAACCGCATCCATTTGCATACCCAGTGAAATGTCCATTTGCAAAAAAATAATACACAAAAAGTTTTCGCATTCGCACCACGCGAATGCATTCCGCCATTTTTCAAAAGGCGGTGGGGTCGAGGGGCAGCGCCTGCGAGCGCCCGCGGTGCGGGAAACAGCGAGCAGGGGCTGGCGCCGTGGTCAAAACTGGCAGCAGCGATAGCTGTGCCCGCCAGTTTTGGGCACCACAAGAGGAATCGCCCCTGTCGTCCTCCGCAGAGGACGAAATTTCTCCCTTCAAAGAGCGCAGGAGGGGCGTAAAACGTCCCGGTGGGACGTTTTACGGC
>CABSLQ010000068.1 GCA_902478605.1 uncultured Oscillospiraceae bacterium
GATGTGCTGCAAACCCGCATAAACACTGGGTTTATTTGTCCAGAGGCTTCATTGTGGGGAAGAGCAGCACATCGCGGATGGAGGCGCTGTCGGTCAGCAGCATGACCAGGCGATCAATGCCGATGCCAAGGCCTCCCGTGGGCGGCATGCCGTATTCCAGCGCGGTGAGGAAATCCTCGTCCACGTCGTTCGCCTCTTCGTCCCCAGCCGCCTTAAGCGCCGCCTGCGCTTCGAACCGTCCGCGCTGATCGATAGGATCGTTGAGCTCGGAGAAGGCGTTGGCGTGCTCCCGGCCGACGATGAACAGCTCGAACCGCTCGGTGTAGGCCGGATTGCCCGGCATGCGCTTGGCCAGCGGCGAAATCTCCACCGGATGGTTCATGATAAAGGTGGGCTGTATCAGCTTGTCCTCCACATAGGTTTCAAAGAACAGGTTGAGGATATCGCCCGTCTTATGCCGCGGTTCGAACTCGATGTGATGCGCGCGGGCAAGCGCCTGCGCCTGCTCAAGCGTCTGTACCGCGGCAAAATCCACACCGGCGTACTTTTTAACCGCATCCGCCATGCTCAGCCGTTCAAACGGCTTTTCGAGATCGATGGCCACCCCGCCATAGGATATCTGCGCCGTGCCGAGCACCTTTTTCGCCACGGTACGGATGAGATCCTCGGTCAAATCCATCATGCCGTTGTAATCGGTGTACGCCTGATACAGCTCGAGCAGGGTAAATTCCGGGTTATGCCGGGTGTCCATTCCCTCGTTGCGGAATACGCGGCCAATCTCATACACCCGGTCGAATCCGCCCACAATCAGCCGCTTGAGATGCAGCTCCAGCGCGATGCGCAGATACATGTCGATATCCAGCGTGTTGTGGTGGGTAACGAACGGCCGGGCCGCCGCGCCGCCCGCCATGTTGTGCAGCACAGGGGTCTCCACCTCAAGGAAATCCTGCCCGTCGAGGTAGCGGCGCACCTCCGAAATGATGTGAGACCGCTTAACGAACGTATCCTTGACTTCGGGGTTGACGATGAGATCCAGATACCGCTGCCGGTACCGGGTGTCGGTATCCTTCAGCCCGTGGAACTTCTCGGGCAGCGGGAGCAGCGACTTGGACAGCAGGGTCACCTTCTGCGCGTGAACCGAAATTTCGCCCTTCTGCGTGCGGAAGACGAAGCCTTCCACGCCGACAATATCGCCGATATCCCATTTTTTGAATTCGCTGTACAGTTCTTCGCCGACGTCGTCCCGCCGGACATAGACCTGCATGCGGTCGGTATGATCGCGCACATCCATGAAACTCGCCTTGCCCATGATGCGGCGGCTCATCATCCGCCCGGCAATGGCAACCGGCTTATTTTCCATCTCGTCGAACTGTGCGCGGATGACGGCGTTTTTCGCCGTGACGTCAAATTTGGTGATGGCATAGGGATCCTGGCCGGCCTCCTGCAGCGTGGCCAGCTTGTCCCGCCGAATCTGCAGCAGCTCGGACAGCTGCTGCTCGGTCAATTCCTCCGCCGCTCCGGCGGGAACCGTGGTGGATTCGCTCATGGTGATGCCCATTCCTTTCTGTTGGGGTATCCGGAAAATTTGGTGATACGAAAACGGGCGGGCAGCCAAGGCTGCCGCGCCCGCGCTTATTTGGAGATTTCCAAAATGGTGTAGTGCAGCACGCCGTTCGGGATCTCGATCTCCACCGTGTCACCCACGCCGTTGCCGATGAGCGCCTTGCCCACGGGAGATTCGTCCGAAATCTTGCCCTGCATGGGATCCGATTCGGTGGAACCGACAATCTTATAGGTTTCCTCCGTCTTGTCGTCCTCATCGCGCACCCGTACACGGGATCCCACGTGGACCATTTCCGTATTCAGTTCGCTTTCGTCCAGGATCCGGACGTTTTTCAGCTGGTTTTCAATCTCCGCAATCCGGCCCTCAATAATGGCCTGATCGTTTTTCGCCTCGTCGTATTCGCTGTTTTCGGACAGGTCGCCGAAGGAAAGGGCGACCTTAATTTTTTCCGCAATCTCCTTGCGCTTGACTGTTTTTAATTCTTCCAGCTCGTCTTCCAGGCGTTTGAGACCTTCGCTGGTCATGATCGTTTCTTTCGCCATTTCCGTTATCTCGCTCCATTCTTCTTACCCAGAATAGAAGTATTATACTAAACGGATATGCCAATGTCAAGTCCCGCCAGCTTACAGACGGCATCCCGCGTACGCAGCCAGCGGCCGTTTGACCACAGCGCTGCCGGCGGCCTGGCTAGTATGCCCCGCAGGCCGCCCCATTCATACATGGCGCATAAAAATCGCCAGGGATCGCAGCCGTCCGGCCGGGCGGCAAACCACTCGGCCGGAATGGTGGGCAGATAGCCGCCCACCACATGGCGTCCTGTCTCCTGCACGCCGGAAAGCACAAACCCCCGCGTGTTGGCCTGCAGGCCGCCCATCCCGTCGGGTGCCAGCACCAGCGTCGCCCGGTGCAGCGGCGCCGTCGCCCCGGTGATCAGGAAAGTGGCGCCGTATTCCCGCATCGCCTGCTCCTCCTGCCCGGCATACTGCGCGGGACGGGCGGACACCACCTGTACCTCCGACGTATAGGGCAGCAGCGCGCAGGCGAGCTGCGGCATGGTGGCCTCCGGGTCGTAAATGGCAACCGGCGTGCGCCGGCCCGACGGGATGACGCGCAGCAGATACACGGCGGTGATCGCCATCATTTCCTGCCCGAGCAGCTGCCCGTCAAATGCCCCGATGCCATACCCGGGCGGCACCTGCAGCCCCACAGGCAGCAGCATGCGCCCCGCCGCGCGGCCCGCCATCTGCCGTATCGTCTGCCAGTCCAGGCGTCCATGCCTGTCCGGCCGGGCGGTAAGCAGCGTATAGCTGCCCTCCCCCACGCGGATTTTCTGACTTTCCACCACGGCGCGCTGCCGCCGGAACCATCGGCGAGGCAGTGCCTCGCCGATGGTCAGAGCCACCACCACGGGCGATCCCCCCTTTGTATTCAGAGCGTTCCTTTGCGGCTGAACACGCGCAGCACCAGCTTACGTGTCAAATCGGCTGGGATGACCAGCAGGGCCAGGCCCATCACCCGACGCAGCTCCCAGCTCTGCAGGCCGGCGGTGCGGAACAGCGTCCCGCCGAAATAGATGAGCAGCAGCTGGATCACCGCCACCGCCGCCATAATGATCACAAAGGAGCGATTCCCCAGCAGATGGGCGAACAAGTTGGCGCGGGGCGTGCGGGCATTGAAGCTGTTGAAGATGCCGGTAAAGATAAAGAGGGCGAAAAAGGCGGTCATCAGATAGATCGGATCGTTGGCATAACGAAACCAGGTCTTGAAAACGGGCAGCTTGAGGAAGAGCACGCACAGGGTCACCGTAAAAGCCCCCATCCAGAGGATCTGGCTGAGCATATAGCGGTTGAGCACCGGTTCATCCCGCTTTTTGGGCGGCTCGTTCATGTATTCGGGCAGCGGCGGTTCGCCCGCAAAGGCCAGCCCCGCCAGCGTATCCATGATGATATTGATCCACAGCATCTGGATGACCGTCACCGGCGTGTCGATGCCGATGAAAGGACCGATGATGGAAACCCCCACCGCGCACAGATTCATGGTCAGCTGGAAAATGATAAATTTCCGGATACTCTTGAAGATGGTGCGGCCGTAGAGAATGGCACGGGCAATGGAGGCGATATTGTCGTCCAGAATGACGATATCCCCCGCTTCCTTGGCCACCTCGGTGCCGCTGCCCATGGCAAAGCCCACATCCGCTTTTTTCAGGGCGGGGGCATCGTTGATGCCGTCGCCCGTCATGCCGGCCACCAGTCCCATCTCCTGCGCGATGCGCACCAGACGGCTTTTATCGGTGGGAAGCGCCCGCGCCACCACCCGCAGCGCGGGCAGCCGGCCCCGCACCTGGAAATCGCTTAGGGCGGCCAGCTCACTGCCCGTAATGACGGCGTTTTCCCCGTCCGTGTCCCGCAGCAGGCCCGCTTCCCGGGCAATGGCGGCAGCGGTTTCCCGGTTGTCGCCGGTGATCATGACCACCTGCACGCCCGCGCCCTGCACCTGCTGCACCGAGGAACGCGCCTCGGGACGGATCTCATCCCGGATGCCCACCAGCCCGATGAGAATCAGCCGCGAAAAGCGGCCGCTATCGTCCACCGCGTTTTCAGAAATCGCCAGGGCGAGCACCCGCATGGCCTGCCGGGTCATCTCCTCCCAGCGGGCTTTCAGCCGGTGCCGGCTGTTCAGCGGGCGAATCTCCCCCGCTTCGTCCACATAGCGGGTGCAGGCATCCAGCAGCTTTTCAGGTGCCCCCTTGACCAGATATACCCCCCGCTCCGGCAGTTCCGCGGCGGAAAATTTACGGGCGCTGTCAAAGGCCACCCGCCGGCCCGCCGGCCCCCCTTTGGCCCCGGACGGCAGCGGCAGCACATAGTGGAGCAGGGCCCGGTCGGTGGCGTTGCCGCCCACCGCCCGGCCGTCCGCCACCAGGCTTTCCGAATTGACCGTGCAGGAGCGCTCCACCCAGTCCCACAGACCCTTGTGCCGTTTGACATCCGCTGCCTTGCGGTATTCCGTCCCGTCCCCCGTGAGCAGGCGGCTGACCTGCAGATGGCCGCGGGTGAGGGTCCCCGTCTTGTCGGTGAAAAGGATGTTGAGGCTGCCCGCCGTTTCGATACCCACCAGCTTGCGCACCAGCACATGATCCTTGAGCATGCGCCGCATGTTGGAGGACAGCACCACCGTGATCATCATGGGCAGCCCCTCGGGCACCGCTACGACCACCACGGTGATGGCCAGCGTCAACGCATGCAGCACATGGCCGAACACCACCGACGGCTGTGCAAACAGATGTGCCATGTTGGCCCAGTTCATTCCGCTGTCCATGTAAAAGGCGTGAAACAGGTCGGCGAGCGCCACGACCACCGCCGCCGCATAGCCGAGGCGGCTGATCGTCTTGGCCAGGCCGGCCAGGCGTACCTTCAGCGGACTTTCGCGCGTCTCCTCCTGGATCTCCTGGGCCAGACCGCCGTAAAAGGTGCTGTCTCCCACCTGCCCGACGCGCAGCACGCCCTCGCCCGCGCACACCACGCTGCCCCGGAACAGCCGGTTGGCCGCCAGCAGGTCCCGCGGGTCACTCTCCCCGCCCGGCCGCTTATCCGCCTCCTTGGTTTCGCCGTTGAGGGCGGATTGATCGACGCTCAGCTGCCCCGACAGCAGCACGCCGTCCGCCGGCACACGTTCGCCCGCCTGCAGCAGCACGAGATCGCCCACCACCACCTCGCCGACGGGCACCACCGTCACGCCGCCGCTGCGCCGCACCCGGCAGGACAGGCGGGCCGCGTCCTCCTGCAGCTTGGCAAAGGCCGACTCGCTCCCGTATTCCGACAGGGTGGACACAAAGGTGGCCAGAAAGATGGCGATGGCGATGCCCGCCGATTCGTACCAGTCAAAGTTATGAAACAGGAAAATCAGATTGACCGCCAGAGCGGCCAGCAGCACCTTGATAATCGGATCGCCGAAGTTGCTGATGAACTGGCGCAGGAAGCTGTTGCGCTTTTTATGGGTCAGCTCGTTTGACCCGTATGCTTCCCGTGCCTGCTCCACCTGTGCGGGTGTCAGTCCCTGTTGTCCGATTTCCGGCTCTTTCACATACGTCACGCTCCCTCGCCGCCGCGGCGGACGGCGCAGAAATTTCAGACAGGCTATGCCTTATGTGTATGTGAACAAGCCCGGGATTATGTCATCCGCCGCGGGAACCCTCCTCCGCCCGGACGCATATGCTGAAAAGAAGAAGGAGGTGTTTCCATGAAGAAAATGGAAAACGGCTGCGCACCGGATGCCCTCGACATATACAAAGCCTTTGGTGACCTGGCGGCGGATACCCTGTTCTGGAAGCTGATCTTTCTCAACAGTGCGCTGTTTGGCACGCCAAACCGGCAGGCCGTCAAGCAAAAGCTGCTCAGCCAAAGCAGAGCCGGTGAGGCGCTCATCCATACATATTACACATTGCCGGCGGCCGACCGGCTCATCGAACTTGCCGACGTCCACAACCGCCTATTTGTCATCTATGTGGAACGAAGCGCCGCGCGCCGGCCCGCCCTGCGTGAAAGCACTCATCGGCAGTGGGAAGAAAACGGCCGCCGAATCGCCCGGCTTCTCCCCCCAGCTCAACCCCTTCTGGAAACAGCCCGAATGGAACGCCATGATAGCCCACCAGATTCAGCTGCTCACCACCATCGCGCAGGGCACTTTAGAGGGACAATATGCTGTTTTCACCACCACCGCCCCGCTTTGTCAACGGCTGGCCGTCGAGATGGCCGAGTATATGGCGGCGGGTGTCATCGCCGATCCCTCTTTTGCATAAAAGAACAGCAAAAACCGCATGCATGGCTTTCGCCGGATGCATGCGGTTTTTATCTTACAGATTGAGCAGCACGATAGCCACCAGGCCGGCGGCAATGGCCGAACCCTTGCGCGGGGTGAGTTTTTCCCGGAAAAAGAGGAAGGAAACCGCCGCCAGCAGCAGGCTGAGTCCCCCGTTGACGCAGGGATACAGCACAACGGCGTCTATTTGGGTGGACAGGCGCATCAGCAGCCCGTTGCCCACGAAGCCGCCGGCGCCCGCCACGGCGGCCAGCGCCGTCATGCCCCATGGATTGGCCGTCAGGCGGTCCCGCGGCTCTTCGGCGCTGCGCCGCCGCCAGAAAAGCAGCAAAAACAGCGCCGCCGCCGTCAAATAGGCGATCCCCATAAAAGGGCCGTCCGCCGCCGCGGGCATTTCCCGCTTATACAGCTTCTGAATCACGGCCGTAATGCCGTTGGCCAGGAAAGCCAGGAACACCAGGATCGCCCAGTGCACCGTCCTCCCGTTTCCCTTTTCTCCGCTCTGATAGGACAGCACGAAGGCGGCCAGCAGGAAGACCAGCCCCACGGCCTGGGTAAGCCGCACCCCTTCGTGCAGGAACAGGACGGAATACAGGATAGGGATGACAAAGCTGAGATTCACCAGCATATCGGTCAGCGAAAGCGATCCCAGCTGATACCCCCGTGCCAGTCCCCAGACCGCCATGACATACAGCAGCCCGTACAGCATGCCCATGCCGAGCGTATAGAGATCCAGCGCAAAAGCCGGCAGGCTCGAAATTCCAAAGCAGAGTGCCGCCGCCAGGCAGAACAGCCCCTGATACAGCAGCAAAGAGCTGGGAGCCCGCTGGAAGCGCCGCTGAAACCATTTGGTGCACACGCCGTTAAGAGCAAATCCGACCACTGATAAAGGCAGAAGCAGCCACTGTCCCATCAGGCGTTTTTCCCTTCCTGCCAGAGCCGGCGTACCCGTTCAAACAGCTCATCCGGCTGTTCCGGGATCGGGAAGGAGGAACAGGGCAGAAGCTGATCGCCCGCCACCTCCGGCGTAGTACAGGCGTGGTCGTGGCGCCAGGCATCGCGTTCCTCTTTGTTGCGCAGATTGGGCACAGCCATTGGCACGTTGCCGTTCAGAATGGAGCGATAGGCCAGAATGCCGCAGATGCCCATATCCACCGCCTGGTACACGTCGATGCTCCACTCCCCGTCCGGATGCCCGAGGATCTTCTCGATGAACAGATGGGTCGCATAGAAATCGCTGCCCTCATGGGACTGGACCGCAGCGGCCTCTTCGGGCGCAATAAAGCCCGTGGGATCGTAATGCTCCCATTCGCCGATGCAGTTCTGCTCGCCCTCGCGGTAGACGTTGAGCGCCTTGAGCGGCTCGAGCCGGCCGCTTTCCATCATGCCCTTCTGCCCGTACACCTCATAATTGATGCTGCCCGGCTCCCGCTTTAAATCGCCGTGCAGGCTCTTAAGTACCGCGCCGTTGTCCAGCGTCACCATTTCGATCCCGCCGCCGCAGGCGCCGCCCACAGCCACCAGGCTGTCCAACGGCTGCGTCTCAAAGCCGACCACCCGTACGGGACGACGGCCCGAAATGGTCAGCAGCGGGCCAATGCTGTGGGTGCAGTAGAAGGTGGAATACATCCGGTTTCTCCAGTGGTTGCGATCGCCGTAGGTAATGGAAGGCCAGATGGAGGTGCAGTCGTGCACATATTCCCCTTCACCGTACATGATTTCGCCGATCTCACCCTGGCGATACCGCCGCCACATCTCAAAGGTGTGCTTCATATAGCAGTAATTCTCGGCGTACGCGTATACGAGGCCGGTTTCCTCCACTGCCTCGATAAGCTCCACCGCCTGCGCCATCGTTTCGCAGGGCAGCACCTCGCTGAGCACGTGCTTGCCCGCCCGCAGGCAGCGCACCGCATAGGTGCCGTGTTCATTGGCGTAGTTGGCCAACACCACCGCGTCCATGTCATGCCGGATAAAATCCTCAAAGTTGTGATAGCAGGTAATGGCTGCGCCCTTTTCGTCCGCTTCCTTCTGTACCTCGTCAAGCAGCGGCTGATATTTGTCGCACACCGCAACCAGCTCTGCCTCCGGATGGTTCAGCAGCACATGGATCATCGTTTTGCCGCGGAATCCGCCGAACACGCCGATTTTCAGCTTCTGGCTCATCTCTTCCAATCCCTTCCCATTGATTTTTTTCGGATTCGAGTATAGTATAAAAGAAAGGGAGTTTCTTGCAATGTACGTACAGCACAAACAACCGCACGGAAATATAGGCATCTTGCCGGAGGCCTTATGAACCTGAAAGAATTGTCCGACGCGCTGCAGCTCAGCCCCTCCACCGTCAGCAAGGCGCTCAACAACTGCTTCGGCGTGGACGCCGCCACGCGCAGCCGTATACTGGACGCCGCCCGGAAAGCGGGCTATGCGCCGCGGCGGGATGCCGCCGCCATCGACTGTATTCTGCCCGACTCCCCCGCCTATTTCTGGCGGCCGCTGTTTGCCGGGCTGCGGGAGGCCGGGCCGGACTGCCGCTGCCATATTCTGTCCAGCCTGACCGATGTTGACATGGCCCGGACCTATCTGCAGCAGGCCGCCGCGCAGGGGACCCCGGTGCTGATCGTCTCGGTCCCCATGACATCGGAAATCCGGGATATGCTGGCTTCCTATGCCCGCCATGCGCTGGTTATCCTGCTGACCCAGTTTGGGGACATTCCCCACACGGTGTATGTGGGAGAGGACGCCTATCAGACCGGGAGGGCGCTGGGTGAGGCCTGCGCGGCGCATCTGCCGGGACAGCGCCGCATCGTGCGGCTGGAATCCCCCGCCGCCCACGTCACCACGCGCCGTTCCGAGGGGTTCCGGGAAGCCGTGACGGCGGCCGGAGCCAGAATCGTCGGCACCATCACCCGCCCTGAGGCTGGGCCGGCGCTGGCCTCCTGTCTGGCCAGGGAGCTGCACGATCGCTTTGGTGATGGTTTTGACTGCGTATACTGCAACGACGGCGTGCTGTATCACGTGGCGCTGGCCATCGAAAAGCTGAAACAAACAGGCCGGGTGGTCTGCGTGGGATATGAATACGAAAAACGCAATCAAAAGTATATCGACAACGGCGTCATCGCCGCCTATGCCGAGCAGGATCCATATGCACAGGGAAAGCTGGCGATGAAAATTGCCGCGCATTACCTGAAGACGGCCACCTTCCCGGACAGCAAGTTCGTTTATGTCCCCTCGGTGATACGGGTGAATCCGCTGTATACCGGCGGCTAACAAACAAGCAGGAGCAGCCGATTGGCTGCTCCTGCTTCAGAGTGTCAAAGAAGGAGGGAGCAAGCAAGGGCATGTTCCCTCCTTTTGCCATTGCATGACGCGGGCCAAGCCTCGGTGGTGGGTATACCGCATGGCGTGTTTTCTTTCGCACCGGCAAAGACACGCTCAATGGTTTGTTTGCGCATGGCGTCCAACTGGGCTTTGCGCAGCTGTTCCGCCAAATCCATGGCCTCTTGCCAGATGTGACGATATATCACCTTCTGGCCCTTGGCATTCGCTCCGCACGGCTCCCGGCACGGACAGCTTCGGCAAACCTTTGGGGTGCTGCGGTAGAGCCGCTTTCCCTCTTTGTTGGTGGTGGTATGCCGAGGGCTTGTCCCTGTGGGCAGATCGGCTGGTTGTTTTCCTCTTTTCTCACCTCCTCTCCATCTTACCAAAAAAGCCGCCTCTTGGCGACTTCTTTGACACTCTGAAGGACGTGTTCTCACAGGTACGTCCTTTTCAAATAGATTTGTTATAGGTTTTTCCTATATCTCGTTATGTCTATCGAATATTGGACAGGGGCGGACTTTCCCTTTATAATGGGCTCACACAAACAAAGGGAGGCTGATAAGACATGATTTTGATAAAACGGCTGTATGATGGGATTATACGAATGTGACGCCCGTCTGCCGATCCCGTTTTTAAATACAGAAAGGTTGTGTTCCTGATGAAAAAAGCACTCTCCGTTTTGCTTGCGGCCGTCCTGGCTTCGGCTGTGCTGACCGGCTGTTCCGGCAGCGATTCCATTACCATTGCCGTTCCCAACGATACAACCAACGAGGCACGGGCCCTGCTCTTGCTGCAGGAACAAGGGGTTATCACCCTGAAAGATGGGGCGGGCATCACCGCCACAATTCAGGACATCGAGGATAACCCCCTCGGTGTCGTCTTTAGGGAGGTGGAAGCAGCCCAGCTTCCCAACGTTCTGCAGGATGTCGACTATGCCGTCATTAATTCCAACTACGCCATTCCTGCCGACCTCAACCCCATAGAGGATTCCCTGGTCATGGAAGGTTCCTCCTCCGCCTATGGCAATATCCTCGCGGTCAAGCAGGGTAACGAAAACACCGATGCCATCAAGGCGTTGAAGGCCGCGCTCGAAAGCCAGAGGGTCGCCGATTTTATTCTGGAAAAGTATAACGGCGCTGTTATCGGCCTGGTGGAAAACCCGGGAGACGGGTTCGACACCTCTGTTGATTACGCCGCGCTGGCCGGTCAAACCATTTCGGTCGCCGCCTCACCCACGCCCCATGCGGAAATTCTGGCCGTCGCCCAGGAGATTCTCGCCGAGAAAAACGTCACGCTCGACATTAAGGAATTCACGGACTATGTGCAGCCGAACCGTGTCGTGGACAGCGGCGAGGTCGATGCCAATTACTTTCAGCACGCCCCCTTTCTGGAAGACTTCAATGCCGAGAACGGCACCCACGTCGTGCAGGCTGCCGTTATCCATGTGGAGCCCATGGGGCTTTACGGCGGGAAACAGACCACGCTGGACGCCTTGAAACCATAATAAAACATAACGCCGCCTGCATATTGCAGCCGGCGTTATGCTTGTTCAAAGGGAGGAGAAGAACCGATGATTGCGATCCAAAACCTCTCCAAGACCTTCCCCACCGCGGACGGCGCTGTGGAAGCGCTCCGGAACATCTCGCTGACTATAGCGGACGGGGATATCTATGGCATTATCGGCATGAGCGGCGCGGGAAAAAGCACCCTGGTCCGCTGCATCAATAGGCTGGAACGACCGACCAGCGGTAAGATCCTTATTGACGGCCGCGACATCGGCACGCTCACCGAAGCCCAGCTGCGGGAGGAGCGCCGCCATATCACCATGATATTTCAGGGCTTCAACCTGCTTATGCAGCGCAACTGTCTGAAAAATGTCTGCTTCCCCCTGGAGCTTGCCGGGGTGAAAAAGCAGGAGGCCGCCAAACGGGCAGCCGCGCTTCTGGAACTTGTCGGGCTGGGCGATAAGCTGAAAAGCTATCCGGCGCAGCTGTCCGGCGGCCAGCAGCAGCGGGTGGCTATCGCCCGGGCGCTCGCCACGCATCCCAAAATTCTGTTGTGCGACGAGGCCACCAGCGCCCTGGATCCCCAAACAACCCAATCCATCCTGTCCCTGATCCGCGATATCCACGATACGCTCGGCATCACCGTCATCGTCATCACCCATCAGATGAGCGTGGTGGAGCAAATCTGCACCAGGGTCGCCATTCTGGACAACGGCACGGTTGCGGAAGAGGGCGCCGTCCGAGACGTGTTTTACGCACCGCAGTCCCAGGCGGCCAGACGCCTGGTATACCCCGAAGACTATGAACAGCCGGCGGCGCAAGGGGATTGCCGCATCCGTGTTGTGTTCAATGGGGCGGAGGCCACCAGAACGCCGCTTATTGCACAGATGGCGATCGAGCAGAACATCGCCGCCAGTATCCTGTCCGCATCCACGCGCAGCCTTGGCGACAGGGCGTATGGCCATATGCTGCTGGGTATCCCCGGCGGAAAAGAACAGGCGCGCAGAGCGGTGGCCTATCTGCGCGCGATTCCGGATATTTACGTGGAGGAGGTGACCGGCGATGCTTCATGATTCCTGGACATCCGAAACGGTGCAGAACGCCTGGCAGGTTCTGAAAACGCAATTTCCCCTTGCTATTTGGGAAACGGTATATGTCACGCTCCTGTCCACGCTGTTCGCCATTATGATCGGCCTGCCGCTTGGTGTACTGCTTGTGGCAGGGGAGGACAAAAAAATTCTCCGCATACCCAAGGGCCTCCTGCACGCGCTGAATGGGATCATCAATCTGCTGCGTTCCGTCCCGTTCCTAATCCTCATGATCATGGTGTTTCCTCTGACAAGGCTAATCGTCGGGACGGTGGTCGGGACACCGGCCTCCATCGTGCCGCTCGTTATGGCGTCCTTTCCCTTTATCGCCCGCCTGGCGGAAAGCAGCCTGCGCGAAATCAATCCCAATATCATCGAAACCGCGCAGAGTATGGGCGCTTCGCCGCTGCAGATTATCGTAAAGGTGATGATTCCGGAAAGTATCCCGTCTCTCATTTCCAACGCCACCATCGCCGTCACCACCGTGCTCGGATACTCCGCCATGAGCGGCATTATCGGGGGCGGCGGCCTCGGCAAAATCGCCATCAATTACGGATACCACCGGTATCAATATCTTATCATGGCTATCGCCGTTGTTTTTCTTATTCTGCTGGTCCAGATCTTTCAAAGCGTCGGCACATTTCTTGCCGCCAAGAGCGACAAACGGCTTAAAAACCGCAAACCGCGTGGATAAGGTGTTTCTTCTTTCAGGTGTGCCGGCCGCCGATACGGCGGATCAGGATGGCGATCAGCACGCAGCCAGCCATCAAGCCGGTCAGTATACCCCATTTTTTGAGGCTGCGCGCATTGGAAACGGTTATCAGCGTGGGGCCGTCCGCTCCACCGATAATCCCTACGGCGGTCGCCTCCTCGCGGCGGAAGATGCACAGCGGCAGGACCCATTTGACAAACAGATTGGCCGCTGCGGCCAACGTGGCAATGCCGCCGCATACCCGGAGGGCGGTCTGCTCAAAGGATCGGCTCATGCCGGTTCCTCCTCTCCGGCCGCGAGGCGGCGCAGCATGCCAAGCACGATGCGGGCCGAGGTCTTGGCTGCCTCTTTTTCGAATTCCGTAAAGGACATCGAAGCCTCCTCCCCTGCCAAATCGGAGATCGCACGAACAACGACAAAGGGGACGGCATTGGCTGTTGCCGCTTGCGCTATGGCCGCCCCTTCCATCTCGGCGGCAGCGGCCTGGAACCGGTCGCGCAGTTCCCGCTTGAGTGCTTCGTCCGCCACAAAAATGTCGCCCGAGGCAATGGTGCCTTCCAGGTATTGGTGTCCGTCCAGCACCTCGTCGGCCGCTGCCTTAAACGCTGTGATAAGCGTACTGTCCGACAGATAACGCGTCGGCTTATCCGTTTCTTCGCCCGCCATATATCCCTTTGCATGGCCAAAGCTGGTCAGATCGAAATCATGCTGCACCGCATCGGTTCCGATAACCAGATCGCCGATATGCAGCGCGGGATGCAGGCCGCCGGCCACCCCCGTATTGATAAGCGCCTCCACATGGAACTTATCGATCATGGCCTGTGCACACATGGCGGCGTACACCTTGCCAATGCCGCACTGCGCGACGACCGCGGGCCGCTTTTCCAGCAGCCCGTAATGAAAATCTATACCCGCCAAACGCAGTACCGCCTTATCCTCCATCTGCTCGGTCAGCAGCTCCACCTCGGAAGCCATCGCGCCGATAATGCCGATAATGCCCACCGTACATCGCTCCTTTCCAACAGGTCAGGCTTTAGCTTGCCCCTTACCCCGTCCAATTTATTCTACCACGCCGCCTTATACAAGACAAGTCCTGCTGCCATATGCTGGGCCAAAACATACCCAAGATCCCGGCTTGGACCACGCAAGGCTGCGATGCATCGGCCGATCAAGCCGTGTGCCGGAAGCAGAGGCAAGGACGCCCATTTCCTTTTCTGTCCGCCCGCAAACGCCTGCTGGTCCCACCAAGCTTGTCAAAATGGCTTCGGGCAGGCACAGCGGAAACCGGCAGCGGTTTCCAGTGGCAGCGCGCAGCCTGCCGTGCTCTTGCCCGCCCGGATTCGTTTTCTACAGACAAAAAAGCCCTGCGGAGATATGAACCGGTCCAGTAAAAATGGACAATGGACAAAACGCCCCCTGTGTAGGAAAAT
>CABSLQ010000069.1 GCA_902478605.1 uncultured Oscillospiraceae bacterium
GCCAGAACCACGTCGAACTCGGTCTTCTCTTCCGCAGCGGCAGCGCCGGCGGCGGGAGCAGCGGCGGCGGCAACGGCCACCGGAGCGGCGGCGGAAACGCCGAACTCTTCCTCGAGGGCTTTCACCAGTTCGGACAGCTCCAGAACAGTCAGGGCTTTGACGTCTTCGATCAGCTTCATAACTTTATCAGACATTTTGAAATCCTCCAATATAAAATTTTGTTTGGTTTTGGGTTTGACGCCATCATCAAGCGCTCTGCTTTTCGGCGATGGCATTCAGCGCGCACACCAGGCCGCGCAGGTTGGCGTTCAGCACGCCGACGAAACCGCTGATCGGCGCATTCAGGCCGCCCAGCACCTTGGCGACGAGCACCTCTTTGGGCGGCATCTTCGCCAGCTCCTCGACCTCCGCCTTGCCGATAACCTTACCCTCGACAAAACCGGCTTTGATCTCGAAATTTTTGTCCTTCTCCGCATACTCGCACAGGATTTTCGCGGCCGCCACATGGTCGGAAGCGGACACGGCCAGCGCCGTGGACCCCTTGAGCACGCCATCCAGCTCGCTCAGATCGGCGCCCTCCGCCGCCCGGCGCAGCATGGTGTTCTTCACCACGGCATAATCCACGCCCGCTTCGCGCAGCTTGCGGCGCAGCGCGGTGTCATCCGCCACGCTGATGCCCTTGTAGTTGACCACCACACCCGCGACGGCGCCTTTCAGCTTCTCGGTCAGGCCGGCGACATACTCCTGCTTCTGCTGCAGAATCTTTTCACTTGCCAAATCATTCACCTCCATGCTCGGGATTTGCCGTCTTCGCAGAGAGCGGCTTTCCCAAAAAGAAAGCCCCTTCTGTGATTCCACAGAAGGGGCGCTATAACCTCGTTGGCGGATCGGACCGCCTCGCGCGTTAAAGCTCTCAACCTCGGCAGGCGGATACCCTATCCGTTAGGCGGCGAACCGCACCTGCTGTCTGTGGAAGAACAGCAAACCCTATACTAACACAAAACCGGAGGTTTTGCAATAGTTTTTTTCAGAATTACCGCGGCAGCAATCAGCCGCCCACTTTGGCGGGATTGATCTTGACGCCCGGGCCCATGGTGGAAGCCACCACGCAGGAGCGGATATACTGGCCCTTCGCAGCGGCGGGCTTGGCGCGCACGATAGCGCCCAGCAGCGTCTCGAAGTTCTCCTGCAGCTTTTCGGCGCCGAAGGACACCTTGCCGATGGGGCAGTGGATGATGTTGGTCTTATCGAGACGGTACTCGATCTTACCGGCCTTCGCATCGGTGACCGCCTTGGCCACATCGGGGGTAACGGTGCCGGCCTTGGGGTTGGGCATCAGGCCGCGCGGGCCGAGCACCTTACCGAGACGGCCGACCACGCCCATCATATCAGGGCTGGCGATGACCACGTCGAAATCCATCCAGCCGCCCTGGATCTGGGCGACCAGCTCTTCCGCACCGACGAAATCCGCGCCGGCCTCGGTGGCGGCCTGCGCCTTGTCCGCCTTGGCGAAGACGAGCACGCGCACCGTTTTGCCGGTACCGTGGGGCAGCACGACCGCGCCGCGGACCTGCTGATCCGCGTGACGGCTGTCAACGCCCAGCTTCACGTGCACTTCGACCGTCTCGTCGAATTTGGCCTTGCCGGTTTTGATGGCGAGATCGAGGGCCTCGTTGACATCATAAAGGTTGTTGCGGTCGATCAGCTTGGCGCTGTCGACGTATTTCTTACCATGTTTCATTGGTTATTTCCTCCCTGTTGATACCGCGGGCACGTCCGCAGGGGACGGGCGGTATGAGTGGTAAAATCGGAATATCGGAAAAAAGTTCCTCCCACCCGGAACGGGTATTAATCGACGACTTCAATGCCCATGCTGCGCGCGGTGCCGGCGATCATGCTCATGGCACTCTCGATATTGGCCGCGTTGAGGTCGGGCATTTTGGTTTCGGCGATTTTGCGCACCTGTTCCCGCGTAATCTTGGCAACCTTGGTCTTGTTCGGCACGCCGGAAGCGGTCTCGATGCCGCAGGCCTTCTTGATGAGGACCGCCGCGGGGGGCGTCTTGGTGATAAAGGTAAAGGAACGGTCGGCGTACACCGTGATGACCACGGGGATCACGAGACCCACGTCGTTCTTGGTACGCTCGTTGAATTCCTTGGTGAAAGCCATGATGTTGACGCCGTGCTGACCGAGAGCCGGACCAACAGGGGGGGCCGGTGTCGCTTTGCCGGCCGGGATCTGCAATTTGATGTAACCGGTAATTTTCTGAGCCATTTTTACTTGCACCTCCAAAAATTGTGGTAAATGGCGGAGCGCCGCAGGGCGCCCCTCCCACAGCCGGAAGCGTGTCCGGCGCACAGGAAAGCCCCGCCGCACGCGGCGGGCCAATCGTCAGGGATGAGCTTAATCCATCGGTTCCGCCTGATCCAGCTCCAGCTCGACGGGGGTTTCCCGCCCGAACATGGAAATGGTCACGCGCACCTTGTTTTTCTCGAGATCGATTTCGTCCACCACGCCGGAAAAATTCTCCAGCGGGCCGTCGATGATGCGCACCGTATCGCCCACGTTGTAGGTGATTTCGATCTCGCGCTTTTCCACGCCGAGGGCGGCGACCTCTTCCTCCGTCAGAGGAATCGGCTTGCCGTTCGGCCCGACAAATCCGGTACAGCCCCGCGTGTTGCGCACCACATACCAGGAATCGTCGGTCATCACCATCTTGACCAGCACATAGCCGGGGAATATTTTCCGCTCGACCTCGCGCTTTTTGTTGTCCTTGATCTCGACAACCGTCTCGGTGGGAACGCGGATCTCGTGGATCCAGTCGTGCAGCTTACGGTTTTCCACAATCTTCTCGAGATTGGTGGCCACCTTGTTTTCATAGCCGGAATAGGTATGCACCACATACCACTTTGCCTGTTCACTCATGGGCAGTCCTCCATTCGCGTTGTGTTGACAAGCCGCAAAGGATTAGCCGTTCTGCAGCATGAGCCTCACCAGGGCGCCAAGGCCGAAGTCGATAAGGCACGTCACAATCCCGATGATGGCGCACATGACCAGCGTCACGCAGGTGTTGCGCACCACGGTGGGGAAGGTCGGCCAAATGATCTTCTTGAATTCCCCTTTGAGATCCCGGAAATATTTGGCGATCCGTTTACCCAAACCGGGGCCCTTTTTCTTGGCGGATTTACCGTCGGCGGTCTTACCGTCTGCTGACTTACCGTCTTTGGTATCTTTGCCGGATTTTTCGGCCTTTTTTGCTGTTTCGTCCGCTGAGGTCTCCTCGGCCTCGTCCACGGCGTTCAGGTCTTTCTCGTCAGCCATTTCGAACCCTCCTTTTCATGTGGGTGTCTGCTGCCGCACCGATCACTTGGTTTCCCGGTGAAGGGTGTGCTTGCGGCAGAACCGGCAATACTTGTTCATTTCCAGCCGGTCCGGATCGTTCTTCTTGTTCTTCATGGTGTTGTAGTTGCGCTGTTTGCACTCCGTGCAGGCCAGGGTAATCTTCACTCTCATAACGGCACCTCCCGATTTTCGGAAATTTGTGAACCTCCCTCGACGAGGGGGACAGCGCCCAAAAATGGGCACAAAAAAATAACCCCCTTTTGAGGTATTATCTATGATAGCACAACTCCCCGCCGGGGTCAAGCTTTTTTTCGGTATACCGAAAAAATTGGCGTTCCAACTGCAGCAAATAGGTCCCCGGCCGACACCTATTGTATGGAAGCCCAAATCGAATGGGGGTATTGCAATGAAAAAAAGCGGTATTTTCGCGGCCGCGGCGGCCTGCTGCCTGCTGCTGGCCGCCTGCATGGCACCGGAGGACGCGGGCGGCCTTCCCTTCAGCGCGCCGGCCGCAAGCGGAAGCGTTTCCTCGGCGCCGGCACAGAATCCCACGGGCGAATCGTCCGGGGCGGCCGAGACACCGGCATCGTCGTCGGCTTCTCCGACCACCGATCCGCCGGCAGCGACCACCTCCGCGCCGACGACCGTCTCCACCCGCAACGGCCCGCCAACCGGCTTTGGGACGACCCGGTCCGATACCAACACTGTGGTCTGCCGGATCGTCAGCGGCGCGGATCGGGGGATCCTTCTGCTGGCCGCGCTGAAGGGAGACGGCAGTGCAGACAGCGTGCTTCGTCTGTCCGTCGACGGGCTGACCGTAGAAGGCGGCCCGCTGCGCGACGGTATGACGGTGGGGGTGTCTTACAACGGTCTGGTCGCCCAAAGCTTTCCGGCCCAGTTGGGAAACCCCACCCGCATAAGCGTGCGGGAAGAGGCCGCGGACGATCGGTGCGCCCTGTATCTGAAGGCACTGAACGACCTGTGGGAAGAGGATCCCGCCCTGAACAGCGGCATCGAGATCATTGGCCTGGATTTGTCCGAAACCTCCCTGACCCCTTCCGAACAGCTGGCAGTAGGCTGGACCTTCCGGGAACAGCATCAGCTCGACGTGGTGCGGGGCACCATGCAGGAGCTGCAGGAGCAGGGCTATTTCCAGACAAGCGAGAACGGCTTCACCGAATGGGAAAAGGGCTGCCACTTCTCCATCCGGGAGGAGGGGGAGCGGAACCAGGACAAGGTGGTGTTCACCGCGCAGAAATGGCGCACCTCCCTGGCGGCTTACGTGCTGGCCGACTGCACCGCGTCCCGCGGCGCGGATGGGTACTGGTCCGATTATGAGGTGGGAAGCCGCATGGCCGCATAAAAGGTTCCCCCGGCGGCGTGGACCGTCCAAGCGCCGTTTTCCGTCAATCAAGTCAAAACGCTCCGGGCCCGTGACAGGTTCACCGGCCCGGAGCGCTTTTTGTGTCTTTTAGGCGGTTCCCGGTTCCGCGGACTTAACCGCAGAAGCCGCCCTCGTAAAAATTCGCATTCTCCAGCTTTTCCGCCGTCATCCGGAAGATGACGTTGCCGTCCGGGCATACGACATCCTTGCTGTACCGGCCGGTGCCGCCGATACGCTTCAGATCCCCGCCGCTCCGGACCGCCTCCATGATCGGGAACATCATCAGCATGACCTTCGAGCAGATCCCCTGCCCCTGCGCATTGACGGGGCAGCCATAGGTGCCGGTATACGTATCGCCGATCTCCTCGCCGTTGCGGCAATACCGCTCGGGCCGATCGCCGCGGAGATACCCGATCACCTCAATTGTCCATGCGTATTCCTCGGCATACCATTTTTTCATGACGCTCCCCCGTTTCTTATGCGTGGTCATTTCACCTATAGTATAAAGGAAAATACCGCTGCAGACAAGCCCATAGGCCGCTGAGGCGGCGTTTTTTGCCGTTTTGAAAAAAAGGGGTTGCTTGTGACGCGGCGTCATGTTTTATACTATAGGACAGGAGGCGATAACGCATGGCAAAAGACAGGGCCATACCGCCGGGCTATAGGACCGTCGGCGAGGTGGCAAAGAAAATGGGGATCACGGTGCGCACCCTGCAGTATTACGATAAGGAGGGACTGCTCTCCCCGTCGGCACAAAGCGAGGGCGGCCGCCGGCTCTACACGGATAAAGACGTTGTCACGCTGCATCAGATACTGTCCCTGAAATCGCTGGGCTTCTCTCTCGGCGATATCCGGCAGCGGCTGATCTCCCTGGATACGCCCGCCGCCGTTGCGGACGCCCTGACCGAGCAGACCAACCTCATCCGCGAAAAAATCGAGCAGCTGACCGCTTCCCTGACCGCGATAGAGCAGCTGCGGGCCGAGGTGCTGCAGATGCAGACGGTGGATTTCAAAAAATACGCGGACATCATCGTCAACCTGCAGATGCATAACGCGTATTACTATCTGATCAAGCGGTTCGACGAGGACACGCTGGATCATATCCGCCGGCGCTTCGACCGGCAAAGCGGATTGGCCTTTATGGACAGGTTCAACCGCCTGAGCGATGAAATCGTGCAGCTTCAGCAAGAAAACATGCCGCCCGAAAGCGAGCGGTGCCAGCGGCTCACCAAAGCGTACTGGGATTTGATTGTGGAATTTACCGGCGGCGATATGCGCATGCTTCCCCGGCTGATGGAGATCGGCCGCTTCGACAACGCGGCCAATGCGTGGGAAGAAAAGCAGAAAAGGGTGCAGGCGTATCTGGGGCCGGCCTTGGAAATCTATTTTGCAAGGCTTGGCGTCAATCCGTTTGAGGGGGCGGACGCATGAGCGAGGCGATACGGGTCAGCGGGCTGCGGAAACGGTATGGCCGGCACACCGTTCTCAAAGGGCTGGATCTGCGGATCGGGACAGGGGAAATCTTTGCCCTGCTGGGGGTCAACGGGGCGGGGAAAACCACAGCCCTCGAATGCATCGAGGGCCTGCGTGCCTATGACGGCGGCACCATCTCCGTGAACGGGAAAATGGGCATCCAGCTGCAGTCGTCCTCGCTGCCCGCCCATATCAAACCGATGGAAGCCGTCAAGCTGTTTGCCAAATGGAGCCGGGTACAAGCGGACGGCACCATGCTGGAGGCTCTCGGAATCGGGGAAATCGAAGGGACCCCGTACGCCCGGCTGTCAACCGGCCAGAAAAGACGGCTGCACCTTGCTCTCGCCCTGATCCGCGATCCGGATATTGTGTTTCTGGACGAGCCCACCGCCGGGCTGGACGTGAAGGGCCGGCTGTCGCTGCACGGCCAAATCCGTCAGCTGAAAGCGCAGGGGAAAACGGTTGTCCTGGCCAGCCACGATATGGCGGAGGTAGAAGCTCTGTGCGACCGGCTGGCCATTCTGCACGACGGGCAGCTGGTCTTTTGCGGCACGGCAGCAGAGCTGACCGACAAAATAGGCAAACGGTACCGTATCCATATCCAGACCCAGCAGGGACGCGATACCCTGGAAACGGACAGCATCGAGGACACCCTGCTTTCCCTGCTCCGCGAGCTGAAGCAAAACGGCGTCCGGGTGCTCGATATCCGGGTGGACCGCGGCACATTGGAACAGCATTTTATCGAAATGGCGAGGAGGCTGGCGCATTGAAGGCGTTTGTGTATGGTGTGGCCCTGCAGTGGAAGCTGGATATCCGGAGCAAATCCTTACTGGTGACCTGTTATGTGGTGCCGCTTCTCTTTTTTCTGCTGATGGGCGGCATCTTCACGGCGATTATGCCCGAAACAAAGGACACGCTGATCCCCTCTATGATGGTCATGGGGGTGTCCATGGGGGCCTATATCGGATTGCCGCCCTCCCTGGTTGAAACCTATGGCGGCGATATCCAAAAGGTGTACAGGGCCAACGGCGTGCCTGTCAGCCTGGGCCTCCTCACCATGTGTATCTCGGCCTTTCTCCATCTGCTGACAATGTGCGCGGCGATACTCCTGCTGGCGCCGCTGCTGTTTGCGGCGGCCCCGCCGGCACAGCTTGCCCTGTTTATCCCGGCCCTGGCCCTTCATATCCTGGTATCGCTGAGTATAGGAAGCGTGTTGGGCCTGGTCGTAAGAAGCCAGGCCAAGCTGACCATGGCGGCCCAGCTTGTGTTTTTGCCGTCCATCCTGCTTTCGGGGATATTGTTCCCCGCCGGGCTGCTCCCAAGGGCCCTTCAGGCTGTCGGGAAGCTCTTCCCCGCTTCGTGGGGGTACGCCGCCCTGCTGCCCGGCGGATTCCGCCCCGGTAACCTGTGGTACCCGATCGCCGTGTTTTGTATCGCGGTCATGGTGTGTGCGATGCTTCTCAAAAAGCGGAAAGCGGCCTGACCGGAGGCGGCCCCTTCCCCGTCCGCCTGTGCGGGCAGCCTAGCCGCCGGGCAGGCCGGTTCTGCGGCCAGACCATGCCGCCGTGTCTCGCAGCCAAGGGCCCGCCGGCCAAATGCCCTCTGCTCCCGGCGCATCATATTCTGCACGAATGCCCCGGCTCCCGCGCGCGCAAAAAAGCAGCGGCAGACCATCTGTCTGCCGCTGCTTTCAGCTTGTCAAAGAAGTCTCGCATGCAAGACTTCTTTGACAAGCTGAATACGAAAGTGGGGAAAACCGGATGATTTTCCCCACTTTCGGCCGCCTGAAGGCGGCTTTGATCCGCTTCGCTCGACGCGGAGTGGGGAACCCTGATGGTTCCCCCTCCACACCTCCCCTTCCTTCCGATACTTTTTTGACACTCTGAAAGCAGCGGCAGACCATCTGTCTGCCGCTGCTTTGCTGTTAAGTGATTATCGTCTTATTGGGATCAGCGGAATTTCTCCCGGCCGACGTAGCTCGTGTGGAGCACCTCGTGGGCCTTGTGGCTGCCGTAGCTGCCGAAGAATTCCTCGTAGATCTTTTTGACCATCGGGTTGTCGTGCGACTTGCGCAGCGTCATGCCCGCATCCTGGTCATACAGCGCCTTGGCGCGCATGGCCTTGAGGTCGAACACGTTGCGCACCGACGCAGGCTGAATCGGCTGGCCGCCGCCGTTGACGCAGCCGCCGGGGCAGCACATGACCTCCACAAAGGTCCAGGGGGCGGTGCCGTCCTGGATGGCGCTCATGACGTAGTTGGCGCCGGCGATGCCGCTGACCACCGCAACCTTGACTTCCAGGCCGCCGATGTTGTAGGTCGCTTCCTTGAGGCCCGCGGTACCGCGCACCTCTTTGAACTCGACCGCGCCGTTGTCCTTACCGGTGAGCCAGTCGTTGGCGGTGCGCAGCGCCGCCTCCATGACGCCGCCCGTCGCGCCGAAGATCACGGCCGCGCCGGTATCCTCGCCCATCGGGCTGTCGAACTCTTCATCGGGCAGGTAGGGGAACTTGATGCCCGCGCGGTCGATCATGCGGGCCAGCTCGCGGGTGGTCAGGGCGATGTCCACATCGGCCACGCCTGCCGCGCTCTGGTCGTCACGGCCAATCTCGAATTTCTTCGCGGTGCAGGGCATGATGGAAACGGACACGATGTCCTTGGGATCGATGCCGTTCTTTTCCGCGTAATAGGTCTTGAGGATGCCGCCGAACATCTGCTGCGGCGATTTGCAGGAGGAGAGATGATCGAGCAGATCCGGGTAATAATACTCGGCGAACTTGACCCAGCCGGGCGAGCAGGAGGTGATCATGGGCAGCACGCCGCCGTTTTTCACCCGCTCGACCAGTTCGTTGGCCTCTTCCACGATGGTCATGTCGGCGCCGAAGTTGGTGTCAAACACCTTGTCGAAGCCGAGACGGCGCAGCGCGGCGACCATCTTGCCTTCCACGTTGGTGCCGATCGGCATGCCGAAGCATTCGCCGAGGGTGGCGCGGATGGAGGGCGCGGTCTGCACCACCACATGCTTGGTCGGGTCGGCCAGCGCGGCCCACACCTTGTCGGTGTCGTCCTTTTCGGTCAGGGCGCCCGTCGGGCAGGCCACGATGCACTGGCCGCAGGACACGCAGGGCACGTCGCTCAGCGGTTTCTCAAACGCGCAGGCGATGTGGGTGTCGATGCCGCGGTCGTTGGCCCCGATGACCGAGACGAACTGCTGCTTGCACGCGCCGACGCAGCGGCGGCAGAGAATGCATTTGTTGTTGTCCCGCACCATATGGGCGGCGGAATCGTCCAGCTCATACTGCGGGCGGAAGCCGGCGTATTTGTCGGCGTCCTCGATGCCGTAGTCACGGCACAGCTTCTGCAGCTCGCAGTCGCCCGACCGCACGCAGGTGAGGCATTTCTTGTCGTGGGTGGAGAGAATCAGCTCCAGCGTCGTGCGGCGCGCCTTCTGCACCTTTTCAGAGTTGGTCTTTATCTCCATTCCCTCCGAAACGGGATACACGCAGGCGGTCACGAGGCCGCGCGCACCGGTGGCTTCCACCACGCAGATGCGGCAGGCGCCGATCTCATTGATATCCTTCAGAAAGCACAGCGTCGGGATTTCCACGCCGGCGTACCGGGCGGCTTCCAGAATGGTGGAACCCTTGGGTACGCTGACCGCTATGCCGTTGACTTTCACATTGACCATATCCATTGCAGCGCTCACTCCTTCCTCAAACCTTCACGACCGCGCCGAAGCGGCACTTCTCGATGCAGGCGCCGCACTTGATGCACGCATTCACGTCGATGACGTGCGGGTTCTTCACGGTACCGCTGATGGCACCCACCGGGCAGACCCGGGCGCAGGCGGTGCAGCCCTTGCACTTGTCGGCCACGATCTCATAGTGCAGCAGCGATTTGCACACGCCGGCGGGGCATTTCTTGTCCACCACGTGGGCCACATACTCGTCGCGGAAGAATTTGAGGGTGGACAGCACCGGGTTGGGCGCCGTCTGACCAAGACCGCACAGCGAGTTCTGCTTGATATAATTGCACAGCTCTTCCATCTCGTCGAGATCCTCGAGGGTGCCGTTGCCCTTGGTGATCTTGTCGAGCATTTCGAGCAGGCGCTTGGTGCCGACACGGCAGGGGGTGCACTTGCCGCAGGACTCGTCCACGGTGAACTCGAGGAAGAACTTCGCGATATCCACCATGCAGTTGTCCTCGTCCATGACGATGAGGCCGCCCGAACCCATCATGCAGCCCATCGCGATGAGGTTGTCATAGTCGATGGCGGTGTCCATGAGGCTCGCCGGGATACAGCCGCCCGAAGGACCGCCCGTCTGGGCCGCCTTGAACTTCTTGCCGTCCGGGATGCCGCCGCCGATCTCCTCGATGATCTCCCGCAGGGTGGTGCCCATCGGGATTTCCACCAGACCGGTGTGCTTGATCTTGCCGCCCAGGGCGAACACCTTGGTGCCCTTGGACTTCTCGGTGCCCATGGAAGCGAACCATTCCGCGCCGCGCAGGATGATCTGGGGCACGTTGGCAAAGGTCTCGACGTTGTTTTCCACCGTCGGGCAGCCGAACAGGCCCTTGACCGCCGGATAGGGCGGACGGGGACGGGGCTCGCCGCGGTTGCCTTCGATGGAGGTCATCAGCGCGGTTTCCTCGCCGCAGACAAAGGCGCCGGCGCCCAGGCGGATTTCCATATCGAAATCAAAGCCGGAGCCGAAGATGTCCTTGCCCAGCAGGCCCGCCTCTCGGGCCGCGTCGATGGCAATCTGCAGGCGGCGCACCGCGATGGGATACTCCGCGCGGACATACACAAAGCCCTTGGTCGCGCCGATGGCGTAGCCGGCGATGGCCATGGCCTCGATGATGCAGTGGGGGTCGCCCTCCAGCACCGAGCGGTCCATGAACGCGCCGGGGTCGCCCTCGTCCGCGTTGCAGACCACGTATTTCTGCGGGGCCTTGTTGGGGGCGCACAGCGCCCATTTGCGGCCGGTGGGGAACCCGCCGCCGCCGCGGCCGCGCAGGCCGGAATCGGTGATGACCTGGATGACCTGCTCCGGCGTGTATTCGGTCAGGCACTTGGCCAGCGCCTGATAGCCGTCATAGGCGATATACTCGTCGATCGATTCGGGGTTGATGACGCCGCAGTTGCGCAGCGCCACGCGCACCTGCTTTTTATAAAACGCGGTGTCGTTGAGCGATTTGATGGTGTCGTCCTGCACCGTCTCATCGTAAAGGAGACGGGTGACGATGCGGCCTTTGAGCAGGTGCTCGGACACGATTTCGGGGATATCCTCCGCCTGCACGCGGGAATAGAAGCAGCCTTCGGGATACACGATCATGATCGGGCCGAGCGCACACAGACCGAAGCAGCCGGTGCGCACCACCTTGACCTCTTCCGTGAGGCCCTGGACGGCGATTTCCCGCTCCAGCGCCTCGATGATCTGCTGGCTGCCCGAGGAGGTGCATCCTGTGCCGCCGCAAACCAGTACATGGGAACGATACATGGGTATTTTCCTCCTCTATTACTTCATCTGCGCGCCGACGGTGTACTCGGCGACCGGGTTGCCGTTGACCAGATGATCGGCGACGACGCGCGCCACCTTCTCCGGGGTCATTTTGCAGTAGGTGACCTTTTCCTTGCCGGGCACCATCACCTCAACGATGGGCTCGAGCTGGCACATACCGATGCAGCCGGTCTGGGTGACCGTCACGCCCTGCAGATGCCGTTTGGCAACCTCGTCCACGAAGGCGTTCAGCACCGGGCGGGCGCCCGCGGCGATGCCGCAGGTGGCCATACCCACCACCACGCGGGTGCCGTCATGCTGGCTGTCGCGCACGGCCATTCTCTCGCGGGCTTTGTCGCGGATGGCCTGCAGTTCTGCGAGTGTTTTCATATGTATGCCAATCCTTTCTTTCTGTTCTTAAGCGCTGCCGGCGACGGCGGCATCCTGTTCATGGATATAGCCGTCGATCCACGCCGCCACGTCGGGGTCGTCGAGCGGCACCTCGCCGAGCACGGCCCGCAGTTCGCGGGTGTCCACGGTGAAGGCCCGGCCGTCCGCCGTGTGGCGGTATATAAAATCAAGCTGCGGGTTCATGCGTATGAGGGTCGCCGCCGTGCCGCCCATGTCGCCCAGCGGCAGCCGGTCGATGTGGGACAGGCCGAAGGTGGCGGTCACCACCGTCCCCTGTCCGGGCGCCGACTGAATATCCAGCGTGCCGCCGGTGGCCTCGGCCGCCATGCGGAACAGCGGAATGCCCATGCCCACGGGGCGGGTGGTGCGGGTCGTGTAAAAGGGATCGCGCACCTTTTCCACCTGCTCGGCCGTCATGCCGCGGCCGTTGTCCGTCACGCGCAGCGTCAGCCGATCGGCGGCGGTGTCCTCCTCCACGTCCAGCTGGATAAGGGCGGCGCCCGCCGCAACGGAGTTCTGCGCGATGTCCAGCATGTTCAGCGACAGCTCCCGCATGGCTTACCCCGCGTATTTGGCGAGGATACCGTCGATGTCGTCCACCGTCAGGCGGCCGTACACATCCTCGTTGACGGTCAGCACGGGGGCCAGGCCGCACGCGCCGATGCAGCGGCACGCCGTCAGCGAGAACCGGCCGTCCTCGGTGCATTCGTCCGCGCCGATGCCGAGCTTTTCGCTCAGCTTGTTGAACAGGTCACCCGATCCCTTGACGTAGCACGCCGTGCCCAGGCAGACCGACACGTTATACACACCTTTGGGCGACAGCGCAAACTGGGCGTAGAAGGTCGCCACCCCGTACACCTTTTCGAGCGGCACATTCATGCCGTCCGCAATGATCTGCTGCACCTCGATGGGGAGATACCCATAGATCTCCTGCGCCTCCTGCATGACCGCCATCAGACGGCTGGGGTCCTGCTTGTTGGCGTCGATAATGTCGCGCAGCTTCTTTTCCTGCTCAGCGGTTCCCCGGAAGGGGAGTTTGCTGATCTTTTTTTGCATGTTGCCATTTCCTCCTTGCCCATGTTTGGATCGTGCATAGCCGCCTTAACAAAATCTGTTAAGAAATTGTCAATCTCTTGTGCGGCATTGACTACCCCTCAGTATACCAGAACCCTGCGCAAAAAGCTAGATGGAAAAGAGAAGTTTTTCCCGGAATCTCTGGTATTTTCTTGCACGGCGGCGTTTTTTGGCGGAAGAGCCGCCTGGGGGTTGTCCCGCTTTTCAATATATGTCGCCGTCCCGTCGGATAGAATTCGGTTTTTATTAAACAATTGGTATATAAATACATTTTATATACAAGCCGTGCTCCCGAAAGGCTCTTCCCCACCTATTATCGGCCGGCGGCATAACCGGAGGCGTCCATACGCGGCGCGGGCCGCCACTTCCGCACACAACACGCCGCCTGCCTGTTTCTCCGGCTCCCGGCCTTCCTGGCAAGCAGAAAGGGGACGGACACAAAACGTGTCCGTCCCCTCAGCTTGTCAAAGAAGGTGGAGTTAAGCATGCGCAAAACACCGTCTTTTGGGAAA
>CABSLQ010000070.1 GCA_902478605.1 uncultured Oscillospiraceae bacterium
TCTGAACGCGAAGAAGGCTGGTTTGTATAGCGTGGCGCTTCGTTTTCGGTCAGGATGTGCGGATGAGGTTCTGCCGGAGGAGGCGTGGCTTGCCGTCGTGACGAATGACGATTTTGGCAAAAAGCAGAAGCTGAAGTTTATTCCCGGAGAATTTAATATGTATACCCTCGCGTTCGTGGTGGAATTGCAAGAGGGGGAAAACACCTTGTTGGCGACCTCCCCGCTATGCGAATTCCGTCCGGTGGAGGATGGCCGCGTCGATATGTGGGCGGACATTGACTGCCTGTACCTGGGAGGCGGCCTGTCGGTAGGCGACAGCTTCGTCTCGGGCGAGGACAATACGGGCGATTCGCAGCTGAACGTCAAACCCCAGCGGCCGATACCTCCGGATGATTCGACCGCGCCCGTCGATCCCGGCGCCCCGGATACCGGGGTTGCGTCCGGCACCGTGTATGCGCTGGCCGCCGGCTGCGGCGCTTTGGCGGCTGCGATACTATTCTGCCGCCGAATGAGCCGAAGAAAGACAAAGCAATAGGCGTCGTGTGGCGGGTGTGCCGTGATTGGGCCCACCCGCCACATTTTCCACCGGCCACACACCGATGGGGAAATACGGCGGGAGAGATACGATTTTCCAAAGGAGTTTATCTGACTATGGCCAAAAGTTGTCGGTTCAATCCGATTGTGGGCGGACATTATGCCGATCCGGAGGCACGGTTTTACGAGGGCCGGTACTGGATTTATGCAACCTGTTCGCAGCCTTTTGAATTGCAGAAAAATCTGACCGCGTTTTCCTCGACGGATCGGATTCATTGGACAGCGCATGAAAATCTTGTGGAGATGCGGGATTTCCCATGGGTTGAGCGGGCCGTCTGGGCCCCCACGGTTATTCAACATAAGGATAAGTATTATTTGGTTTTTGCTTCCAACGACATACACAGCGACGAGGAGCCGGGCGGCCTTGAAATCGCCGTATCGGATTCCCCTGCCGGTCCGTTCCGCGGGTGGCTGGGACGGCCGCTGATAGGGGAAATCCTCAACGGCGCGCAGCCGATTGACGCCCATCTGTTCCAGGACGACGACGGAACCGTTTACCTGTATTACGGGGGCTGGGGTCATTGCAACGCAGCCATACTGAACGATCGGATGGATGGCTTCCAGCCGCTCGGCGACGGCCAGTATTTGCGGGAGATCACCCCGGAGCGGTATGTCGAGGGCCCCTGTATGATCAAGCGGGATGGGCTGTATTATTTCCTCTGGTCCACCGGCCAGTGGGCGGGAGACGACTATGCGGTGCTGTATGGCGTTTCCCGTTCGCCGCTGGGGCCGTTTCCCTGCATGGGGACTGTGCTGGAAACGGACGAAGCAATCGCCCGCTCGCCCGGCCATAACAGCTACTTGTATTTGCCGGACAGCGATAGCTATTATATCGTCTATCATCGGCGGGAAATACCGGATGCCGGTGCCCATGCCCGCCGTTTATGCATGGATAAAATGGTTTTGAAAGACGGACGGATATTCCCGGTGACCATGACGCGCGGCGGGTTTTGAGCACGCCGTTCGGCCGTCCATATGTAGAGAGGAGAATGCCCAATGAGCAGACAGTCCTGCCGTTCCCGCTTACATGCGGCCTGCCGCAGCATGCTGGCGGGAGCGCTGGCGCTGTTTTTCCTGCTTCCGACGGTGCAGAATGCCGCCGCTATGGAAGTGGAGCGGCCGGAACGGACGCAGGCGGATACATCCTATTACGGATGGCTGACTGTTCCGGAAGAGGATACCGTGGCGCAGGCGGAGCTGCCGGAGCAGGGACTGGCCCTTACGGAAGGACAGACCGTCTCGCTGACACTGGACATTCCGCAGACCGGCGAATACGCCGTCGCCGTTTCCTACCATGCGGATCAGAACGTTGTGCTGGACAGTACAATGACGGTGGTCTGGGCAGGGCTTCCGGCCGTTAAAACGGCGGTGTACAGTCTGTGGCAGGATGAGACGAAGGAGTACGCGCTGGATCGCTACGGCAATGAGGTGACCTCGCTGCAGACGACGCTGAATACGCCGGTGGAGGACTATGTGCGAGACAGCACAAGCATGGACGCAGCGCCGGTTCTGTTCTCCCTCAAGGCGGGCAGGCAGACGGTGCAGGTGTGCAGCGATAACCAGCCGATGCATCTATATCGGTTCCGCGTGGTGCGGCAGCCGGAAATTCTCACCGCCGGGGAATACCGCGCGCGGCATGACGGCCCGGCGTATACCGGCGCGCCGGTTATCGTCGAAGGGGAGGATTATGCCGTCAAGTCGGATTCCTTTATCCGCAGCAAGGCCGAATCCAATTCCGGTGTGTATCCCTATAGCCCGTATTATAAATGGATGGCGACGGTGGACGGGGTCTCGTGGAATGCGGTCGGGCAGCGTGTGCTGTGGAATATAACGGTTCCGCAGGACGGCTGGTATCAGGTGGCGTTTCACTACTCCCAGTCCAGCCAGGAGGGGCAGGAGATTTATCGCACCTTGGAAATCGACGGGCAAATCCCCGCGGACAGCTTCCGGGAAATGCCGTTTTCCTATACAGGTTCGCCTTATGCGTACAACATTCCGGAGGACGCCTTGTGGTTGACAAAAGGCAGGCATACGCTGGGAATGATGGCGGAATCCTCACAGACGGCCACGCTGGTGGACGATGTGCAGACGCTGATGGAGGAGCTGTCGGATATTGGCCTGAGTCTGCAGCAGGTGGCGGGCAGCAGCGCCGATAAGAACCGCTCTTGGGACATTGAGACGTACATACCGGGCGTCATCGGCCATATGCGGGACATTCAGTCCCGTCTGCGGACGCTGTACGACACGCTTAAGAAGCAGTATGGCGAGGTACCGGCCAACTGCCTGAATCTGCGGCTGGCGGACGATATGATCGAGCAAATTCTCAAAAAGCCGGAGAAAATGCCGACCCGCATCGAGGAAATCAGCGTCGGCTCCGGCTCGATCACCAACCTGCTTGTCGAGCTGATTAATAAATGGAAAAACCAGGGCCTGTCGCTCGATCGGATTTATCTGATGGAAAAGGGGACGGAGCTTCCGGCCGCCAATGGCAGCTTCTGGAGCAATCTGATTAACGGCGTCAAGCGGTTTTTCAACGCGCTGACGTCGCGGGAGGCCAACTACAGCGCGTCGGCGACGGGCGATCGGCAGACGCTGAGCGTATGGGTTAACCGCTCGGTTCCCTATGTGGAAACCATGCAGATGCTGGCGGATTCCCGCTACAAGGGCGTCGATGCGGATGGCAACCCCCTCTCTGTGCAGTTTTCCATCATGCCGGATGAGGGGAAGCTGCTGCTGGCCAACGCCTCGAATACCTGTCCCGATGTGGCGCTGAGCGTGACGGGCGACCGCGCCTACCAGCTGGGGCTGCGCCACGCCGTGGCGCCGCTGTCGGATTTTTCGGATTTTTCCCAGTATATTACCGACAAGTTTTTGGATTCCGCGTTTGAGCCGTATCTGCACGACGGCCGGGTTTACGGCCTGCCGGAAACGCAGGATTTTTACGTGCTGCTGTACCGCAAGGACATTTTAGAAAAGCTGAAGCTCCAGGTTCCGCGAACGTGGAGCGATCTGGCCGAGCTGATGCCGGCGCTGCGCCGCAGCGGCATGAACTTCTATATGCCGCTGTCCTCGCAGACCGGCACCAAATCCCTGTCCTATATCGCGCCGTTTTACTTCCAGGCGGCCATTGCCAGCGGCGAGAACCCGGATTACAGCTTGTGGTCGGAGGATGGCACAAGCGTCAATTTCAACAACGAGACCGGCATTCGAGCCTTCCAGGAATTGACCGATTTGTATCTGCTGTACGGCCTGCAGAACAACATGCCCAGTTTTTACAACAACTTCCGATACGGCGTAACGCCGCTCGGCATCGGCTCGTTTGCCAATTATGTGCAGCTGCTGTACGCCGCGCCGGAAATTGCCGGTCAGTGGGGCGTGGCGCCCGCGCTGGGCTTCTCCGATGAAAAGGGGAACCTCTGCAATCAAATGCCGTCCTTCGATCGTTCGGTGATTATCATGGACAGCAGCCTCAAAAAGGAAGCCGGCTGGGATTTCATCAAATGGTGGATGTCGACCGAGACGCAGGCGGAATTCGCACAGACCCTGCAGGCTAAGTTCGGCTCGGAATTTGTCTGGAACAGTGCGAATCTGGAGGCGTTCGCCCAGCTGGCGATTCCGTCCGCCGACCGCGAGGTGATCCTCCAGCAATGGGAGAACGCCGTCAACCTTCGATATCTGCCCGCGACCTACATGATGGAACGCAGCCTGAGCGATGCATGGTATAAGGTGACGCAGGGGCAGCAGCCGGTGCGGATTGCGCTGAACGAGGCCGCCGTCAGTGTGGAGCAGGAGTTGATCCTCAAGCTGCAGGAATTCGGCTATCTGAATGACGCGGAGGAGCCGATAAAGCCCTATGACATGCGGCAGTGGGCCGCTATCCGGCAGGAGCTTTTCCGAGAGTAAGGGATAAAGGCTTTTTCTCGGTGCAGGAGGACGATTCCTCGGGACTCTTTGGACGAGGCTTGGCTTCCTGGAGACTTTGATCAAAGAAGGGGTTGCATATGGTATCAAAAGCCTTGATACGGACGGATACGCCGCGGGGCCGGAGAGGTAATGTCTTTATCCGTTATTCGCACTGGGTTTTGCTGGCTCCGTTCCTGATTCTGTTCATCACGTTTATCATCCTGCCGATTCTTCTGGCCATTGGGCTGTCGTTTACGAATTTCAACGGAGTGGAATCGCCGAATTTTGTGTTTCTCAGCAACTATATTCGGATATTTACGAAGGACTCCGTTTTTATGCAGAAGATTTTCCCCAACACCATCCTGTATGCGGCTATTGTAGGACCTGGCCGGTACATTCTGTCGTTTGTCATGGCGTGGCTGCTCGCACAGCTGACCAAAGGGCCCCGCACCATCCTGGCGGTGACCTTTTATCTGCCGTCGATGACGGCGGGCGTGACCATCTCGACGGTATGGGCCGTGCTGTTTTCCGGCGATCGGACGGGCTATCTGAACAGCCTGCTGCTGCAGCTGGGCGTTATTCAGACCCCCATCACCTGGCTGCAATCGCCGGAAACGCTTATGCCGGTGATGATTCTGGTGGCCCTGTGGTCCAGCTTTGACGTGGGCTTTTTGTCGATGCTGTCCGGTATGCTGAACGTGAATAAAGAAATTTATGAAGCGGCGCATCTGGATGGCATCCGCAACCGGATTCAGGAAATCATCTATGTGACCATACCGTCCATCCGTCCGCAGATGCTGTTTGGCGCGGTAATGGCCCTGGTCGGCACGTTCAACTCGGCCGGTTTGGGCGTCCAGCTGTCCGGCTCCAACCCCACGCCGCAGTATGCGGGCTCATTGATCGTGAATCATGTGGACGACGTTGGCTTTATCCGCTACGAAATGGGATACGCGGCTGCGCTGTCGGTGGTGTTGCTTCTGATCATCTCGCTATGCAGCAAGCTGGCCTATAAGCTGTTCGGAGATAACTGATCGGCCCGTGCGCCGATGGAATGCCTCATGCCGAAAGGTGAGTGATTGGATTGGCAAAAACAAAAAAGAGAAAAAACCTCATGGCGATCAACCCGTCGAAATTCGACGCCGCGCAGCTTGTGGTTTACCTGGTGCTGCTGCCGCTGCTGGCGTTGATGCTTTTGCCGATACTTTACATTGTGTTTACCGCGTTCAAGCCGATTGGCGAATTGTTTGCCTATCCTCCGCGATTCATCACCACGCATCCGACCCCGGATAACTTCCGGAAGCTGTTTGAGGCCACGGAAAACACGCTGTTTCCGCTGTCCATTTATTTGTTCAACAGCATCGTCTCCACGGGGATCGTGGTGGTGGCCGGCATTTTCATTTCAGTGGCGGCGGCCTACGTACTGTCCAAAAAGCGGTTTCACGGGCGGAGTCTGATATTCAAGCTGAACACACTGTCGATGATGTTTGTGCCCACGGCGGTCAGCATCCCCCGCTATCTGGTCATCAAGCAGGTCGGTCTCTTGGATACCTTCTGGGCGAACGTCGTCCCCATGCTGGCCATGCCGGTCGGCATATTTCTGGTCAAGCAGTTTGTGGATCAGTTGCCGGAGGAGCTGGTCGAATCCGCCCGTATTGACGGCGCGACGGACTACGGCATTTTATTCAAAATCGTCGTTCCTCTGGTAAAGCCCTCGCTGGCCACGGTGGCGATTCTGCTGTTTCAGAATGCCTGGAACAGCATGGAGGCCTCCAGCCTGTTTATTAATACCGAATCGCTGAAAACCTTTGCTTTCTATATGAATTCCCTGTCCAACTCCGGAAACGGAGTGGCCGGTATGGGAATGGCGGCGGCCGCGGCTCTTCTAATGTTTCTTCCGAATGTGATTCTTTTTACGTTGATGCAATCCCGTGTGATGAGTACGATGGCGTATTCCGGTCTGAAATGATGCGGCTGCGCAGGAAAGGAAGTGTGGGTGTGTGAAAACAGGACGAGTGCGCCGTATCTTGCTGCGGGCGGCTGTCGCCATTGGCGTGATGATGTGGCTGCCGGGTTCACTGCTGCCGGTTTCGGCCGGAAACGCGACTGCGTATACCTATACCATATCCCAGGACGAGGAATGGATGGTCACCCAGGACGCCTATCTGGTCAGCCGTGTGCTGATGAGGGAGCACGCCATGACATCCCCGCGGGATTTATTCGTGAAGGAAAACCGGCTGTATCTGGCGGATACCGGCGCTTCCCGGGTGCTCATCTATCAGCTGGATACCGGCGACTGCCGGGAAATAGGGGGAGAGACGCTGTCTTCCCCGGTCGGCCTTTTCGTGGATCAGAACAACGAGCTTTATGTGGCCGATAACGGCCTTGGCGCCGTTGTGAAGTTCTCGCCGGAAGGGGAGGTGCTCCATCGCTATGACCGTCCCGATTCGGCGGCCTTTGGCACGGAGACGACGTATTCCCCTTCAAAGGTGGCCGTGAACAGCAGCGGGACGCTGTATGTGGTTTCCGACGGGTCCTATGACGGCATGATCCAATTGGATCAGAACGGGGAGTTCCTCGGCTATTTCGGATACAACAACAACCCTATAACGGCGTGGGAATACTTGCAGGATTTACTGTTTACCGATGAGATGAAAGCGCAGCTGTTCAGCCGGGTACCCTATTCCTTCGGCAACGTGGACATCGATACGAAAGGAATCCTATACAGTGTCACGCAATCGGCAGAGGGGAACGCCATAAAGAAGCATGACGTTGCCGGGCTGAACCTGTTGGCGCCCAACATGGTGGACGAGCAGGATTTTGTGGATGTCTGTATCGGAACGGACGGGCAAATATATGCGGTAACCGCCACCGGCCTAATTTTTGAATACGACATGGACGGGCACCTGCTGTTCACCTTCGGCGGCCGCGCCATCGCCGTGGAACAAAACGGCGTGTTTGCGACGGCCTCCGCCATTGCCAGCGATTCGCAGGGCCGTCTGTATGTATTGGATGGGGAGCGGGGGCTGGTACATGTGATGGCCCCCAGCAATTACGCCAAAGCCGTGCACACGGCCATGCGGGAATATAGCCTGGGGCACTATGCGGTCAGCTACGAGCTGTGGAACGACATCATCTCCATCGGCGGCGCCAGCTATTTTGCCACCAACAATATGGCGCAATGCCTGTTCCAGGAGAAGCAGTACGACGAAGCGGCGGCGCTGTACCGCGCTTCCGGCGATCGCGAGGGGTACTCGCAGGCCTTCTGGCATATCCGCAACCAATGGCTCAGCAAGGCGCTGCCGTATCTGCTGCTTGGGCTGGCGGTCGCGGCGGCCGCGGTGATGGTGTGCCGCCGTCTGCTGCGCAGGCGGCAGCCGGCGGCTTCCGGCCCCCATATTCTCCGGGACGACGCCAAGCTGCTGTGGCGGACGGTGCGGCATCCGATCGACAGCTTTTATGCGATTCGCCACGAGGGGGCCGGTCATATTTCGACCGCTCTGGTCATCTACGCGTTGGCCTATCTGCTGTTTATCGCTTATCAGACGGTTTCCGGCTTTGTTTTGATTGGGAACAGCGGGCAAAAGGCCTCCCTGCTCTTTCTGTCGCTGATCTTTCTGGCGCCGCTTATTCTGTTTATCCTCAGCAACTTCCTGGTGGGCGAGGTTAAGGAAAGCAATGCCCGCTTCCGGGACATTCTGGTCTCCACCGCCTATATCCTGGCGCCGTTTGTGGTGGCCGCCCCCATCCTGATCCTGATTTCTCACGTCCTGACCACCAGCGAGCTGCGGTTATTCCAGCTGGCGATGGTGGGGCTGATCCTCTGGATGGTGGTCAATCTGCTGATTGCCACGCGTGAAATGCACGCGTATGACCTTTGGCCGGCTATCCGGCATCTGCTGATTACGGTGTTTTTGATGTGCGTGATTGTGCTGGCCCTGTCGATGATTTATATGTTCTGGGATCAGCTGACCGACTTCGTTTTGTCCATTATCAAGGAGGTGGGCTATCATGGGAAAGGGGCTTGATGAGCGGAAGCGTCCGCGCCGGTGGTGGACTTTCCTGCTGGTCGGAACGCTGTGCCTGAGTGGCTGCTCCGCCTCCGGCTGGACCGCCGGGCATAATGACGCGACGGCCATGATTGGCCATGTCGATCAGGAATCGCTGCAGTCCAACCGGTTCACCCATATGGAAGGCGACGGCGGCAAGGCGCTGCCGCAGCTGGCGCTGGACGGGTTTTCCCTGGTGGCTGAAAACGATACGCTGGGTTTGTATCTGCGGGAACAATACGCCTGCATCCGCGTGCTGGATAAGGCGACCGGCTATGTGTGGGGATCGTTCCGGGAGGATGAGCCCGAGGACTTGAACGAGACCTGGGCGCGGTTCGGCAATTCTGTGGTCAGCCTGGAATGCATCGATTCGACCGGCATGACCAAAAAGGCCGCCGCCGGCCAGGACGAGGCCTCCCGTCGGTACACCTGGCTGGACGACGGGTTTACCTGCGCGGTCGATTTCGGCGAGGAAATCAACATCGCGGTGACGGTATCGGTCCGGTTGGGGGAGAACCGGCTGCTCTTTTCCGTTGACGACGCTTCCATCCGAGAGGAGGGCGCGTATTTCATCCATAAGCTGTACTTTGCGCCGTTCCTCGGCTGCACACGCGCGGCGGACACCGACGGCTATATGCTGATTCCCGATGGCAGCGGCGCGCTGATGCGGTATCAGGAGCCGATGCAGGTGCTGCGGCCCTATTCCGCCCGTGTGTATGGACTCGATCAGGCCATTGACAACCTCTCCGAACTCAACGATCTGGAGGTCAACCGCCCGAAGGAGTTTTTGACCGAATCGAACACTGTGACCATGCCGGTCTTTGGACTAACGCACGGTGTGCGCAAGCAGGCGCTGTTCGGCCGTGTGAAGGCGGGCGCCGCGTATGCCTATATCGAGGCGACGCCGGCCGGCTTTGTAACGGATTATAACTGGGCGACGGCCTCGTTCCTCTACCGCCAGACCTATCTGCAGCCGACCTCGAAAAAGGGCGACGGCGTGCCGATCCTGCAAAAGGAGCGCAACCCGGTTAACCCGTCGCTGGAGCTGTATTTCCTGAACGGGCAAAACGCCGACTACAACGGCATGGCTTCGCTGTATGCCGATATTCTGCTCCGGGAAGGTATGCTCGGGCGCAACCAGAACGGGCTCGCCCCGCAGGTGGCGCTGGATGTGATAGTGGCCGATGCGGAAAAGGCCCTGATCGGACACAATACCAAGCGCGTTAGCTCGTTGGAGTATGTGACGAAGGCGGTGGAACGCCTGCATGGGAACGGGTTGAGGCGGATGGCGGTTTCCCTTTTGGGGTGGCAGAAGGGCGGCCTGAGCGGCTACACCAAATCCCGCCTATACGATAAAACCGCCTGGGGATCCTTCTCGTCGCTGCAGGCGCTGTCTGCGGCGCTTGACCAGAACGGCGGCCAGCTGCTTTTCTATATGGATCCGCTGCGCGCCAAGGATATTCAAATCAATCCCCGCCGGGATTCCGCCATCGGCATGTCGCAAAACCCCGTCAAGGTGGAGAGCCTCGACAAGAACCGCTTCTTGGGCGATACCTGGTATGTGAAGGGGACGGCCGGGCTGGACTATCTGCTCAGGCAGTCGGCAGTGCTGTCGGAGGCCGGCTATTCTACGGCGATCGACGGCGCCGGGCTGTTGTACGGCGAGTATCTGGCGGACGCGTTTGTCACCCGGGCGGATATGCTTCTGCGTCAGCAGGAAGTCTACCGGGCGCTGGCCGAAAAGAGCGGCCCGCTGACGCTGTATGGGCCCAACGACTATTTATTCCCCTATACCGGCGTGTATCGTGACACGCCGATGGCCGGCAATCAGGACATTTTTGAAACCGATTCGGTACCGTTCCTGCAGCTGGTGTTGTCCGGCCATATGCGTCTGATAGCGCCGTATGCCAACGAAAGTTTTTATTCCCGCACCGATTTGCTCAAATGCATGGAGTACAACGTGTATCCGTCCTTCCTGCTCACGGAGGAACCGAACGGCGCGCTGAGCAAAACCACCTTATGGACGACGAGCTCATCGCAGTTTGAGCAATGGGAGGAGATCATCCGGGAGCTGACAGGCGCCGTCTGCGAGGTACTGGAGCCGGTGCAGGGGGAGCGTATGGTTCGCCATACGGCGATTGCGCCGCTGGTGTATGCCATCACCTACGAGAGCGGCACGGTGTATGTCAACTATGGCAGCGAGGCCTATACCACCGGCAGCGGTGAGACGGTGCCGGCGGAAAGCGGCCGGTTCGTACCGTTTTCGGCTGAGCAGAGAACGAGGGGGGAGTAGCATGAAAAAGAAACGATCGATTTCGTTGAAGACAAGGGACTCTCTCGTGGGGACGCTGTTTATGTCGCCCTGGCTGATCGGTCTGCTGGTGTTCACGTTGATTCCGTTTATCTACTCCGTTTGGCTGAGCCTCTGCTCGGTGGAATTCGGGCCGGACGGCATGCAGACCGCCTTCGTCGGCGGCCGCTGGTATAAGGAAATCTTCTCGGCGGACGCCTATTTTCTGCAGGCGCTGAAGGATACCCTGCAATTCATTGTGCTGTTTATGCCGATGATACTCGTGGTGGCCATTATCTGCGCGCTTCTGCTCAACAAGGCGCTTCACGGCCGCACCTTTTTCCGCATCCTGTTCTTCTTCCCGGTGGTTGTTATCAGCGGTCCGGTTATGGAAAAGCTGATCAGCAACCAGGCGACCGCCATCATCAGCGCCGATACCTATTATGTGTATCAGGTGATTGAAAATCTGCCCGCCATCCTGTCCACGCCGCTGATGTATATCTTCGACAACATCGTACTGATCCTGTGGTATGCCGGCGTGCAGATGCTGATTGTGCTGGCCGGTCTGCAGAAGATTGGCGATTCGCTCTATGAAGCCGCCTCCATCGACGGCGCAAGCGCCTGGCAGAGCTTCTGGAAAATCACGCTGCCCTATCTCCGTCCGATGATTTTAATCGCCGCGGTGTATACGGTGGTGGATTTGGCCGCCATGACCAGTACGCCCATGTACACCCTTATTCAAAACAACGTGACGAATGTCGAACGGCCATATTCGTATTCCGCGGCGCTTTCCTGGCTGTACGCGCTGGTGGTGCTGGTCATTCTGGGGATCGTCTACAGGATCCTGCGTGAGAAGGGGGAAAAACAGCCATGAACGCCAAACGGCTGAAGGCCAGGACGCAGGCGCATTCCAAAAACATCCTGACGAATCTGGCGGTATATTTTCTGCTGATCGGTATCGGGTTTGTCTTTTTGTACCCGCTTCTTTATATGATAATTACCTCCCTGATGACCACGGAGGATTTGATTAATCCCACCATCAAATGGCTGCCGACGCATCTGGACTTGACCAACTTCAAGCAGGTGTGGCAGGTGCTGGATTATCCGATCAGCCTGTTTAACTCCGCCTGGTATTCGCTGATTTGCTCGCTGGCACAGACATTTTCTTGTGCACTGGCCGGGTATGCGCTGGCACGTTTTTCGGTTCCGGCCAAGAAATTTTGGATTGTGATGCTGATTGTTATCTTCATCATTCCCGCCAACGTGGTGACCATCCCGCGTTATGTGCTGTTTAACAATTATCAGCTGGTCGGTTCGCCGCTGGCGACGATCCTGCCGGCGCTGACCGGCCAGGGGCTGAAAAGCTCAATTTTCGTGTTCATTTTCATGAGCGCGTTTTCCGCCTACCCCCGCGCCTTTGATGAGGCGGCGCAGCTGGACGGAGCGGGCAATATGCGGATTTTCTTTCGTATCGCCCTACCGATGACCGTTCCTGTAATCGTTTTGTCGCTGGTGTTTTCGCTGGTGTGGTACTGGAACGATGTGGCACAGTGCGGCCTGCTGATCGGAGACGATTTCCAAACCCTGCCGCTGGAGCTGAAAGCCTTTGACGCGCAGTTCAGCCAGATGTTCAGCTCCACCTTCGGCGATGCGTCCAACCGTCTTAATGAGCGGTATCAGATGACGGCCACCATTATGGTGATTGCGCCGCTGGTTCTAGTGTATGCTCTGCTGCAGAACTTTTTTGTCAAGGGTATTGAAGCCTCGGGGATCACCGGCGAGTAGAGGGGAGATAAATCGATGAAATTTAAGCTGTCTGGCGGAAATCGAAACGCCAGCTGCACCCTCTCAGAAAAATGGGAAGGGGAGATCCTGTACGCCGCCCTTCATGTCGTTCTGGCGGAGGAAGCTGTCCCGGAAAAAATCCGGGTGGATTTTATGGTGCAGGGCTGCGGCTGCTATTCGGTATTCAGCCCTTCTGTTCGGGACTTTCGCGGCCCCGGCGTTAATTGGCGTCGGCAGGAAACCCATTCCCGCCTGGCGGAATGGATGCCTTTGCATTGCCTGCTCTCCCGTGACGGGAGAAATCGCCTGAACGTCACCCTGTCTGAGGTACGGCTCCCCGTCGGTATTTACACAGGTATCCGGGAGGAAACCGGCGAGCTGGAATGCACGGTGGAATTTTTCACCCAGCCTACCACGCCGATTACGGAATATCAGACGATCATCCGCCTGGATTTCCGTCAGCTGCCCTATGACCAGTCCGTTGCGGACAGCGTTCGCTGGTGGGAGACCGCCTGTGGCTATACGCCCGCCCTGTCGCCGGAGCGGGCCAGGATGCCCATGGACTCCCTGTGGTACAGCTTCCATCAGGAGCTGTCCGCTGAGGAAATCCTGGAGGAGTGCGCCTTGTCACGCGCCATGGGGATGCGTACGGTGATTATTGACGACGGCTGGCAGACTGCCGATAACAGCCGGGGTTATGACTATTGCGGCGACTGGCAGCTGTGCCGCGCCAAAATCCCCGATATGCAGGCTCTCGTCCACAGGCTGCATGAAATGGATATGGCCGTGATGCTGTGGT
>CABSLQ010000071.1 GCA_902478605.1 uncultured Oscillospiraceae bacterium
GGAAGGGGCAGGTCATGGGCCGCAGGGCGAAGACCTCCTTGTCCTTTTCCTCGTCGCCGAGGACGAACATCCCTTCCTTATAATGATCCCAGTGGCCCGAAATCTTGTACAGGTCGCTTTTGGCCATGAGGGGGGTCTTGGTCAGCAGATAGCCGCGCTTCTGTTCCTCATCCTCGACGAACCGCTGGAGCAGCTGCACAATGCGCGCGCCCTTGGGCAGCAGAATGGGCAGGCCCTGGCCGATGACATCCACCGTGGTGAACAGCTCGAGCTCCCGGCCCAGCTTGTTGTGATCCCGCTTTTTGGCCTCCTCCAGCCGTTCCAGATGGGCCTGCAGGTCGGCGCTTTTGGGGAAAGCGATGCCGTAAATACGCTGCAGCATTTTGTTCTTGGAATCGCCGCGCCAGTAGGCGCCCGTCGCGCTGAGCAGACCAATTGCCTTGACGCGGCCGGTGTCGGGCAGGTGGGGGCCGGCGCACAGGTCGACGAATTCCCCCTGCTTGTAAAAGGAGATCTCTTCTCCTTCGGGCAGCTCGTTAATCAGCTCCACCTTGTACGGCTCGTCCTTCATCAGCTCGAGCGCCTCGTCCCGGGGCAGGGTGAACCGCTCGATGGGCAGGGCCTCCTTGGTGATCTTTTTCATCTCGGCTTCGAGGGCCGTCAGATGCTCGGGCGTGAAATTCACGTCGCTGTCAAAATCGTAGTAAAAGCCCATGTCGATGGAGGGGCCGATGGTCAGCTTGGTGGAGGGGTACAGGCGCTTGACCGCCTGCGCGAGAATGTGGGAGGCGGTGTGCCAGTATGCCCGTTTGCCGCCCTCGTCGTCGAAGGTGAGGATGGCGACCTCGGCGTCGGCGGTCAGCGGGGTGCGCAGATCCACCGTTTTGCCGTCCAGCGTCGCGGCGCAGGCGGCCCGGTACAGCCCCATCGAGATGTCGCGGCACAGCGCGTCGATGGTGGTGCCTTCCGCCACCTGCCGCACATCGCCGCCCTTGAGTGTGATGTTTACCATGACAAATCCTTCCTTTCTCTGTGCGTTTGAATGGACTGCGGGAGCGGGACAAACAAAAAGGCCCCGTCCCCCAAAAGGGACGGGGCCGTAAAGCCACGTGGTTCCACCCTTGTTCGATGCGGAAGCCCGCATCCTCATCGGCGCATGACCGATTCGGCGGATAACGGTGCCGGCCGTCGCGCCTTGTTTCGGCGCGCCGCTCCGGGGTGGTAGCCGGTCCCGTCCGCCCTGCGCCGCTTTCACCGTGACGGCGCTCTCTGCAAGGGCTTGTGCGGGGGGCCTCCCCTTCGATGCGTTGCCTTTATGGTAGCACCGTTTGCGCGAAATGTCAAGACGTTTGTCCGCCGTTCGGCCATATAAAAGGATATAAGGCGGCGCCGGCACCGTATCGGATTTAACCATTGCTTAACGGTTCTTTCATATCCCGCCTGTATGATAAGCTGTACTCGTTTACAAGGAGGATAAACGTTATGCTGCATGACCGCGTCCAAAGGGCTGTTCGCCGGGGTTGCCTGGCGGTGGCTGCCGTCGGCCTCGTGCTGGGAATGGCGGCGGCCGTCTGGTGCTGGCCCATCCGGGTGGAACGGCAGCTTTCCTGTATGCAGCTGTCCGCAGAGGGCGGCGAACCGACGGCCGTGACCGTGCGGATACAGGGCGCCCTGCGCCGCCGTCCCAGGGAGTTTTCCGGCGGGATAGAGCTGGAGGGATACCCGTATACCCAGGGCTATACCTTCCGGCCTCCTCTGCAGCTGCTGGCGCAGCAGGAGGATTGGCTGCTGTTTCCCTTTACCTATTGGGAATATCCCGATGGGGTTCCCCAGTGCCGGCTGTCGGGGCAGCTGCTGGCCGATCCGGATTTTCAGCGGGTGGTACTGCTGGTGCAGTATGAAGGCGAAAGCGTGTCCTACGCCATTGCCGGTCCGGCCGCCGATCGGGAGGAGGCCATGCAGCTCTATCAGGAGGGAAAAAAGGCCTGGGAGGAAATGCTGCTGGCTCTCTGAGCTTTGCATGGCCCGTCGAACTTCCCGCGCGGAAGCGCCGGAGAAAGTCGGGCTTGTCCGTCGGCCGGCGGGATGGTATACTGAAGAAAAAAGCGCCGGCGGGCGTTGGCGGCCCGCGGCGCAGGAAAAGGGACATCGCTATGAAAAATCCGCTTCGCCGCATTCAATACAATGCGCCGCTGGTGCTGACCGTGTTTTTTCTCTCGCTGCTGGCGCTCGGGCTCAACGAGCTGACCCACGGCTGGACGGGGCGGCACCTGTTTTCGGTATACCGTTCGTCGCTGCTCGACCCGCTGTTTTACGTGCGGCTGTTCGGCCACGTGCTGGGGCACGGCAGCTGGGAGCATTTTGTGTCCAACATGGTGCTGCTGCTTGTCCTCGGCGCCCCGATGGAGGAAAAATACGGCAGCCGTGCGCTGCTGTCCGGCGTGCTGCTGACCGCCCTGGTGTCCGGCGTGCTGCAGTGCGTGTTTTTCCCCGGCACGGCGCTGCTCGGGGCGAGCGGGGTGGTGTTCATGTTCATCATGCTCGCCTCGCTGGCGGGAATGAAGGCGGGGCGCATTCCGCTGACCCTGATTCTCGTCGCCGTCCTGTATCTGGGACAGGAGGTATATGCCGCCCTGTTCGTCCAGGATAACGTGGCCCATTTCATGCATCTGGTGGGCGGGGCGTGCGGCACCGTGTTCGGCTTCGCGCTCAGCCGCCGGCGGCGCTGAATCCGGCGGTTCAGCCGCCTTCGATCAGGTGCTCGATGAGGATTTTCAGCCCGATGCCGATGAGGATGACGCCGCCGACGATTTCCGCCTTGCGGCCGAACAGATCGCCCGTTTTGCAGCCGATTTTGACACCGGCGGCGCTGATGACAAAGGTGATCACCGCGATGATGGCGCAGCAGACGAGATACCCGAATTCGCCGGCGAGCATGCCGGTGTGCGGCATCACCGCGAGGGAGACACCCACCGCCATGGCGTCGATGCTCGTCGCCACCGCCATGAGCAGCAGGGTGGGCCAGCTGCACGGGTTGCCGGCCGCCTCCTCGTGATTGCCGCCGCGCAGCACCTCCCCCAGCATTTTGCCCCCGATGAACGCCAGCAGGATAAACGCGATCCAGTGATCGAACATCTGTATCTGCCGGGCAAACAGGCGGGCGATGGTGTAGCCGATAAGGGGCATGATCCCCTGGAAAATGCCGAATGCCCCGGCGATTTTCAGCGTCTGGCGCAGCGTGGCCCGGCCAAGAACCATGCCGTTGCTCACCGATACGGCAAACGCGTCCATCGCAAGGCCCGCGGCCATGAGCAGCAACATCCAAAGTGACAAATTGAGCGACCTCCTCCAAAACGATGCACGGCCCTGCGTTTGGCAGCGGCCACCGCTATATTTCTGTATATTAACATATTGAACCGGCGAAAAAATTATGTAATAATAAATTTACGCAAAAAGAGGAAGGGAGACGACAGACATGGGTATACAAACGGAGGCTTTCGGCAGCCTGGCCGACGGCCGGCAGGTGGACCGGCTGATTCTGACGGGGGCGGGCGGCCTGCGGGTTTCGGTGCTGACCTATGGCGCGACGCTGCAGGCGATCGAATACGGCGGCCGGGACGTGCTCCTCGGCTATGACCGGCTGGAGGATTACGTGGAGGCCCGGGGATCGTACCAGGGGGCGACGGTCGGCCGGTACGCCAACCGGATAAAGGGCGGCCGCTTCACGCTGAATGGCACGGCATACGTGCTGGCCTGCAACGATGGCAATAACCATCTGCACGGCGGGCGGATCGGCTTTGACAAGAAAATTTGGACGGCGCAGGTGCTCAACGGCGGGGACGCGCCGGCGGTGAAGCTTTCCATTGTGTCGGAGGACATGGAGGAAGGGTATCCCGGCCGGCTGGACGTGTCGGTGACCATGACGGTTACGGCGGATAACGTGTTGCAGCTGGCCTACGAAGCGCGCGGTGACAAGGACACGGTCATCAACCTGACCAACCATGCGTATTTCAACCTGAACGGCTGGGACGGCGGCGACGTGCGGGATACCGAGCTGACCGTGTTCGCCGACCGTATCACCGAAGCGGACGGGGAGCTGATTCCCACGGGCCGGCTGCTGCCGGTGGAGGGCACGCCCTTTGACTTCCGCGGGGGCAGAGCCATCGGGGAGGCGCTGGCGTCCGACCATCCGCTGATTCGCAGCGCCGGCGGGGTGGATCACAATTTCGTGCTGGGCACCGACCGGTGCCGGCGGCACGCCGCCCGCGCCGTCAGCCCGCGCAGCGGCATTGCGCTCGATTGTTATACCGATCTGCCCGGCGTGCAGGTGTACACCGCCAACGCGCTGGATGAGGCCGCGGGCAAGGGCGGGGTGAAGCTGCATAAGCACCAGGGCTTCTGTCTGGAAACGCAGTTTTTCCCCGACAGCCCCAACCAGCCGGCCTTCCCCTCCACGGTGCTGAAGGCGGGCGAGGTATTCCGGTCGACCACGTCTTATGCCTTCCGCTGAATACATACGACCTAATCTAAGAGACGCATGCGGGCCACAGCTTGTGACCCGCATGCCAGCTTGTCAAAGAAGTCTCGCATGCAAGACTTCTTTGACAAGCTGAATACGAAAGTGGGGAAAACCGGATGATTTTCCCCACTTTCGGCCGCCTGAAGGCGGCTTTGATCCGCTTCGCTCGACGCGGAGTGGGGAACCCTGATGGTTCCCCCTCCACACCTCCCCTTCCTTCCGATACTTTTTTGACACTCTGGCATGCGGGCCACAGCTTGTGGCCCGCATGCTGCATTTGTTTGGCTTTGTGGGGGCCGCCTGCGCCCGTATCAGGCCCCGTCACTGTCGTGGGCGGCGTACATGATGTTGGTCGCATGATCGGATACGCGCTCGAGATCGGTGAGCATGTCCACATACAGCATGCCGCCGGCGGGGGTGCATTCCAGCCGGTTGAGACGCTCCACATGATGATTGCGCAGCCTGAGCACGAGATCGTCGATTTCCTCCTCCTGCGCCGCGATGGTATCGGCCATCGCTTTATCGGGATGCCGGTGCAGGAAATAATCGATGGATTCGTCGATAATATGCGTTACCCGGTCCCCCATATCCTTGAGCTCCATCCGGGCGTTTTCGGAGAAGGCGGGGGTTCCGCCCATCATCTGGCCGTATTCCAGAATGTTTTCCGCGTGATCCCCCACCCGCTCCAGGTCGTTGACCACGTGGAAGAGGCTGCCCACCACGCGGCTGTCCTCTTCGGTGAGGTCGAGTGCGTGGATTTTGACCAGGTAATCGGTAATATTGTGGTTGAGGTAGTTTATCACCTGTTCGTCTTGCTTGATCAGCTGCTCCGCTTCCTTATCCGGCTGGAAAAAGGTTTTCATCGCCAGCACAAAATTGTCGCGTGCAATGTGCGCCATGCGTTCCACTTCCTTGATGACCTGCGCCACCGCGATGGCGGGGGTGGCGAGGATGCGCTCGTCCAGGAAATGCAGGCGCATCTCCTCGTATTCCGCGTCCTTGCCAGGGATCAGCCGCTTGGACAGCTTGACGAGCAGCTGGGCGAGCGGGAACATGACGATGGTGGTCACCACGTTGAAGCCGATGTGCGCGAGCGAAATCTGCATCTCCGGGTTGTCGGTCAGGCGCATGATGAACTCCGGGTAATGGAGCAGCAGACAGATGGGGATGAAAAGCAGGGTGCCGAACACGTTGAACAGCAGGTGCATCATCGCCGCCCGCTTGCCGGCCCGGTTGGTGCCGATGGAGGCAAGCATGGCGGTGGCGCAGGTGCCGATGTTCTGGCCGAATAGAATGAAGATAACGCCGGGCAGCGTCACCGCCCCGCTGGCGGCGAGCGCCTGGATGATGCCCACCGAGGCGGAGGAGGACTGAATAATCGCCGTGAGCACCGCGCCTGCCAGTATGCCGAGCACCGGGTTGCTGAACCGCACCATCAAGTCTTTAAATGCCTCCATCTCCCGCAGGGGGACCATGGCCTCCGACATGGCGTCCATGCCGGTGAACAGTATGCCGAAGCCCACCAGCACCATGCCCAGATGCTGCAGGAACTTCTTTTTCACGAATACGACGAAGATTACCCCCACGATGATGATCACCGGGGCGATGGCATTGATTTTGAGGCCGATGAGAAAGCTGGTCACGGTGGTGCCGATGTTGGCACCCATAATGATATAGATCGATTGCTCCAGCTTGAGCAGGCCGGCGTTGAGAAAGCCGACCACCATGACGGTGGTGGCGGAGGAGGATTGGATCGCCCCCGTGACGACAATGCCCACCAGCACGCCGAGGAACGGATTGGCCGTGATTTTCTCGAGCAGGCTCTTGAGCCGCGAGCCCGCCACCAGCTCCAGCCCGTCGCCCATCAGCTTCATGCCGTAAAGGAACATGCCCAGCCCGCCGAGCAGGGTCAAGATATCGGTGATTTTCAAACAACACCCTCCCGCGTTTGTTTTTGGAACCACATATGATTAAGAAATTACCATGTGCATGTTAAGAGCATGTTAAATTTTTCGAATTTTCGAAAATTTCGGCGGATTCCGTGGATGTGGCATTGTATATACACCCAAAAATGAATATTTATGCGTTTTAGGCTGCATAATGTATAGCAAACACAGCAGGAAGTATGGATATAATTGGCCTGTTTCTGCCAGGGTTGGGCAGGATGACAAAATTCGGCTTGTTAGCATAATTATGCGTGAAAGGCTCTTGCAAAATGACAAGATGCCCGCTATAATGAGGGATATGAAAATCGTTATCGCTACAGGAAAGGATGCAGGGTCATGAACAAGAAAACGGACATCAAAAAGGTCGTCCTCGCCTATTCGGGCGGACTGGACACCTCCATTATCATTCCATGGCTGAAAGAAAATTATAACAACTGCGAGGTTATTGCCGTGGCGGCCGACGTCGGCCAGGGCAAGGAACTCTCCGGCCTGGAGGAGAAGGCGAAGAAAACGGGCGCCTCCAAGCTGTACATCGAAGATCTCAAGCAGGTATTCGTGGACGAATTCATCTTCCCGACCCTCAAGGCGGGCGCCGTGTACGAGAACCAGTATCTGCTGGGCACCTCCTTTGCGCGGCCCATCATCGCCAAGCGCATTGTGGAAATCGCCCTGGCGGAAGGCGCGGACGCCATCTGCCACGGCTGCACCGGCAAGGGCAACGACCAGGTGCGCTTTGAGCTGGCCATCAAGGCCTTCGCCCCGCAGATGAAGATCATCGCCCCGTGGCGCATCTGGGACATCAAGTCGCGGGAAGAGGAGATCGACTACGCCGAGGCGCATCATATCCCGCTGAACATCACGCGGGAAACCAACTATTCCAAGGATAAGAACCTGTGGCATCTGTCCCACGAGGGCCTCGATCTCGAGGACCCGGCGAACGAGCCCAAATACGACGAAATCCTCGAGCTGGGCGTGTCCCCCGAAAAGGCGCCCGACAAGGCGACCTACATCACCCTGACCTTTGAGAAGGGCATTCCGGTGGCGCTCGACGGCGAGAAGCTGGACGGGGTGACCCTGATCGAAAAGCTGAACAAGCTGGGCGGCGAGAACGGTATCGGCATCGTCGACATGGTGGAGAACCGCCTCGTCGGCATGAAGAGCCGCGGCGTGTACGAGACCCCCGGCGGCACCATTCTGTACAAGGCGCATGAGGCGCTGGAGACCCTCTGCCTCGACCGGGATACCCAGCACTACAAGCAGCAGATGGTGGCGGGCAAGTTCTCCGAGCTGGTGTATTACGGCCAGTGGTATACCCCGCTGCGCGAGGCGCTCTCCGCCTTTGTGGACAGCACCCAGGAGCATGTGACCGGCGACGTCAAGCTCAAGCTGTACAAGGGCAACATGATTCTCGCGGGCATCACCTCGCCGTATTCCCTCTATGACGAGGAGATCGCCACCTTCGACGAGGATGAGGTGTACGATCAGATGGACAGCCAGGGCTTCATCAACCTCTTCGGCCTGCCCATCAAGGTGCAGGCGATGAAGCAGGGCCGCCAGTAAGGGCCATGCCGTGGGGCACGGTGCGCCGTGCCCCCGTTTGCTTTATTTACAGGAAAGGGCTGTGCATGCCATGAAGCTATGGGCCGGGCGGTTCCAAAAGGAGATCGCCAAAGAAACGAACGATTTCAATTCCTCCATTTCCTTCGACTGCCGCATGGCGCAGGAGGATATCGCGGGCAGCATGGCCCACGCCGCCATGCTGGTGAAGCAGGGGATTCTCTCCGCCGCCGACGGGGCGGCCATTCAGGACGGGCTGGCCGCCATTGCCGCCGATCTGCAGGCGGGGACGCTGGCCATCGACCCGGGCGCGGAGGATATTCATACCTTTATTGAAGGCGAATTGACCGCCCGCATCGGCGACGCGGGCAAACGCCTGCATACGGGGCGCAGCCGTAACGATCAGGTGGCGCTGGATATCCGCCTGTACCTGCGCGGCGCGGTGCAGCCGCTGCGCGATCAGCTCATCGATCTTGTCGGCGTGCTGTGCACGAAGGCGGAAGCCTTTGCGGACGCGATCATGCCCGGCTACACCCATATGCAGCGGGCGCAGCCCATCACCTTCGGGCATCATCTGATGGCCTATGCCGAGATGTTTTTGCGGGATATCGACCGGCTGGACGATGCGGTGCGCCGCATGAACGTTTCCCCGCTGGGCAGCAGCGCGCTCGCCGGCACCACCTATCCCCTCGACCGGGAGGCGGTGGCGCAGGCGCTCGGCATGAACGGGGTGACCGCCAATTCGCTCGACGGCGTGTCCGACCGCGACTTCACGGTGGAGCTGGCGGCGGCGCTGTCCCTCGTGATGGTGCACCTGTCCCGCTTTTCGGAGGAGATCATCCTCTGGTGCTCGTGGGAATTCAAGTTCATCGAGCTGGACGACGCCTTTTCCACCGGATCCTCCATCATGCCGCAGAAGAAAAACCCCGACATCGCCGAGCTGGTGCGGGGCAAGGCGGGGCGGGTGTTCGGCGATCTGATGACCCTGCTGACCATGCTCAAGGGCCTGCCCCTGGCGTACAACAAGGACATGCAGGAGGACAAGGAAGCGATTTTCGACGCGGTGGACACGGTGCATATGTGCCTGACCGCTTTTATCCCCATGATCGATACCATGAAGGTGCTGCCCGATAACATGCGGCGGGCGGCGGCGGCCGGCTTCATCAATGCCACCGACTGCGCCGACTATCTGGTGGGCAAGGGGCTGCCCTTCCGCGACGCCTACAAGGCGACGGGCACCCTGGTGGCCCGCTGCATTGAGCAGGGGCTGACCCTCGAGACGCTGCCGCTGGAGGAATACCAGGCGGTGTGCGATATGTTTGACGAAGGGGTATTTGAGGCGATTGCGCTCGAGCGGTGCGCCGCGCTGCGCCGCGTATACGGCGGCCCCGCGCCCGAGAACGTGCGCGCACAGGCGGCCCGCGTGCGGGCGCTCATCGATACGAAAAAGGAAGGAACGGCATGATACAGGCAGGCATTCTCGGAGCAACCGGATACGCGGGCGTGGAACTGGTGCGCCTGCTGCTGCGGCACCCGCAGGCGCGGGTCGCGGCGGTGGGTTCGGTTTCCTTTGACGGCAAACCGCTGTGGGAGGTATACCCCTCTCTGCGGGAAATCAGCGATCTCACCTGCGAGGGGGCGGACGCAGTCGTCGCGAAAAGCGACGTGGTGTTTGCGGCGCTGCCCCACGGGCTCTCCCAGGAAACGGCGGCCGCCTGCGTAAAGGCGGGGAAAAAATTCATCGATCTGGGCGCCGATTTCCGTCTCGATGATCCCGATGACTATACAAAATGGTATAACTGCGAGTATGTATACCCGGAGCTGCACAAAGAAGCGCCCTATGGATTGCCCGAGCTGTTCCGCGAGGCGATTGCGGGGGCGCAGGTGGTGGGCAACCCCGGCTGCTATCCCACGAGCATCGCGCTGGGCCTTGCCCCCGCCCTGCGGGCCGGGCTGGCAGAGGCGGAGGGCATTGTGTGCGACTCCAAATCGGGCGTGACCGGCGCGGGCCGCAAAATGACCCAGGGCACCCACTATCCCGAATGCAACGAGGCGTTCTCCGCCTATAAGGTGGCGGCGCACCGGCACACCCCCGAAATCGAGCAGACCCTTTCCAAAATGGCAGGGAAAAAGGCGACGGTCACCTTCGTGCCCCACCTGCTGCCCGTTAACCGGGGAATCCTCTCCACCATCTACGCCCGCATGAAGCCGGGCGTCACGCTGGACGCGGTGCGGGCGGTGTATGAAAAGGCCTATGCGGACGAGCGGTTCGTCCGCGTGCTGCCCGCCGGCATGGGCGTGGATATCCGCAATGTGAAATGCTCCAACTACTGCGATATCCAGCTGTACGCGGACGAGCACACCGGCCTGCTCATCGTCACGTCGGTCATCGACAACATGGTCAAGGGCGCCGCCGGCCAGGCGGTGCAGAATATGAATATCCTCTTCGGCCTGCCGGAGGAAACCGGCATCGACATGATCCCTCCGGCGTTTTGACCCGATCCGACAGAAGGGGTGTCCGGTATGCAGCGCACGTTTTCGCGGGAATATGGCTTTCTCCTTGGCTGCTGGGCCTTTTTTGCCGTGCTGGGATTTGTTCTGGCGGCCTGCGGTGGTATATCGATGCCGCATACCGTTATCCGGCGGACTATCTCGACTGGCTGCGTGACCCGGAGGCCAGCCTGCCGGTCCTGGATACGCTGGTGTCCAGCCTGTGCGCCGGGTTTATGGCTTTGCATACGGCCGCCCGGTGGTACATTGCCCTGCATCACGGGCTGCTGCCCTATCTGGTGCCCGCGGGACTGACCTGCGTGTACAGCTGGTGGACATCTTTTTATGCCCTGACGACGCCCGGGCCGGACGTCCCGCTGTGGCGGCTCCTGGTCAACGCGGTGCTGCTGCCGGTGGCCGCGGCGGCGGTGCTGTTCCTGCTGGCCAAAGGGCTCCGGCGTTTGTGCGGCGGGCGGGAATGGCTGGCGGCACTGGTCCTGGCGGCCTTTTATCTGCTGACGGATCTTCTCTGGCACTGGCGGACACTGCCCGCCTATCTGCCGCAGGCGGGCATCGAAGCGGTGCTGCGCGCGGCGGCCTGCCTGCTGCTGGTGCTGTGCGTGCACCGCTGGTGGGAACGGAAACCGGAGGCAGCCGAACCGGCCGCCCCCGCGCCGCCGGAAGATCCCGATTCTCTCCTGAATTTACGAAAAGGTGGAATAGTATGGTCAACTTTATTGAGGGCGGCGTAACCGCGCCGGCCGGCTTTCAGGCGGCGGGGGTGCACTGCGGCATCCGGAAAAACCGGTCCAAAAAGGATCTGGGCCTCATCGTGTCCGACCGGCCGGCATCGGCCGCGGCGGTGTATACCCGCAACCTGGTCAAGGGCGCGCCGCTGACCGTCACCGCCGCCCATCTGGCGGACGGCACGGCCCGCGCCGTCGTGTGCAACAGCGGCATCGCCAATACCTGCGCCTTTGACGGCATCGAAAAGGCGGAGGGCATGTGCCGCCTGACGGCGCAGACGCTGGGACTGCAGGAGGAGGACGTGCTGGTGGCTTCCACCGGCGTCATCGGCCCTTCCATCGACCTGGCCCCCATTGAGGCGGGCATGCCGGCGCTGGCGGCCGCCCTGTCCGCCGACGGCAGCGGCGACGCGGCCGAGGCCATTATGACCACCGACACGCGCAAAAAGGAATGCGCCGTCACCTTCACCGCGGGGGGCAAAACCTGCACCCTCGGCGGCATCGCCAAGGGCAGCGGCATGATCGCCCCCAACATGGCGACCATGCTGTGCTTCCTGACCACCGACGCGGCCATCGCGCCCGCCCTGCTGCACGAGGCGCTCACCGCCGTGACGGACGATACCTTCAATATGATGACGGTGGACGGCGACACCTCCACCAACGACATGGTGATTATCCTTGCCAACGGCGCCGCCGGCGGCGCCATGATGACCGAAAAGGGCGCTGACTACGCCGCCTTCCTGGAGGCGCTGCGCGCGCTGTGCACCAACCTGTGCCGCCGCCTTGCCGCCGACGGCGAGGGGGCGACCCGGCTGATGGAATGCCGCGTCACGGGCGCGGCAAGCAGGCAGGACGCCCGGCTGGCCGCCCGGGCGGTGGCGGGTTCCGCCCTGTTCAAGGCGGCGCTGTTCGGCGCGGACGCGAACTGGGGCCGGGTGCTGTGCGCCATCGGGTATTCGGGTGCGGCGGTGGACGTGAAGGCGGTGGATCTCGATTTCGCGTCGGCGGCGGGGCGCATCGCCGTGTGCCGCGGCGGCGCAGGCATCCCGGTGGACGAGGAGAAGGCCAAGGCGATTCTCAGCGAGCCGGAGATTGTCGTGGACATCACGCTGCACGACGGCACGGCCGAGGCGGTTGCCTGGGGCTGCGATTTGACGTACGATTACGTCAAGATCAACGGAGATTACAGGAGCTGAGACAACGATGAACATTCCTACGGCGGAACGGGCCAAGGTACTGACCCAGGCGCTGCCCTATATCAAGCAGTACACGGGCAAGACGGTGGTTATCAAATACGGCGGCAACGCCATGATAAGCGACGAACTCAAATCGGCGGTGATGGAGGACATCGTGCTGCTGTCCACCGTCGGGGTGAACGTGGTGCTTGTGCACGGCGGCGGCCCTGAAATCAACGCCATGCTGAAAAAAATCGGCAAGGAATCCAAATTTGTCGGCGGCCTGCGGTACACCGACCGCGAGACGATGGACGTGGTGGAAATGGTGCTCGCCGGCAAGGTCAACAAGGGGCTTGTCCAGCTGCTCGAGCAGCACGGCGGCCACGCTCTCGGCCTGTGCGGCCTGGACGGCGGCATGATCAAGGCCCGCCGGCATCAGGGGGAGGATCTCGGCTTGGTGGGCGATATCACCCGCGTGGACGTCACCCTCATCCGGCATGCCTTTGCCGGCCGGGTCATCCCGGTGGTCGCCACCGTCGCCGCCGGGGAGACGGACGGCGAGACCTATAACATCAACGCGGATATCGCGGCCTCCCACATTGCGGCGGCGCTGGGCGCCGAAAAGCTGGTGCTGATGACCGACGTGCGCGGCCTGCTGCGGGATAAGGACGATGAGGAATCGCTCATCTCGGTTGTGCAGGTCAGCGAGGTGCCCCATCTGCGAAACCAGGGGGTAATTTCGGGCGGCATGATCCCGAAAATCGACTGCTGCGTGGAGGCGGTGCGCCGCGGCGTCAAACGCACCCACATCATCGACGGGCGCATTCCGCATTCCATCCTTATCGAGATGCTCACCGACGAGGGCATCGGCACCATGTTCCTGTGAGAAAGATTAACTAAACCTGCCAAGAGATGTCTGATGACCGACGTGCGCGGC
>CABSLQ010000072.1 GCA_902478605.1 uncultured Oscillospiraceae bacterium
ATCAGGTGAAAACTCCGCTTTGGCGGATTTTGCTGCGGTTTGCTGTTTGGACATCCACGGTAAAACCGTTTTTCGGATTTTGCTCCAAAAAGCCCGCAAACCCGCATGAATACTAAGAAAAAAGGGTTGACATCTTTTTTGCCAACCCTTCATGGTGGAGACGAGGGGAGTCGAACCCCTGTCCGAAAATCACTTGCCATGGCTTTCTCCGAGTACAGCCGATCGTTTAGGATTCCCCTCGCCGGACGCCGATTGGCAGGCTTCCGGCTACGGTAGCCACTGCGTCATGACGGCGATGGTGGCACACCGCCGTTCACGTTCACCGCTCATCGACGCCTCTATCCCGCCCGCGGTCCTGCAGGTAGAGACGAGCAGCCTAATTAGGCCGCTAACGCAACAGTTTTGTTGTCGTTTATTCTTTAAAGTGCGGCTTTTAAAGCGGGTCCGCGCCGCTACTCGCTTACCATGACTCACAATCCCCGTCGAAACCTTTACGTCCCCGTGTGAAGGCTTGGAGCCTATCTTTTAGTATAAAGTATGGCCGCGTTGTTGTCAACTCACTCCGGATGGTGATATACTGGGAAAGAAAAGGGGTGTGTGTATGAATCTGTACATTAAGCAGCGGGTTTTCTCCTTCGGTGATACATACCATGTGTGCGATTACAATCAAAACCCGGTGTATCAGGTGCGCGGCGAGGTGTTTACATTCGGCGCCAAGCTGCATATATGCGATATGACAGGACAGGAGCTGCTGTATATTGAACAGGAGCTGTTCCATATGATGCCGCGCTATAACCTGTACTGCCGCGGCACGCTGGTGGCCTCCATCCGCAAGAATTTTAAGCTGTTCGGGCACAGCCTGTCGGTAGAGAGCGGCTACGGCAGCTTTACCATCGACGGCGAAGTGTTCGGCATGGATTTCACCATTTTCTGCAACGGACAGCCGGTAGCCCATATTTCCAAGCAGTGGCTGTCCTGGGGTGATACGTATTGTCTGCAGATTGCGGACACCTGGCCGGATCCGGCCTTCCTCTGCGCCCTGCTTATCGCGGTGGACAACTGCGTTCACCGCGAGTGATTAAGCTTCTTCGCCGATGCAGCTGCCCTTTTCATGGCCGGTGATGCGCACCGTCACACATGTACCCGGGAGCTTGTCCGTGCGCACGCGCACAGGCAGATACTGGGGGGTATATCCTTCGGTGAAACCGTCCGCCTGCCGGGTTTCGAGCAGCACCTCCGCGGTGCGCCCCACCCAGGAGCGGGCATATGCGTCGCATTGGGCTTCGCCTGCCGCCATCATGCGGCGGCTGCGCTCCGCCTTGACGGCAGCGGGCACCTGATGCGGGGCGGTTGCGGCCGGCGTGCCGGGACGGCGGGAATAGGCAAACACGTGGATGCGCGAAAACCCGATGGAGGCAACAAAGGCGAGCGACTGCTCAAATTCTTCCTCGTCCTCGCCCGGAAAGCCCACCATGACATCGGTGGTGAACGTACAGTCCGGGATAGCCGCGCGCAGCGCGTCACACAGCGCCCGGTATTCGGCGGTGGTATAGTGCCGGTTCATGCGGCGCAGGGTGGCGTCGCAGCCGCTTTGCAGGGCCAGATGAAACTGCGGGCACAGCTTGGGCTGTGCCGCTAGGCGGCGTATCACGTCGGGGGACAGGGCGTCCGGTTCGAGGGAGCCGAGCCGCACGCGGCGCAGGCCGCCCACCCCGCAGGCAGCCTCCACCGCATCGGCGATGGTCAGGCCCCATTCCTGGCCGTAGGCGGTCAGATTGATGCCTACCAGAACGACCTCCCGATAGCCATGCGCCGCCAGGGCTTCAAGCTCGGCGCGCACATCCTCGAGCGGTTTGGAACGCACGCGTCCCCGGGCATACGGGATAATGCAGTAGGAGCAAAAACGGTTGCAGCCGTCCTGGATTTTGACAAAGGCGCGGGTGCGTCCCTGAAAATCGTCGATGTCGAGCGGCTCGATCGCGGCGTCATGCCTGCCGATGTCCACGATGCGTTCGCCCGAGGCGAAAAAGGCGCGGATATGGGCGGGAAGGGAACGACGCGCCGCGTTGCCCAGCACAATGTCCGCTTCGGTAAAGCCGGCCGCCGCTTCAGGAAAGGCCTGCGGCATGCAGCCGGTGAGGACCAGCACAGCATGGGGGTTGTCCCGCCGGCAGCGGCGCAGAAGCTGCCGCAGCTTGCGGTCGCTTTCGCCCGTTACGGTGCAGGAGTTGATGACCAGCACATCGGCATACAGGGCATGCGTGTCGCCCGGCACAAACTCCTGCGTGTCGTATCCCTGTTCGGTGAGCAGCTTGCGCATGGCCTGCGTTTCGTACTGGTTCACCTTACAGCCCAGCGTGTGAAAGGCAACTTCCATAAAGAAATCTTTTCCTTTCCGTGCAATTCGCGCAAATTTGAATGGCGTCTAATTTAACCATTATAATTGAAATATTCCGGGAAATCAATCTGCAGTTTGTTTTCTTTTCTGCTTGCCATTCGCAAAATTTGCGGATATAATAAACAACGGATATTTCGCAAAAATTTGTGGGTTTTTGCGGATTGGGTTAGCGTTTGCTGGAAAGGGGCCTTTTTAAGATGTATAAAACAACGGTGCGTTTTGAAACGGTGGTCGAGGCAAAAGCGTTTGTCAGCATTTGCAACGAATCGGATTTCAAAGTGGAATTGGTATCCGGACCGTATATTATCGATGCCAAGTCGATCATGGGGCTGTTCAGCCTGGATTTGTCCCAGCCGATCGAATTGCAGGCACATTGTAAGGATGATGCGGCCTGGCAGGCGTTCAAGGAGCGCATTCACGATTTTCTGGTCACGACGGCGTGAGATGAGGGCATAGGACCAAGCTGAAGCATAAAAGACGCGGCCGGCAATCTGCCGGCCGCGTCTTTTATGCTTTCATAGCGCGCATGACAGGCACCGGGCGCCTGCTTCGGCTTATCTGCAAAAAAACCGCCGCGGACGATATACATCCACGGCGGTATGGAGCGGCTTACGAGGCTCGAACTCGCTACCTCCACCTTGGCAAGGTGGCGCTCTACCAGATGAGCTAAAGCCGCGTCTCCAGCGCGTGATGTATTATAGCACAGGAGACGGAGGACTGTCAAGCCTTCCCATTCAAAAATTACAGAGCAAAATCCTCCTGCTCATAGTGGGCGAGAGGCGGCTGCCGAAAGGGAATGCGCTTGATGGGATCATAGGAGAAATGCCGGCAGTGATGGTACAGCGGCATGACGCCCTTTTTGGTGCAGAGCACAGCCTTACCGTCGGAAGAGCGTTTCCCGTAGGCGCACAAGGCGCAGGCGGGCTGTATTTGATTGCCGTATAATTTTCGGCGCATGGGCAGGACCTCCTTTGCCGTTTGCTTCTACTATACCACATGGGGGCGCCCGCGGGAAGCCCTTTCTCTATTTTCCGCCAATTTCCTTCTGCCGCCCGCGGCCGGTCAGCAGGAGCATGGCGCACATGAGCAGAAGGGCAACCGAAGCCGCCGCCGAGGTGGCATACGGCATGACCACGGCGTCCTGCAGGGGATTGAACACCTCGAGCGGCAGCGGAACAAAGCGGAACAGCAAGAGCGACAGACTTCCTGCCAGCACCCCGTGCAGCAAGCGGAAGAGGAAAAAGGTTTTGTCCAGAAGCCGGTATTCATACAGGGAAGCGGCGAGCTGACAATGCACGGATAAGCCGCCCCAGCCCATAATGAACCCAAGCAGGAAGGGGGCCGCCGCGCCGGAGGAGGCCGCCTCGATGCAGCCGCAGCTCACTTCGAGCAGCCCGGCGAACAGGTCGGGCACCTCGGCGGGATCGGATCCGGCCAGGGAAATCGGCAGGGTGAGCAGATACTGAAAAAAGCCCGCGACGCCGCTGACGTCGGCCAGGGACAGCAGGGAGGCGAACAGCACCACGAACCCGCACATATACAGCAGCGAACGGCAGGCAGCGTTGACCGACTCCACAAGGGCGGCGGAAGCGGGAAGAGGCTTGTGTGCCGCGCGGGGACGCGGCGGCTCCGCCGCGAGGGGGCGGCGTTTCTGCTTCCCGATCCAGATGCGCTGCCCCACACCGAGCAGCAGGGACGCCGCGATGTGGGCGAAAAACAGCACCGCCCCGTAGCGCGCGCTGCCCAGCATGCCCGCCCCCACGGCGCTGATGACGAAGGCCGGTCCGGCGTTGACGCAGAAGCGCAGCATGCGCCGCCCCTGCCGCGGGGTGATATCGCCCTGCTCAACCAGCTGCCCCACGGCCACCCCGCCGGCCGGATAACCGCCGATAAAGCCCACGAGAATGCCCGCGGCACAGCAGCCGGGCAGGCCGAAGACCTTGCGGGTGAATCGCTCCAGCCGGCGGCCAAGGGCCCGGCTGACGCCCGAACGGACCAGAAAGCCGGCAAGCACGAGAAAGGGAAAGAGCGAGGGGATCAGCACGCCCGAGCAGATGGAGAGCCCCCGGCTGGCCCCTGTGGCCACCGCCTGCGGCCAGGTGAGCAGCGCTGCCCCGCCCAGGGCGATGAGCACCAGCAGGCAAAAGGTTTTGATCCCCGCTTTATGAATGGTCTTGACAAACACATGCCTCACGTCCTTTTCGCATCGGCCCCTCGTTCCCCGCGGGAGCCATTTATACATGCATATGTTTGTCCATCCGCATTATTCCTGCCGCCGGCGCATAAAATCGAGATAGAACCTTTTGCGGGAAGGATGAGACAGTCCATGATGAAACAAAAACGGCGCGTCCGCAAGCCATCGCCCGTTGCCCGCCGGGTGGAGCAGGTGCTGGAGCTGCCGGGCGGCACCTTGTCAGGGGCGGCGCGCATGGAGCTTTCGGGAAACCGGCGGGCTGTGGTGGAGGGCTGCCGCGGGATCCTCGAATATGAGGAGGGGGTGATCCGGCTTAACACAGACAGCGGGATTATCCGGTTCATGGGCCGCGAGCTGGGTCTTTCCTGCATGACGGAGGACTGCGCCGTGGTCAATGGCTTTCTTCTGTCCATCGAATTCATGTCCTGAACGGCGGCAAAGGAGCGCGAGCACATGTTTATTATCCGGTTTCTCCGCTGGCTGTTCGGCTGGGCGGAGTTTGAGGCGGAAGGCGGGTTCCCCGAACGCCTGCTGAACCTGGCCGCCCGGGGCGGCGTAACGCTGTGGAATACGGGGCGGCACGGCGCGTCGCTGCAGGCCTGCTGCTTTGCACGCAAATACAAAAAGCTGCGGCCCTTTGCCCGCAGGGCGGGCGTGCGCCTGCATGTGCGCCGGCGGCACGGCCTGCCCTTTTTTGCGCATCGGTACCGGGCACGGGCAGGGGTAGTGATTGGCGTGGCCCTCTACGCCATCCTGCTGCACGGCCTGTCGCAGCAGATATGGGTTATTCAGATCAGCGGTAACCAAACGGTGCCGGATAAGCAGATCTATAAGGTCATGGAGGAGCTCGGCGTGCGCAAGGGCGTCAAAATGGACACGCTCGATATCCAGCTGCTGCAGATCGAAGCGCTCCAGAGGCTGCCGGATCTGGTATGGCTGACGGTCAATCCGGAGGGATCGGTCGCACACATCGAGGTGGCGGAACGGCAGGAGCCGCCGGATATTGTAGACAAAAACGCCGCGTCCAACATCAAGGCGGCCCGGGACGGCCGCATCGTGCGCATGGAGGTGTACGGCGGGCAGGCGGTTGTCAAGGAAGGGGACGCCGTCGTCAAAGATATGCTGCTTGTCAGCGGGGTGGTCGATACGGCGGTTGGTCCCGTGCTGCGTAAATCCACCGCCAAAATTTTTGCCGAAACCAGCCGCTCCGCCACTATCTCCGTGCCGCTGCGGGAGACCAAGCTGCTGCCCGACGGTACCATCATCTACCGGCCCACGCTGCAGCTTTTCCGGTTCGGCATTCCTTTGTATGCGGACGGTCCTCTGGAGGGCGAGTATCAGCTGGTGGAAAAGGCACATCCGCTTATGGCGAAGGGGATGGCCCTGCCCTTCGGGCTGATCAACCGGTATTACCATCGCCTGACGCCCACGGAGATTGTGCGCACCGAGCAGGAGGCCGCCGCCCTGGCGGAGGAACGGCTTGCCGATTGGGAGAAGCTGGAGATGGACGGGGTGGAAATCCGCGAGCGGCGGTGCAGCGGACAGATCCAGGGGGACGCTTATGTGCTCACGGTGGCGTATGACTGCGTGGAAGATATTGCCGTGGAAGAGGCGTTGCCTGAACAGGCACCGGATCAGACGGAAAATGGAACAAAATAACAGGAAACGGAAGAAAAATAGCCCTTATACAAGCGGCGTGTATAAAGTTTTCTCCAATCCGAAAAGAATGGCGACGTATTTTTGTTATATTTGGTGAATGACAAAGAAAACTATTATTGATATAATATAATTTATCCAATAGAGGAAAAGGGAAAGGAAACCCGGATGTTTGAACAGATAATCAATGTGGATCGCATGGAACAGGCGGTATCCCTGTTTGGCAGCTTTGACGAAAATATCCGTCTCGTCGAAGAGCATTACGGCGTGAGCATTATCACCCGCGGGACCGACTTGAAGGTCAGCGGGGAGCCTGAGGCGGTCGCCAAGGCGGTGCGCGCCATCCAGGGCCTGCTGCAGCTCATCAACCGGGGAGAACAGCTGGGCGAGCAGAATGTGCGGTATGTGCTGATGCTCGTGGATGAGGGCAGCGAGGAGCAGCTGCCGCAGCTGTCGTCCGACAGCATCTGCATCACATCCAAGGGGCGGCCGGTCAAGCCCAAGACGCTTGGCCAGAAGAAATATGTGGACGCCATCCGCCAAAATACCATTGTGCTCGGCGTCGGCCCGGCGGGTACGGGCAAGACCTATTTGGCCGTTGCCATGGCGGTCAACGCCTTCCGCGCCAAGGAGGTCAACCGCATTATCCTGACCCGCCCCGCGGTGGAGGCGGGTGAAAAGCTGGGCTTTCTGCCCGGCGATCTGCAGTCCAAGGTGGATCCGTATCTGCGCCCGCTGTACGACGCACTTTTCGACATGCTGGGCACCGAGACGTATCAGAAATATATGGAGCGCGGCAACATTGAGATAGCCCCCCTGGCCTACATGCGCGGCCGCACGCTGGACGACAGCTTCATCATTCTGGACGAAGCGCAGAATACCACGCCCGAGCAGATGAAAATGTTCCTCACCCGCCTGGGGTTCGGATCCAAGATGGTGGTCACGGGCGACATCACCCAGGTGGATCTGCCCGACGGGCGCAAAAGCGGCCTGCGCGAGGTGCTGGGCATACTCAAAAATGTGGAGAACATCGCCATCTGCCGCTTCAATGAAAAGGATGTGGTGCGGCATCAGCTGGTGCAGCGCATCATCCAGGCGTATGAAAAGGCGGAAAAAGCCAAGACGTATAAGCCGCGCCGGGATTTCGCATTCCGGTCGGAGAAGGACAAAATTAAAAAATAACAAAGGACGGCATGCAGAATGGACAAGATTAAAGTCATTATCGTCAACAAACAGAAAACCGTGAAAATCCCCACGGGGCTGCGCCTGCTGATGCGCCGGTGCTGCCATGCGGTGCTGGAAATGGAAAACTTTGAGGGATCCGCCGAGGTGGAGATCTCCCTCGTCGACAATCAGCAGATCCAGGAAATTAACAGGGAACAGCGGCATATCGATCTGGTCACCGACGTGCTGTCCTTCCCGTTGGGCGAAAACGGCCAGTATGATAAAAATCCGGCCACCGGCGCCTACATGCTCGGCGAGGTGGTGCTCTCGGTGGAGCGCGCCATTCAGCAGGCGGAGCAGTACGGCCATACGCTGCAGAGGGAAGTGGGGTATCTGACGGTGCATTCGGTGCTGCATCTGCTCGGCTACGACCATGTGGACGGCGGCCTGGAGGCGGTGCGCATGCGGGAAAAGGAAGAGGCGGTCATGGCATCGGTCGGCCTGCCCCGCGGCGCGAGCTACGTGATGATGAACGACCGCTGAGACGCACAGCGGCATGAGAGGGTTTTGGAGGAGCTTCGGGTATGCGGGGCGCGGCATATGGTTCTGCGTCCGGCATGAGCGGAATTTTCGCGTGCACATGACGGCGGCCTTTTATGTGCTGCTTTTCGCGCCGTATTTTTCCCTGACGCGCGGGGAATGGGCGGCGCTGCTGGCCGTGCTGGCGCTTGTGCTCGCCGCCGAAGCGATCAACACCGCCGTGGAACAGGTGGTCAACCTGGCCTCCCCACGGCGGCGCACCCGGGCCCGCGTCGCCAAGGATGTGGCGGCGGGGGCCGTTTTGCTTTGTGCGTTTTTCGCCTTAGGCGTTGCCGCGGCGCTGTTCTGGCGCCCGGCGGCATGGGCGGCGCTGCTGCGCGATTTCGGCACGCACATCTGGAAGCCCGTGCTGCTGGCGGCGTCAGTCCCGGTGGCCGTCTGGTTCATTTTGTCCGGCGGCCGGCGAAGAAAATCATGATATGAAATGACAGGGAGATTCACTATGCCGGATAAACAGTCAACCTCCGCCTTTGTGGCCATCGTGGGGCGCCCCAACGTGGGCAAATCCTCGCTACTCAATGCGATGGTGGGCCGCAAGGTGGCCATCGTGTCGGACAAGCCCCAGACGACCCGCAACCGCATCATGGGCATTCTCACCCGCGGGCAGACGCAGCTCGTGTTCCTCGATACGCCGGGCAATCACCGCCCGCGCACCCGGCTGGGCGACTATATGGTCAAATCGATCGGCGAGGCGGTGTCCGGCGTGGACGTCGGCATGCTGGTAACCGAGCCGCGCGCCGTCGTAAAGGAAGAGGAGCGGGAGCTGCTCGAGCAGTTCCGCCGCCAGAAGCTGCCCGCCGTGCTGGTGATCAATAAAATCGACACACTGGAGGATAAGGCGGCGCTGCTCGCCTGCATCGACGCGTGGCGGCAGGTTTACGATTTTGCGGCGATACTGCCTGCGTCAGCCCTGACGGGCGACGGGGTGGAGGATATCATCCGCGAGCTGTCCGGCTTTGCTTTTGAAAGCCCGCATTTCTTCCCTGACGATGCGGTCAGCGACCAGCCGGAACGGGTGGTGGCGGCCGAGCTGGTGCGGGAAAAGATGCTGCTGCTTCTGCGGCAGGAGGTGCCCCACGGCGTGGCCGTGGTTATCGAAAACATGGGAGAGCGGGAAACGCCGAACGGCCCCTTGCTCGATGTGGATGCCTACATTTACTGTGAGCGGGACAGCCACAAGGGCATGATCATCGGCAAAAAGGGCGCGATGCTCAAGGAGATCGCCACCCTGGCCAGGCAGGATATGGAAACGCTGTTTGGCGCAAAGGTCAATCTGCAGTGCTGGGTCAAGGTCAAAGAGGACTGGCGCAACCGGCAGGGGCTGCTGAACGGCTTTGGCTACTCCCTCAAATAATGCCAATTTATCCCGTAAGGTGTTTCCGGGAATGCCGCCGGCCGTTCGGCGCAGGCTAACCGTATCAACGATACGGAGGGATAGCCATGCCGCGCGGAGACTTATGGGATGCATTTGTGAAAACGGGCCGGATCGAGGATTACCTGCGCTACTGCGGGGTGGACATTTACCGGCAAATGAACAGCGCCGCGCCGCCGGCGGGAAAGGAGCCGCCTTCTCATGCGTCTGACAACCGACGCCCTGATCATCCGGGAGAACAACAATATCGGTGAGGCGGATCGGTTTGTCACGGCGCTGACGCGGGAGCTGGGGCTGGTGCGGGCCTCGGCCCGCGGCGCGCGCAACTTGAAAAGCCGCCGCGCATCCGCCACGCAGCTGCTTTCCTATTCCCGTCTGACCCTCTATCGGGGACGGGAAAAATACATAATCGATGAGGCGGAACCGCTGCAGATGTTTTTTGAGCTGCGGTCGGATATCGACAAACTGGCCCTGGCACAGTATTTCTGCGAGCTGACGGGCGTGCTGGCCCCGGCGGAGGAACCGGCGGGCGATTTTCTGCGTCTGCTGCTCAACGGCCTCGCCTATCTGGAAAACGGCAAACGCGCCGCCCAGCTGATCAAAGCGGTGGTGGAGCTGCGGATGCTGGCACTGGCGGGGTACATGCCGGCCTTGACCGCCTGCCATGTGTGCGGCCATACGGAGGATGACACCATGTGGCTGTCGCCCATCGCGGGCAATCTCACCTGTTCCGCCTGCCGGCCGCCGGCCGGTTCCATTGCCCTGCCGCCCAATCTGCTGGCCGCCATGCGCCATATCGTGTATGCACCGGCCGACAAGGTGTTTGCCTTCACCATGCCGGAAGCCAGCCTGGCGGCCCTCGCCGACGCAGCGGAGCGCTTTTTGCTCGCCCAGCTGCAGCGGGATTTTAAAACGCTCGCCTTTTATCATTCCCTGTCGCAAACGGGATTTTCAGCGCAATAATTGTATATTTATGGATAATATTTACTTATTGTATAAGACGGAGTCCCTCCGTCAGCGGAGGAAAAGATGAATCGCAACCATATATCGCTTGAACTCGACAAGGTACTGGAGCTGCTGGCGGCCGAAACAACCTGCGCCGATGCGCAGGAGCTGGCGCGTTCTTTGGAGCCGGTACCCTATGTGGAAGAAGTGCGCCGGCTCATGGGGGAGACGGACGCGGCCTACCGCCTGATGGCGCAGTTCGGCAGCCCGTCGTTCGGGCAGGTGAAAAATGTGAACAACGCCCTGCGCCGTGCCGAAGCGGGGGCGTGCCTGTCGCTGCGCGAGCTGCTGCAGATTGCCGAAACGCTGCGGGTGATCCGATCGCTCGCCGAATGGCGGAGTCACTGCGCCGGGGTGGAAACCTGTCTGGATGACCGGTTCTCGGTGCTTTCTCCCAACAAATATCTGGAAGAAAAGATTGGCACCGCCATTGTGTCGGAGGAAGAGGTCGCCGACGCGGCTTCGCCCGAGCTGGCCGCCATCCGGCGCAAGATGCGCGCCGCCTCCACACGCGTGCGGGAGCAGCTGGACAAAATGGTGCGTTCCCCCGCTTACCAGAAGCTGCTGCAGGATCCGATTGTCACCATCCGCGGCGGCCGGTTTGTGGTGCCGGTCAAGGCGGAGCACCGGGCGGAGGTGCCCGGTCTGGTGCACGACACGTCGGCCTCGGGGGCGACGGTGTTTGTGGAACCGATGGGCGCGGTGGAGGCCAACAACGAGCTGAAGGTGCTCGCCTCACAGGAGGAGGCGGAGATCGAGCGCATACTCACCGCCCTCTCCGCTGAAGCGGGGAGCTTTGCACAAACCATTATAGCGGATTACGAGGTGCTCGTTGAGCTTAACCTGATCTTTGCCAAGGCGCGCCTCGGGTATAAGATGAAGGCGGTGATGCCCGCCATCACCGACGACGGCCGCATCAAGCTGCGCCAGGCGCGGCATCCGCTGATTGCCCCCGACAAGGTGGTGCCCATCGATGTGGAACTGGGCGGGGATTTTGATACGCTGGTCATCACGGGCCCCAACACGGGCGGCAAGACGGTGACCCTCAAGACGCTGGGCCTGCTGTCGCTGATGGCGATGTGCGGGCTGATGCCGCCGGTCAGCGACGGGAGCAGCCTGTCGGTATTTGGCGAGGTGCTCGCCGATATCGGCGATGAGCAGTCGATCGAGCAGTCGCTGTCCACCTTTTCAGCCCATATGACCAACCTGATTCGCATTCTGGACGAGGCGGGACCGCACAGCCTGGTGCTCATGGATGAGCTGGGCGCGGGCACCGACCCCGTGGAGGGGGCGGCGCTGGCCACCGCGATTCTCGAACGGCTGCGGGAAAAGGGGGCGCGCATCGCCGCCACCACCCACTATGCCGAGCTGAAGGCTTTTGCCATCCATACCCCGGGGGTGGAAAACGGCAGCTGCGAATTTGACGTGGCGACGCTGCGCCCGACTTACCGGCTGCTGGTGGGGGTGCCGGGCCGTTCCAACGCGTTTGCCATTACGGAGCGGCTGGGCATGGACGTGACGCTGGTCAACCGGGCCCGCGAGCTGGTCTCGGGGGATAATCGCCGGCTGGAAGACGTGGTGACCAACCTTGACGAACGGCGGCAGGCGCTGGAAGCGGAACTGCAGGAAGCGCAGGCCGCCCGGCTGGAGGCGGAGCAGGCAGGACGCCGGACGCGCGAACAGCTTGCCGATCTGGAACGCCGCCGGCAGAAGGAGATGGAGGACGCGCGCGCCGAGGCCCGCCGCATCGTGGAACGTGCCCGTACCCAGGCGGAACAGCTCATGGATGAGCTGGATGCGCTGCGCAAGCAGAAGAACGCGGCACAGCTGAACGCGCAGGAGGCGAAAAGCCGGCTGCGTGCCCGGCTGGGCGAGATGGAGCGGGAGGTCGATCCGGTGGATACCCGGCGGCCCGACAGCTATGCGCTGCCCCGGCCGCTCGCTGCGGGCGACGAGGTGCTCATCGCCGATATCGATAAAAAGGCGACGGTGCTGTCTCCGGCGGACGCGTCGGGCAATGTGGAGGTGCAGGCGGGGATCATCCGCACCCGGGTACCGCTGCGCAATCTGCGCCTCCTTGAAGGGAACAAGCCGGCGGCGGGCCGTGCCCCGGCTTCGGCGCGCAGCCGCGGTGTGGCCTCCCGGGCGGAACGTACCGTATCCACCGAGCTGGATCTGCGGGGGCAGACCACCGAGGAGGCGCTGCTCGAGGTGGATCGCTTTATCGACAATGCTCTGCTCACCGGGGTGGAGCGGATCACCATCATCCATGGCAAGGGCACCGGCGCGCTGCGCGCCGCGGTACACCGCCATCTGCGCACCCACCCATCGGTACGGGAGTTCCGGCTCGGTACCTATGGGGAAGGCGAGAACGGCGTGACCATTGCCCAGCTGAAATAATATGCCTTGCATCAAAAAACGCGTTCCCCGGCCATTGGCCGGGGAACGCGTTTTTTGATGTGTGACAGAACGCCGCCGAACCGGCGTCAAGGTTGCAGGATGACCTCCATGCCGTCGGGGGTATCACTTAGATAAAGATACCACACCAATCCCACGCTGGCTTTTGCTCAACCGATACAGCCGGAGGGCTGGATAACAAGAAAAGGCGGTATGCGCCCCGTGGAGGGGT
>CABSLQ010000073.1 GCA_902478605.1 uncultured Oscillospiraceae bacterium
ATCTGGACCGCCTTTCTTTTGCTCTTTTCTTTCTGTCCAGTTTATTATACACCCTCCAAACAGCCCCAGTTTGTACTGTCCGCACAATTTGGAGCGGTTCAACCTTTTGTGCAGCATTTTTAATAACTAACTTCTTTGACATTCTGCAAGACCGCCAGTAAACTGGCGGCCTTTTTTCATACCCCCAGTCACGCTCCAAGACCGGACGGCCTGGAACGGCCCGACCCTTCCGGGCATTCCTCTGTTCGTATGTTTTCGAGGGCGGCCAACGGTCTTATTTTCCCATATTTTACGCAAACGTAACAGAAACAAGGTAGTGGCTTAACCTAAAATCTACTATAATAAAAAAGACATCAATAAGGAGGAAATGTTGTATGAAAAGCAGTCCAAAAGTCTGGACAAAAGCGCTGTTTTCTGTGATGGCAGCGTTGTGCGGGATCTTATGGAGTGGACTATCCGCCTTGGCGGCGGAGTCCCCGGTTGAAGTATCCGCACAGTTAACCGAAAACACCGTTTCGGTCACGGGCTCTGTGCAGGAAGACACGGTGACCCGGATTGGCGTCCTGATTCTTCATCGGGATGCCGATCTGGACAAGCCAAACTCCGCGGACATTGTCTACGTCAACGAGTACGAATTGGGAGCGGAGAAGGATTTTGCCTTTTCCGCCAAGCTCCCGAAAGCCGATTTGCAGCAATATGTTCTGACCATCGGCGGGGAAAGCGGCCTGCTGTATCAGCGGTTGCTAGACGGCAGTGAGCTTCCGGTCTCTCCCGATACTACCACCGGCGAGTCCTCCGCCACGACGACCGCATCCAGCCAAAGCGAATCCACCAGCGCCTCTTCCACCACGGCATCCACTCAGGAGAATGTCACCACCGGTTCTCTCCCGTCCAAAACCCAGACAGCCGTAACTCCTACCGAGGATGCGGATGCGGACCAGGTACAGACGGGTGACCCCTTCCCCGCGGCTGTCCTCACGATGACCGCCGTCCTCGCGCTGGCGGTACTGGGCGCCACCATGGTTCTCAAGAAAAAGGAGGGACAATCCCATGAATAAAGCCATCAAACGGACAGCCGCCGCTCTCCTGGCCGCTGTTCAGCTGGCAGCCCTGCTGCCGCTTCAGGCCTTCGCACAAACGGCTCACCTTCCCAACAGCGGCAGAAACACCACCTATATGGGACTAACGCTTTATACCGGGCAGGTCCACTCCCATACGTCCCTGAGCGACGGGGTCAAACTGCCGGAGGACGCGTACGAGCATGTCCGGGAGACCACCACCCTGGATTTCTTCGGCGTGACCGATCACGATGTCCTGCTGGACATCCGCAACGGGGACGACTATCTGACGGACGTCAACGACGCCCTGTCCGACGATTGGCGTTTCCTGCACGAAACGGCGGATCGATATAACGAGGACGGGGAATTCGTCACCATCGCCGGCGAGGAAATCACCTGGTATGATCAGACCGGGCATATGAACCTGTATAATACCGCCTGGAAGCTCACCGCCTTTTCCAAGAACCGCTGGGACGGCATGGGCGGCGGGGACGTGAAATACGACCTGCCCACCTTTTACGCAAGGCTCGCCCAGGATCCGGAAGCCATCGCCCAGTTTAACCACCCGAACCCCACCGGCAAAGGCGATTTCTGGACCTTCAGCCACTACACCAAAGAGGCGGACGCCCAGCTGGAACTGTTCGAGTACAAGGTGGCCAGCTATCTGCCCACCTTCCAGAACTGCCTGGATGCCGGGTGGCATGTCAGCCCCACCTGGAACGGCGATGAGCACAGCGCCACCTGGGGCGACAGAGCGCCGCGCACCGGCATCTGGACCGATTCTAAGACCCGGGACGGGCTGTACAAGGCCTTCCGGGAGCGCTCCACCTATTCCACCCTGGACGCGAATTTTGAACTGATCTTCTCGGCAAACGACGAATTTATGGGGTCCATCCTGCCCGGGGATACCACCGAGTTTAAGATGTACGCCAAGCTCTATGACCCGGACGCCGAAGACCGGATTGACAATGTAACGATTTACACCAACCAGCGGGAGATCGTCAAGCAGTGGAACGATGTGGGTTCCAACCTGCTGGAAATCAACGAAACCTTTGACTGCGTCGACGGGGATTACTTCTTCATCGTGGTCAACGAGGAGGATGGAGAGCAGATTGTTTCGGCGCCCATGTGGATTGGCGAGACAACCCGGGGCACCAATTTTGCGCCGGAAATCACGGTCAACGGCACGGTTCCGGAAACGGCCAAGATAAACCAGCCGGTAACCATCCCTTCCGCCACCGCGATGGACGACACCGACGGGGAGCGCACGGTCACAGTGGACGTTCTCAATTCCGAAGGCGTTGTGGAGATTGTGGACGGCACCTTCACCCCCGATTCCTATGACGATTATTTCATCCGCTACCGCGCCGAGGACAGCACCGGCAGCACCCGGGTGGAGCTGCTGCGCATCACGGTAGATCGCAGCGATATGCAGGCAGACGTCCTCTTCGGTCAGTTTGCCCCGGTAGCCAGCGTGGGGGAAACAGCGGATGAGGTCGGCATCAATGTGGTGACCGATCCGGCCCTGACCACCGCCTATCTCCAGGTGGTTCCCGCTCAGGACGAGGGCTGGGAAGACGCCCAGACCATCCTGTCGGAGGAATCCTCCATGCAGCTGGAAGCCGCCAGCGAGCTGGATGCCCCCGGCTATGAGGATCCCATCACCGACAAGCCGCTGCGCAGCCATGAGTTTGACCTGACCGGCCTAACCCCGGGCACGACCTATAAATACCGGCTGGGCGTTTCGGCCGACGGCGGCTGGACCAGCAAGGAATACACCTTCACCACCGCTCAGCCCGATGGGGAAACCTCCCTCTATATTATGGGTGATTTGCAGGTGCCCGGAACCGAGCAGAGCGACTATGATCTGTTCAACGATATGCTGGCCACCCTCAAGGAGAAGGAGCCGGACGCCTCCGTGATGGTGCAGCTGGGCGACTTCGTGGACAACGCGGCCAAATATGAATACTGGAAGTCGCTGAGCGACTATGTGCTGGAGGACCTGGGGATGCTGACCTCCACCATGACCGGCAACCACGAGACCTATGACGATCTCAACCTGGCCCACAGCCATACCGATTCCCCCTATTCCGGCAGTTCTACTTTTAACAAGATGTACAACCTGCCCGAGAACGGCAGCGATATAGGGGAAAGCAATTATTCCTACGACATCGGCGAGATGCACATCGCGGTGCTCAATTCCACCACCGCGTTGGACGAACAGCTGAAATGGCTGGAGCAGGACATGCGGGCCACCGACAAGCCCTGGCGGATTGTCATGGGGCATTTCCCCTATTTCGGTTCCCGGCACAGCACCGATTCCGGCATGGCCGAGCAGCGAGAAAAGGTGGCCAAGGCCTGCCAGCAGCTGGGCGTCAGCTTGTATATCGGCGGGCACGACCACGTCTACAAGCGAACCACCATCCGCGACGGTGTGGCCACCAACGATCCGGAGGATATGAACCAGGGCACGACCTTCGTCACCTCCGGCTCCGCCGGCCCGAAGTTCTATGACAACGAGGAATTCTGGTGGGATCATGTGGTCTACGACGAGGATGTCCAGACCGGCATGGTGCTCAGCGCCGACCAGGACAGCCTGACCCTGACCACCTATACCACCGAAGGAGAGGTTGTGGACAGCTTTACTCTGGGCCATGCACAAGGCCTGTTTGAGCTCAGCTCCACCGACATCCAGGATAAGCAGTGGAACGGCGTCGGCTTCCTGGCGACAGAGGATGCCCGCGAGGACCTCACCGTGATCGCCGCCAAATATACGGAAGACGAAAGCGAATTGTTGGATTTCCGCGCTGTGGACGTTACCCTGGAGCGCAAGGGCAAAGAGCAGTATGTATCCTTTGCCACCCCTATCACCTTCGATTCGTCCAACGTGCTCAAGGTGATGATCTGGAGCGGACTGGATACCGCTCAGCCGGTTCTGTATGCTCAGACCCTGCGTAAGGGGATGAAGGGCTTCGGCACCGCGGAGCAGCCTTACGAAATTTATACCTGGGACGATTTCATCAATTTCACCTACGAGCCATCGGCCCATTTCCGGCTGATGAACGATCTGGAACTGGACGGTATGGTCCGTACCCAGCTGTCCAATTTCACCGGCGTGTTTGACGGCGGCGGGCACACCATCAGCGGCTTCCAGGCAGATCCGAGCAAGGGCTCCGGCCTGTTTGCCACCAACGACGGCGTTATCCGCAATCTGACGGTCGTGGGCGCGGTGGAATCCGACACGAGCACGGCCGGGATCCTGTGCGACCTCAACCGCGGAACCATCGAGAACTGTTACGTCAGCGGAACAATCGCGGCTCCTTCCCGGGTGGGCGGCATCGCCGGCGATTCCTATGGGATTATCCGGGACTGCTACTCGACGGCGGATGTGCATTCCCTCGGCACAGAGGCTGGAGGCGTGGTCGGCCTGGGCATGGAGGGCAGCGTGACCGAACGCTGCTATTCCACCGGAACCGTCACCGCGGACTCCAAGAACGCGGGCGGCGTGGTCGGCTACGGCTATACCGGGACCACCGTGCGGAACTGTATCGCTCTGAACGACCGGGTGAACGGAAACAGCTATTCCAACCGTGTGGTGGGACGCATCAAGTCGGGACATACCCCTGTGCTGGAAAACAACTACGGCAGCGTGAAGGTCATGGTAACGGCCGAGCAGCAGGGCGTGGCGTCTACCACCACCGAAAAGGGCGCTACCGCTACCCTGGCACAAATCGAAGACCAGACCTTCTATCGGGATACCCTCGGCTGGGATTTCGAGACGGTCTGGCAGTGGGACGAAAACGGCCAGCGGCCGGTGTTGCAGATGCTTCCGGAAGTCATTGTTCCGGGAGAGGAAGAGCAGAAGCCGTCCCTGCCGCAGGACGAAAACGGGTATTATGAAATCGCCTCTGCCGCCGACCTGGCGGTGCTCTCCCAATTCCCCGAGGAAAACTATGTTCTGACCGCGGACATCACCCTGACGGCGCCCATGTCCCCCCTGTGCACCGAGCTGCAGTTTATGGGCGTTTTGGACGGCGCCGGTCATAAAATCATCGGCTATACCTCCACCGAGGGCGGCCTGATCCATATGAACGCGGGCACCATCCAAAACCTCGGCATGGAAGGCGCCAACATCCAGGCGCCGAATGCCTCCAACATCGGCATTCTCTGCAACACCAACGGCGGAACCATCGAAAGCTGCTATACCACCGGCTCGATTGCCGGACAGGCGACGACGGGCGGCGTGGTCGGTTATCTCAACGGCACCATCCGCGACTGCTACTCGACGGCGCGGGTGAGCAGCACCGACCGCCAGGCCGGCGGCGTCGTGGGGATTTCTGGCCGGGGCAGCACGACGGAGCGATGCTATGCCACCGGCGCCGTCTCGGCGGACGCCAATGCCGGTGGGATCACCGGCTACACCTATGCAACCACCAACGTAAGCGGCAACTTTGCCTTGAACGCTTCTGTAACCGCTCCCACGCAGTACGGGCATCGGGTAGCGGCCAGAACCCTCGGCAGCGAAATCGCCAATATCGGTATCAACTTTGCCTGGGCGGATATGCCGGTATCTCAGACGGAGGAAAGCGACACCCGGTTCGCCTCCCTGATGGGAGAAGGAAAAACCCGGGAGGAAATGCGCTCCGTAGACACCTTTAAAACCGGCCTTGGCTGGGATTTTGAAACCGTCTGGCAGTGGGACGAAACGGCACAGCGCCCGGTTCTGAGGGGCTGCACTGAAAAGACGGGTGAGAAACCAGCCCTGACGCAAGACGAGAACGGCTACTACCAGATTTCTTCCGCTGGGGATCTGGCCCAGATTTCCAAATTTCCGGAGGAAAATTACATCCTGACAAAGGATATTGATCTGGCCGGGGAAACGGTGGAACAGCTTTGCCAGGCGACGCCCTTCTCCGGGGTGCTCGACGGCGCGGGCCACCGGCTGCTGAACTTCACCTCCGAGACCGGCGGTCTGTTCAAGGAAAACGCCGGAACCATCCGCCGGCTGGGGATCGTCCAGGCCGTCGTAACCGCCGAATATGACCAAGCCGGCATCCTCTGCGACGTGAGCAACGGCCTGATTGAAGAATGCTACACCACCGGCAGCATCGCCGGCGCCTCCACCCAAGGCGGCATCGTGGGCTACTTAAACGGCACCCTCTCCAACTGCTATTCCACCGCGGATGTCACCGTGAACGCCGGCAAATACGCCGGCGGGCTGGTCGGCATTTCAGCCAGATACAGCAACAGCGTGATCGAGAACTGCTACGCCACCGGTGCCGTCACCGTGGTTAGCAATCAAAGTGCCGGCGGTATCACCGGCTACACCTACGAGGACAGCACCGTCAAAAACTGCTTTGCCCTGAACGCTTCCATCACCGCCACCAGCTATGCCCACCGGATTGCGGCCCGGACTCGGGGAAACGAAGTCGCCGTACTGGAAAACAACTTCGCGCTGGCCGATATGCCGGTCAACACCACGGCTGAAGACGAAGACCGCACTGACGGCTGGATGGGCATCAGCAAAACCGCCGAGGAGACCCAGCAGCAGGAAACCTTTGCGGAAGGCCTCGGCTGGGACTTCGACAGCGTGTGGCAATGGGATCCGACGGCACAGCGGCCGGTGCTGCGAAACTGCACCGAGGAAACCAGCGCCAAGCCCAGCCTCTCCCAAGACGATAATGGCTATTATGAAATTACCAGTGCTGCGGATCTGGCGGTGATCTCCCAGTTCCCCGCCGAAAATTACGTTCTGACAACCGATCTGGATCTGGCCGAGGAAGCGGTGGAGCAGCTCTGCCAGGCGACCCCCTTCTCCGGAACCTTTGACGGTGCCGGCCACCGGCTGCTGAACTTCACCTCCGAGACCGGCGGTCTGTTTAAAAAGAATACCGGTATCATCCGCCGGCTGGGACTGGTTGACGCCGAGGTGACGGCCGCATACGACAAGGCGGGAATCCTCTGCGACGTGAGTGACGGCTTGATTGAAGAATGCTACACCACCGGCAGCATCACCGGCGCCTCCACCCAAGGCGGCATCGTAGGCTACCTAAACGGCACCCTCTCCAACTGCTATTCCACCGCGAATGTCACCGTAAACGCCGGTAAATACGCCGGCGGACTGGTCGGCATTTCCGGTCAAGGCGTCAAGAGCGTCATCGAGGACTGCTACGCCACCGGTGCCGTCACCGTGGTGGATAACCAGAGCGCCGGCGGCATCACCGGGTACACCTACAAAGACAGCACGGTAAGAAACTGCTTTGCCCTGAACGCTTCCATCACCGCCACCAGCTATGCCCACCGGATCGCGGCCCGCACTCTGAGCTCCCAGGTGGCCACGCTGGAAAACAACTTCGCACTGGCCGATATGCCGGTCAACGCCCCGGCTGAAGAGGAAGACCGCACTCCGGGTTGGATGGGGACCGAAAAAACCGCCGACGAGGCCCATAGCCAGGAAACCTTTTCGCAGGGACTCGGCTGGGACTTCGACAGCGTGTGGGCCTGGGACGATTCCGCCGGTTGTCCGGTGCTGAAGTGCTTTGCGTAACCCATACAGTTCCTCTTACAGACAGTCCGTGTACAGGAATCCTTCCAGGATCACCGAACGGTACAGAAGCCACAAGGCGGCTCCGGTATACACCGGAGCCGCCTCAGTCTGTCGAAAAAGCAGCAGCCAAATAGCAAAATGCACAAACAAAGATCGTTTATACGGCGTGTTACGCCGCATCGTGGAACCCCGGCGAGGGTTCCACGCCTTGTTTTCTTAAGCTTTTCGCGTCCTGCGGAACGCGACGAGGGCTCTGCCCCTCGCCCCGGCCACCTTTTGAAAAAGGCGGCCAAAAGCGGGGAGCCAGCCACAGAGGAAATGAGCGAAGTTCCGGCATCCCCAACCGAAAATGAGTCCCCGGCAGAAACCGCCTCATCCACTGTCGCTTCACAGCCGGAAAGCGGGACAACAAGCCCGACCGGCGAGCCCACGGTTCCTTCTGCTGTGCCGGGAGAGGAGACCTCTGCCCCGACCACATCTGCGGCAGAGGAATTACGAAATATCGGTTCGACCTGACCCAATGACAAGATTTAACCCACAGGCAGAACCGTCTCATATTTTCGTTTGCTAAACAGGCCGAAACCAGGCGGGAGTCAATTTTGACTCCCGCCTGGTTTCGGCCCTTTCTGCTTGTTCTGCACGTCGCTTCTGCCGCCGCAGAATCTCCTCACAGAACCCCTCGGTATCGGATTTTCTCCATGAGTGGTTGATTTGCCTTTTTAAAGCATATCACAGTACATTCTCCCCGAAAGAAGCATCTTGTGTTTACACCTGTTCCCATCCCCATGACATTTTCAAAAACGCATGGTTTCATGCTCTTCAAGCTGCCGTAATCTGTCGAAATCAAAAATTCGGATCACCGTACTCCCTTCCTGACCCCAGCTCCCAATCACGGAAAAGGCCATATGTTCCATATTGTCATCCTCGAAAAAGATGCCTTTCAGATTGTTGAGGATGATCTGGATAGCCCGGTTGGAGGTATCCCACGCCTGGGCGTTATGGCTTCCTCTTGGCGTCACAATCCGGATCGCCACAAAGGCTTTTTCAAAATAGGGCAGCGGTTCCTGCCGTGCCGCCTCCGAGATAGCCGCACGGAGCATGGCCTTCCAGTGTTCTTCCACGGCTTCGGTCAGCCGCTTCATGGCAGGCAGCGGCTCACGGATCGTCAGCGTCACCATGCCGTCCGTATCCTTGCCGCCGCTCTGCCGTTCGGCAAGGGTTCGCTGCTCCGGCTCTGCCGGATGACTGCCAAATGTTTCCCTGTCATATATCACGGCCAACTCCTGGCTCATCAGCCACAGTGTCTCATCATACATCCGGTGCAGCTGCTTTTGTGTAGGCTCTCCCTCGTCAGGAAGGCAGCGGCCGATTGCCGCCAGCGTCTTTTTAAGATCGGTATACATAGATACACAATCCCTCCAATCCGCACAATTCCGGATACATCTCCACAATAGGCTGATCCTCTTTGTGGACGTATATCTCGATTGTGACTGTATAATAGCCTGGTTCAGCCTGCTGTGTCAGATAGGTCTTTGCTGCCGAAAAGAAACGGACATATTTCAGCAGGTCGGAAGCTGGGTTGACAAAGAGGCGGCGGGAATATGACTCAATATCCCCGATCCCCAGGCCGCCGGACAATGTGCCGCCGTTGCTTTCGCACAGCTGGCGGATATATTCTGCTTCTTCCAGAATCCGCTGCAGGCTCACCGTCAGAGTTTCCCGCGTTGTCAGAAAAACGTGCTCATAGGTAGCCCGCAGCTTAATGGGCGACCGAGACCACCGCACGGGCCTGTCGCGTTCAACACAGCTGTCCCGGAGCAGCTGCCGGCGGTTCCACATGGTCTGCCGGATGATGTTCCGGGCCGCGGTAATCCTGGCATTCTGCCGGCAAACAAGGAGCATCCCCGTAGCCTTTGTTGCATAGCTGCCGTACCGTGTGTAAAACAGCGAGCCTTCCGCCCGCACCTGCCACTCCATCGCCCCATCTCCGATATCATAAACGGCCAGCCGGTGCTGCCCTGCCATCAGCATCCCTGTAAAGCGGGTAGTGGACAGGATGCCGTGGGCAATGTTCCGCCAACAGGCGGAGGGGATAAAGTACGGCTCATCCCTGTCCCGGCGTTCTCCAAAGCAGGGGATACCGCTTCGCTCCATCAGCGCCGCCATACGGGATACCGCCATCACCCGGCGGCGCTCTGCAGCACCGCCTCCGGCGGAGATCAGCGGCGTGATGTCCGGAAACAGGGCGCGTCCCTTCGCCAGAATAGACACACTGCCATCCTTTTGCCTGGAAACATACTTGTTTTTTGTCAAAGGCCGAAAGGCGTAGGACAATGCCGTGCGGTCTCCCGTATGATCTGTGTCTAACATTTCCAAACAGTCCGGGTATGCCAACATCTGAAAGCGTGCCAGATGCCGGAGCAACCCTATTTGATTCTTATGCAGCTTCATTTTGTTCCTCCCTGTAAACAGTTCGGGCGACACAAGAACAGCTCTATCCGAAAAGCCGTTCCTGTGCCGCCCGATGTGTTTGTGTGATCGTTTCCGCAGAATATAACCGTCCCCTCGCACAAAGCGCTTTCAGATAATGGTTTAGATGTCGTTATATTCTTCGCTGCACAGGAGCTTAATCAGCGGCTCCGTGTAGATGCGGACATATCGCTGCCTGGTACCGATGTCGGCGCCAATGGAAGCAAAAGGTTCCCGCCCCTCGGCCACCAGCCAGGAGAGCTGGCGGGCTGATACGCCGAGAAACGGCGCGGCAATCTTTACAGGCATATGGTTGGGGTATTCCCGCCGCAGTTTTTCAGCCGTCTTTTTGTCCATCTGCGTGATCTCCTTTCCCCATGCACCACTGCTCAAAGGCCGCCTTGTTCTCCGGATTCTTATAGAACCGGAGAACGGCCTCCAGGAATGTAGCGCACAGTATTTTCTGTTCCATCCGGGGAATGGTTTTCGGTATAATTCTTATTGTTGACTCTTTTGCAATCATCTCAATTCATTATCGATTTTGTTGACTTTTGGGGTATAATAAAAACCATTCCCAATCAAGAAGGATGAAATCATTATAACGAATAACAGTTCAAAAATCAACATATTAAAAATAATTCTGCTTTTTATATAAAAGGTATTGATTTCGTTGACGTTATGTGCTTTAATAAGATTGAGCCTAACAAAAGGAGGACGCCATATGACCGGAAAAGAGCGAAAAGCGCGGCAGGAAGCATTTGAACATATCCCCGAAGTCGAATTGGAATACATGGATTTCGGAACCCGTATCCGTCAGCTTCGCTCGGAAATGGGGATGTCCCAGGTGGAGTTTGCGGAAAAACTGGGTTTATCCAAGCAGATTTTAAGCCTTTATGAAGCGGGGAAACGGTCTCCCAAAATCGCGCAGGTAAAAAAATTCGCAGAAATATTGAAAGTATCAGTGGATTACCTGTTAGGGGACTCGGCGGAGGAAGCAGCCTTTTATTCCGTCTGTTCGACCCAGGAGAAGCCGTTTTACAAAATTTTTATTGAAGTGACGGATCAGATGGGGCTGAATATTCCGGAGACTGTCCGAGTTACGGGGCTGACAGACCGGCAGGTGAGGACGATTATAACCCGGCGGATGAAAGAGGCCCCGCTTCCCATTGCCCTTCAGCTCTCCGACACGCTGGATGTACCGCTGGAGGTCTGGGCCGGTACGCTTCCTTACCATCCCCATCCTCTTTCGGCAGAAGCCGTCGAAGTGGCGAAAGCTTACGAGCGTGCCGACATTAAGGACAAAAACACGGCTCGGCTGGCACTGAATCTGGAATTGGTTAAGGAGGCAAAGCAAGAATGAATGCCGTTGTCTATGCCCGCTACTCCAGCCACCGGCAGGGGGAGCAGTCTATCGAGGGGCAGATTGCGGAGGCAAAAAAATATGCGGCGGCACACGGTCTGACTATCATCCAGGAATACTGCGACCGGGCACAGACAGGCAAAAACGACAACCGGGAGCAGTTCCAGCTTATGCTGGCTGATGCTGCGAAGCACGCCTTTGACGCGCTGATCGTCTGGAAGACAGACCGTATTGGCCGCAACAAGGAGGAGATTGCTCTTAACAAGTACCATTTGAAAAAGAACGGTGTAAAAATCCACTATATTGCAGAAACGATTCCCGACACGCCGGAGGGCATTATTCTGGAGGCGGTCATCGAGGGGATGGCAGCCTATTACTCCGAGCAATTATCCCAGAACATCCGGCGGGGCCAGCGGGCCAGTGCAGCCAAGGCCCAGAGCACCGGTGGGAACCGACCTTTGGGGTACAAGACCGATGCAGACAAAAAGTTTGTCATCGACCCGGAAACCGCTCCCACCGTGAAACTGGTATTCGATCTGTATGCCCAGGGCAAAACTATATCACAGATTATCCGTATCCTGAACGAAAAAGGGCTGCGGACCCTGCGTGGGCGACCCTTCACCAACAATAGCCTGCGCACCATGCTGAAAAACGAAAAGTATATCGGCGTCTACACCTATAAGGATGAAATTAGAATAGAGGATGCCATCCCGCCCATCGTGGAACCGGAAACCTTTTACAAGGTGCAGGAAATGCTGAAATACAATCAGAGGGCGGCGGCGCATAAGAATGCCAAGGCCGACTATCTGCTGACGGAAAAGCTGTTCTGCGGCAAGTGCGGGGCAATGATGGTAGGGGTCAGCGGTACCAGCAAGACAGGGACAAGGCATCACTATTACTACTGTACCGAGCAGCGGAAAAAGAAATGTGTCAAAAAGCCGGTGCGCCGGGTATGGATAGAACGTCTTGTGTTGGAATATGTGATAGCCCTTGTGCAAGACAAGGATCTCTTGGACTTTATCGCAGAAAACACGTATCAATACTATCTGGCCCAGAACACGGAAACGTCCTATACCGAATCGCTCCGGAAAGCGCTGAAGGAGGTGGAAAAGGCTACTGCCAACCTGATCCGGGCGATAGAGGCCGGTATCTTCAACGAGGCCACCAAGCAGCGTATGGAAGAACTGGACAAGCAGAAGGCCGAACTGAAAGACGCTTTGAAGGCGGCAAAGCTGCGGGAGGATCTGGGCCTGAGGAAAGAGCATATCCTCTATTTCCTGCACAGGTTTGCGGATATGGATTATACCGACGAAGCCTGCCAGAAACAGCTGATAAAAACCTTTGTGAATGCGGTTTTTGTTTACGATGATAAGGTTGTGCTGACTTTCAATTATTCCGGTGACGACCGTACCGTCACCCTCAGGGAGATTGATGCCGGATTACAGCATGGCGTTCGTCTGCCCCGCGCCTTGTGCCACCA
>CABSLQ010000074.1 GCA_902478605.1 uncultured Oscillospiraceae bacterium
TGTCCTTCATCGCCCAGCGGGCCGCCAAGCTCAGCGGATCGGGCATCGGCATCGGGATTCAGTCCAAAGGGACGACGGTCATCCATCAGAAGGACCTGTTCCCGCTGACCAATCTGGAGCTGTTCCCGCAGGCGCCGCTCATCACGCTGGATATTTACCGCCAGATCGGCAAGAACGCCGCGCGGTACGCCAAGGGGCAGTCCCCTGTGCCGATTGCGGTCGCCAATGACTTCATGGTGCGGCCGAAGTATCAGGCGCGCGCGGCCATCCTGCATATCAAGGAAACCGAACACATCGTGGAGGGCGCGCCTCCGGTGGAACTGGAGGTGACCTGGCAGCATGGCTGATGCAATGGAACAACTGATCGCCAAGATCACCCGCGAATTGCTCGAGCAGCAGGGCGGGGACGCGCAGCCGGCGCCCGCACCGGCGAACGGTTTCACGGTGGCGGATTATCCGCTGCTGGAAAAGCACCCGGAGGTGGTGCGCACCCCGACGGATAAGCCGATTGACGCCATTACGATGGAGGCCGTGCGGCAGGGGGCGGTGACCGGGGAGGATTTGCGCATTTCCCGGGACATGCTGCTCCGGCAGGCCGAGGTAGCCGAAAGCGCCGGGAAAAAGCAGGTGGCCGAAAACCTGCGCCGGGCGGCCGAAATGACCGCCGTACCCGACGCCACGGTTATCGAAATGTACGACCGGCTGCGCCCCAACCGCGCAACCAAGGCCCAGCTCGTGGATATGGCGGATACGCTGGAAAAGGAATACCATGCGCCCATGCTGGCGCGGCTGGTCCGCGAAGCGGTGGACATCTACGAAAAGCGGGGCATTCTGCTGCCGGAGAACGGCTGACGGACCGGCAGATACCGCAGAAAACATAAGGCCGCAGGGCAGAAAGGCGGTGAGGCGTATGGCGGGACGCGTTGTGGCGGGGATGGATATCGGCAATTCCACCACCGAAGTCATTCTGATGGAAAAGCTCGAAAACGACGAAAGCCGCTATGTGGCCGGTGCCATGACGCCCACCACCGGCGTCAAGGGGACGCCCGAAAACGTAAAAGGCTGCGTCGAGGCGCTGGACGACGCGCTTCGGCAGGCTGGCCTGCAGTATGCCGATGTGGCGCAGATACGATTGAATCAGGCCGCGCCGGTCATCAGCGATTTGTCGATGGACACGGTCAGCGAGACCAACGTCATCGGCTCCGCCATGATTGGACATAACCCGGATACCCCGGGCGGCGAAGGCCTGGCCCTTGGCAAAACCCTTCCCATTGACCGCCTGGAACGGGGGGCGGGTGATGTCGTCGTGCTGGTGGATGCCGATTGCCCCTATTACCGGGCGGCGGAGCTTATCAACCGGGCGCCGCCCGACTGCCGGGTGGTGGCCGCCATCTGCCGCAAGGACGACGGCGTGCTCATCGCCAACCGGCTGAAAACCATCATCCCCATTGTGGATGAGGTTGTCCATCTGGAAAAGGTGGAAATCGGCGTGCCTGCCGCCGTGGAGGTGGCGAAAAACGGGGAGAGCGTGCGCACCCTGTCCAATCCCTACGGCCTGGCCGGCCTGTTCGGCCTGACGCCGCAGGAAACGCGGGATGCCATCCCCGTGGCGCGCAGCCTGATCGGCTGCCGGTCCGGCGTGGTGATTCGCGCCGAGGGGGCCAGCGTGACGGTAAATAAGGTCCGCGCGGGCTATGTGGACATTCACGGCAAGAACGCCCACAGCCGCCTGGACGTCAACGAGGGGGCGGATGCCCTCATGCGCGCGGTGTCCCGCGCGGGGCAGATCGAAGATATCTACGGAGAGCAGGGAACCAATGTCGGCGCCCTGCTGACCAGGGTAAAGGATAGCATGGCCGGTCTCACCGGCCAATCGGCTGACGAACTCCACATTGTGGATATGCTGGCGGCCGATACCTTTTCGTCGGTGGAGGTCGCCGGGGCGCTGGCCGGGGAATCGGCGATGGAAAATGTGGTGATGCTCGCCGCCATGGTGCAGACAAGCCGTCTGCCGATGCAGGCCATCGCCGAGGAGCTTTCCCGCCGGACAGGGATTTTCGTGCGGGTCGCCGGCCGGGAGGCCGAGATGGCGCTGGCGGGGGCCAGAACCACGCCGGGCGCCGGGCTTCCGCTGGCCATCCTGGATTTGGGCGGCGGTTCGACCGATGCCGCGCTGGTGGATACGGACGGCAAGGTCACCGCGATTCATCATGCGGGCGCGGGCGAGATGGTCACCCGGATCATCGATCTCGAGCTGGATCTGCACGATCGCGACACGGCGGAGCTCATCAAAAAATACCCGCTGGCCAAGGTGGAAAGCCTGCTCTTTCTCCGGTTTGAGGACGGCAGCGTGAAGTTCGTCTCAGAGCCGCTTCCCCCCGCGCTGTTTGCCCGGGTGGTCATTGTGGCGGGCGACACCCTCGTGCCTGTCCAATCGGCCAAGCGGCTGTCCATTGACCGCATCGCCCTGGTGCGGCGGGAAGCCAAGCGCAAGGTGTTCGTTGCAAACGCGGAACGCGCGCTGCGAGAGGTGGCCCCTGACGGCGACCTGCGCCGCATCGGCTCGGTGGCCCTCGTGGGCGGCAGCTCGCAGGATTTTGAAATCGCCGATCTGCTCGCCGAACACCTGATGACCTATCGCATTACAACCGGGCGTGCCAATCTGCTCGGTTTTCTCCCTCCGCACAGCGCGGTGGCCCTTGGCCTCGCGCTGACGGATGAAACCATGTAAAGGAGGCGGAGCGCAGCCCATGAGCTTATATACCAAAAAGGGCGATACGGGTCGGGCGAGTACCATCACCCGGATGAATATCCCGAAGAACAGCCCGATTTTCGAGCTGCTCGGCACGCTGGACGAATTCACATCGGCGCTGGGCGTGGCCAAACAGAAAGTGCCCTCCTCCTTGATTCCCCTGGTGGAAGAACTGCAGAGCCATGTCATCGCCCTGAGCGGCGAGCTGGCCGGCAGTGAGAAATTTGCCACGCCGGATAAGGTGCGGCAGCTGGAGGCCGCCATCGATTCGCTCACCGAAAACGCCCCGTTTGACGGGTTCATCCTTCCGGGCGCCACCGAAGGAGGCGCGGCGCTCGATGTGGCCCGGACCGTGGCCCGGCGGGCGGAACGCTGCGCGGTGGCCGCGTCCCAGACGGGCGGCATCAGCCGCGACGTGCTTGCCTGGATGAACCGGCTGTCCGACCTGCTGTATGCGCTGGCCCGCTTCTGCGATCGCACGGCAGCCGCCGCGCCCCGCGCAGCGGTACCGCATGCCGCCGTCACGGCAGGCGGGGACAAGGCACCCGCCCATCTGGAGTTGGCGGGCGACGGATTCTGCGACATGGCGAACGCTCTGTGCCGGGCGGTCCGCCTCAAAGCAAGGGAAGAGGGGCTGCGCGCGGTGGTCGCCGTGTGTGACGCGGGCGGCAACGCCGTGGCCCTCCAGCGGGACGACGACGCTTACATCGCCAGTGTGGATGTGGCGACGAATAAGGCGTTCACCGCCGTATCGCTGAAAATGACCACCGAACAGCTGGGCGCTCTGGCGCAGCCGGGGGCGCCGCTGTACGGCGTACAGAACACCAACCAGGGACGCATCGTGATTTTCGGCGGCGGCGCACCGCTTATACGCGGCGGGACCATCATCGGTGGCCTCGGCGTCAGCGGCGGGTCAGCCGAACAGGATACAGCCCTTTGTCAGTTTGGTATCCAGCTTTTTGAAAAGGAGATGTGAGCCACTTGGAAATTTCTGAGTCCCAGATCGGGAAGATTGTCGAGGAAGTCCTGCGCAGCATGAAGGCGGAGGAAACGCCGGCGGCTGGGTGGGATTCCACCCAGTATCACGGGCGGAAATTCATCGGCGTTTACGACACCATGGAGGCCGCCATCGAGGCGTCATCTGCCAGCTATAAGGTGCTGCGGGAGATGTCGGTGGAACAGCGGGAAAAGATCATCACCGAAATCCGCCGGCTGACCCGGGCGGAAGCCGAAATCATGGCGGAGCTCGGCGTGGCCGAAACCGGCATGGGCCGTGTGGCGCATAAGACCGCCAAGCATATCCTCGTGGCGGATAAAACCCCCGGTACCGAGGACATTGTCTCCGAGGCCAAGACGGGGGACAACGGCCTGACCCTCATCGAGATGGCCCCCTTCGGTCTGGTGGGCAGCATCACGCCGAGCACCAACCCGAGCGAAACGGTCATCTGCAACAGCATCGGCATGATTGCGGCGGGCAACGGCGTGGTCTTCAATCCCCATCCCGGCGCCATCGCCACCTCCAACTACGCGGTCGACCTGGTCAACCGCGCCTGTGCGGCGGCGGGCGGGCCCAAGACGCTGGTCTGCTCGGTGGCGAAGCCTACACTGGAGACGGCGGCGGTGATGCAGAATCATCCGCTCATCAAGCTGCTGGTCTGCACCGGCGGTCCCGGCGTGGTCAAGGCGGTGCTTTCCTCCGGCAAAAAGGCCATCGGCGCGGGCGCGGGCAATCCCCCCGTCATTGTGGACGACACCGCCGATATCCGCAAGGCCGCCAAGGATATCATCGACGGCTGCACCTTTGACAACAACCTGCCCTGCATCGCGGAAAAGGAATGCTTCGCGTTCAGCAATATCGCGGACGAACTGATTCATTACATGCGGCAGAACGGGGCGTATCTGCTCAGCGACGAGCAGGCGGAGGCGCTGTCCAAAATCGTGCTCGTGGACAAAGAGGATAAAAAGACGGGCAAGGTCAAGAAGATCATCAACCGCCAATGCGTGGGCCGCGACGCGGACGTGCTGCTGGGTATGATCGGGGTTAAGGCGGACAAGGATATCCGCTGCCTCATCTACGAAACGCATTTTGATCACCTGTTTGTGCAGGAGGAGCTGATGATGCCCATTCTGCCTATCGTGCGGGTGGCCGACATTGACGAGGCGATTGACCTGGCCGTCAAGGCGGAGCACGGCAACCGCCACAGCGCCCATATGCATTCCAAAAACGTGGATCATCTCAGCCGCTTTGCCAAAGCGGTGGAAACCACCATCTTTGTGAAGAATGCGCCTTCTTATGCGGGCATCGGGTTCGGCGGTGAAGGGCATACCACCTTCACCATCGCGGGCCCCACGGGCGAGGGCATCACCTCCGCCCGCAGCTTTACCCGCAAGCGCCGCTGCGTGATGGCGGATAACTTCCGCATCATATAAAAAGCCAATACAAACCGTTGTCAGTAATAGAAATTGAGGTGTGAAAACATGGACTTGAATGCGAATCAGGTGGAAAGCATCGTGCGCAAGGTCCTCTCCCAGATGGGAGGCGGCGCACCGGCGGCCGCGGCGGATATTCCCGCGACGGCGAAGGTTGCCATGCTGACCGGACCCAAAACCATCGAGGTGAAGGAATACCCCATGCCCGCGGTGGGCGACAATGACATTCTCGTCAAGGTCGAGGGCTGCGGCGTGTGCGGCACCGACGTACACGAATGGAAAGGGGATCCCTTTGGCCTGGCGCCCGTCGTCCTTGGCCACGAGGGCACCGGCGAAATCCTGGCGTTGGGCAAGAACGTCAAATGCGACACGGCGGGCAAGCCGCTGAAGGTGGGCGACAAAATCGTCACCTCGGTCATCAGCTGCGGCGAATGCGGCATCTGCCGCCTGCATCCCGGCAACACCAACCTGTGCGATAACCAGGGCATTTTCGGGCTTATCCCGGACAGCGCCGACAAGCACCTGAACGGCTGGTTTGCCACCCATCTGCTCATCAGCGCGAAGGGCGCGACCTATTTTGAGGTCAACGACCTCAACCTGAAGGAGCGCATGCTGCTGGAGCTGGCCTGCGTGTGTGTGCATGCCCTGAACCGCGGCAACAGCACCGGCCTTCTCAACTTCGGCAGCAAGGTGCTGATCCAGGGCTGCGGCCCGGTGGGCCTGATGATGATCGCGGTGCTGCGCGCCGCCGGCATCAACCACATCATCGCCGTGGACGGCGCCCCGGCCCGCCTCGAGATGGCGAAAAAGCTGGGCGTCAAGACCATCATCAATTTCAAGGAATGCGATACACTGGATAAGCGTGTGGCGGCCGTCAAGGCGGTCACGAACGGCATGGGCGCCGACTTTGCCTTCCAGTGCACCGGCGCGCCGCCGGCAGCGGCCGATATCTACAGCTATATCCGCCGGGGCGGCGGACTGTGTGAGATGGGCTTCTTCGTCAACAACGGCGAATGCACCATCAACCCCCACTTCGCCCTGTGCAACAAGGAGATCAATCTGGTCGGTTCGTGGGATTACAGCGCGTCGGATTATCCCATCACCATTGCCTTCCTCAAGCAGGCGCGCGAGATGAAGATTCCGATCGAGGAGCTCATCACCCACAGCTTCCCGCTCGATCAGCTTAACGAGGCGATGGAAGTCAACGTATCCCAGAAGGGCATCAAGATTTGCTACATCGCGGAATAAGCCCGCGATGTGAGAAATGGGGCTTATTATGGCGCTTGGTTTGATTGAAGTGTTCGGGTTCACCACGGCGGTCGTTGTGGCCGACGCGGTGGCGAAGGCCGCCGACGTGACCATCGTCGCGCTGGATAAAAACAAGCCGGCGGCGGGCGACGCGGCCGAGGTGCCGCTGCTCATGACGGTGAAGTTTGAGGGCGATGTCGCCGCGGTGGAAGCGGGGATGCAGGCCGGCATGGCCGAAGCGGAAAAACGGGGGATGCTCGTCACAAGCGATCTCATCTCCCGGCAGGCGGAGGACACCGAAAAGATGGCCCGCATCAATGCCCTGGGCAAAGATAAGCTGAACACGACCTATCTCGAGGAATATTGATTTCGCAGCCAAAATAGTAAGAAAAAACTTGTAATAAAAGGAGAAAAACGGTATGATGGAAGCATTGGGAATGGTAGAAACCCGCGGCCTGGTTGCCGCAATCGAAGCAGCAGACGCCATGGTGAAGGCGGCAAATGTCGTTCTGATCGGCTCTGAGAAGATCGGATCCGGCCTTGTGAGCATCATGGTACGCGGCGACGTCGGCGCCGTCAAGGCGGCAGTCGAAGCCGGCGGCGCGGCGGCATCCCGTCTGGGCGAAGTGATCGCGACCCACGTCATCCCGCGTCCGCACAATGATGTGGAGAAGCTGCTGCCCGTCCTGAAATAAGCAGAAAGGCAACGATCGTCTATGAACAAGGCCATTGCGCTTTTGGAAGTACAGGCCATGGTGGCGGCCATCACCGGCTTGGACGCGATGCTTAAGGCGGCCAACGTCCGTCTCATCCATGTGGAAAAGCGTCTGGGCGGCCGGCTGGTGACGATAGTGGTGGACGGAACGGTTTCCGACGTGACGGCCGCCGCTCAGGCCGGCCGGGAAGCGGCGGCTCAGGTGGGAAAGGTAAAGCTCTGCGAAGTGATTGCCAATCCCCATCCCGAGATTACCAAATTCCTGTACACCGACTGATTCCCATCCTATGTAACAGCAATCGGCAGCATTGCCGGAAAGGCGAGGTATCCGTATGGCTGAGAAAAAGACCCCGGCGGCCAAAGAAACGGCGGCGCCTGCCGCAGCCGCTTCCTCCGCCCGCCGGCCGGCCGCCCGCAAGGCGGCCGCACCCAAAGAAACCGCAACCCCAACCCCGACAACAATGAAGAAGGAGAGTCATGCAATGGAAGCTTTAGGTATGGTGGAAACCCGCGGCCTGGTCGCCGCCATTGAAGCCGCCGATGCAATGGTCAAAGCGGCGAACGTCACCCTTATCGGTTCCGAGAAGATCGGTTCCGGCCTCGTGAGCATCATGGTGCGCGGCGACGTCGGCGCCGTGAAAGCGGCCGTAGAGGCCGGCGGTGCGGCGGCGTCCCGTCTGGGCGAAGTGATCGCGACCCATGTCATTCCGCGTCCGCATGGCGACGTGGAGAAACTGCTCCCCGTGCTCAAGTAAGGTACACATTTCAAATAACCGAAATAGTAGGAGGTACAAACAATGGAAGCTCTTGGTATGGTGGAAACCCGCGGCCTGGTCGCCGCAATCGAAGCCGCTGATGCGATGGTCAAAGCGGCGAACGTACAGCTCATCGGTTCCGAGAAGATCGGTTCCGGCCTCGTGAGCATCATGGTGCGCGGCGATGTCGGCGCTGTGAAATCGGCCGTGGAGGCCGGCGGTGCGGCGGCGTCCCGTCTGGGCGAAGTGATCGCGACCCATGTCATTCCGCGTCCGCATGGCGACGTGGAGAAACTGCTCCCCGTGCTCAAGTAAGGTACACATTTCAAATAACCGAAATAGTAGGAGGTACAAACAATGGAAGCTCTTGGTATGGTGGAAACCCGCGGCCTGGTCGCCGCAATCGAAGCCGCTGATGCGATGGTCAAAGCGGCGAACGTACAGCTCATCGGTTCCGAGAAGATCGGTTCCGGCCTCGTGAGCATCATGGTGCGCGGCGATGTCGGCGCTGTGAAATCGGCCGTGGAGGCCGGCGGTGCGGCGGCGTCCCGTCTGGGCGAAGTGATCGCGACCCATGTCATTCCGCGTCCGCACAACGACGTGGAGAAACTGCTCCCCGTGCTCAAGTAAGACGTGCTTTGACGCTGCCTGCCTGGCCGCGCCCCTTTACGGGGCGCGGCGGCGGCACGGCGTTGTGTTCAGGAAACGGGACGCGCCCATTCATGCGGGCGCGCGGCGTTTCGTGCACACAAAGGCTGTCCCGCCGGACAGAGGAAAAAGGAGGATATACGCATGACGGTCGATTCTGCTGTTGTGTCGGAAATTGTACGCCGCGTTCTCGCGGAGCAGGGGGGAAAAGAATCCCCGGCAACCGATACCGTTCCCGTGGGGGTATCCAACCGCCACATTCATCTTTCCAAAGAGCATATGGAGATCCTGTTCGGCAAAGGGTATGAACTGACGCCGCTCAAGGATCTGTCGCAGCCGGGCCAATACGCCTGCAAGGAGCTGCTCACCATCATTGGGCCGTCGCTGCGCCCCATCGAAAACGTGCGGGTACTGGGCCCCATTCGCCGGAATACGCAGGTGGAGATTTCCCGCACGGACTCCTTTGTGCTCAAGGTCAAGCCGCCCGTGCGCGAGTCGGGCGACATCGCCGGTTCTGCCGGGCTGACCATCGTAGGGCCGAAGGGCGTGGTGGTCATTGGCGAGGGCTGTATCATTGCCAACCGGCATATTCATATGAGTCCTGAGGACGGCCGGACCTTTGGCGTGAAGGACGGCGATTACGTCACAGTGGAGGCGGAGGGTGCGCGGCGCACCCGGTTTTACGACGTGCAGATCCGTGTCAGCGACAAGTTCCGCCTGGAGATGCACATCGACACGGACGACGCGAATGCCGCGGGCATTGGCAACGGTGCGCGGGTGCGCGTCCTGAAAGACATTTGATTACAGGGCCGCAAGGCGCGGCAGAAAGGCACGGTCGGCTATGCTGATGGGAAAAGTGGTCGGAAACGTGGTTTCCACACGCAAAAACGAGAAAATTGTCGGTTCCACCATTCTGGAAGTCCAGGTGATTGAAAACCATAGGGAAACCGATAAGTACATCATCGCCATTGACAGCCTGGGGGCGGGCATTGGAGAAGTGGTCCTCGTCACGACGGGCAGCGCGGCGCGTCTCGGCCTGCCGAACAAGGAGGCGCCTGTGGACGCCGTCATCGTGGGAATTGTGGACTAACCAGCACAGGAAGGGACTTGTCGTTATGACTATCAATGAGCTTAAAAAGTGTATCGCGGACGCGGGCTGCGTCGGCGCGGGCGGCGCGGGATTCCCGACGGCTGTCAAGCTGGCGGAAGGAGCCGATTCGCTGATCATCAACGCCGCCGAATGCGAGCCGCTGCTGTACACCGACTACTATATCATGAAGCAGTACATGGATCGCATCGCTTCGGGCGCCGAGACGATCATGGCCGCGGCCGGGATTCCGAACGGCTATCTCGGCGTGAAGGCGCATACCGCCAAACGCCTGCATCTGGCACAGGGAGATGCTATCTCGTCGCATGTGCACGTCCATATTCTGCCCGACGTTTACCCCATGGGGGATGAAATCATCCTCATTTATCAGGTGCTCGGCCGGGTGGTGGCGCCGGGCAGTCTGCCGCTGTCGGCGGGGGTGCTCGTCTTCAATGCGGAAACGCTGTACAACGTGGATCGCGCGGTGAAAGAAGGCGCGGCTGTCACCGATAAATGGATCACCATCGGCGGCAAGGTGAAGCAGCCGGTGTCGCTCGTCGTGCCGGTGGGTACCGGGGTGGCCGAGCTGCTCGGCCGGCTGAACATCAGCATTCCCGAGGATTGCGTCATCATCGACGGCGGCCCGGCCATGGGCAACATTATTGATCCGGAAAAAGCGGTTATCACCAAGACCACCAAGGGCCTGCTTATTCTGCCCCGCGACATTCCTGCCATCGCCGGTAAGCTCAGCGAAAACCGCGCAATAATGGCCCACGCGTCCTCCAACTGCTGCCAGTGTACGCTGTGCTCCGAAATGTGTCCCCGGGCGCTGATCGGCTACCCGCTGCGTCCGCACAAAATTGTGCGCACCTCGCTGGCCGTTGTGGAAGAGATGCCCGAGCTGTTCACCGAAGCGTCGGTGTGCTGCGGCTGCGGCGTGTGTGAACTGACCGCCTGCTGCCAGGGGATCAGCCCCCGCCGCGTGTATACGCAGGTCAAGGGGATACTCGCCAAGAACAAGTTGCGGTACCAGCATAAGGGCGAGCTGACAGTGGATCCCGACCGGGATTATCGTATGCTGCCGAGCGATCGCTTTATGACGCGCATCGGCGTTGCACCGTTTGACGCCATGCCGCAGTTCCTGACAGACAAGTGGACCCCGTCCAAAATCACCCTGCCGCTGCGCATGCATGTGGGCGCGCCCGCTTCTCCCGCCGTACAGGTCGGGGATACCGTGCGCACGGGCGATGTGATTGGGGCCGCGGCGCAGGGCATATCGGCCAATATTCATGCTCCGGTGAACGGACGGGTGGCCGAAGTGTCCGCCGCTTCCGTGGTGATTGTGCCGGAAGCGTGATAAGGAGAATAACGAAGCCTGATGCGACAATCCATCCTGCCGGGCGGGTTCGGGTTCTCGGCTTCGGGTTAACGACGAAAGGCGTGATTTGCAGATGTTGTATGCAGTTGGAGTTATTGAAATAAAGAGTATTGCCAAGGGCGTGGAGGCCTGCGACAGCGCGCTCAAATCGGCAGGGGTACGCCTGATTTCGGCGCATCCTTCCTGCCCGGGCAAATATGAGATCCTGCTCACCGGTGCCCTTTCGGACGTGCAGACGGCTATCGAGCGGGTCAAGGCATTCTTCGGCAGCTATATTGTGGACTCGGTACTTATGGGCCGCATCGACGAGACGGTTATCAAGGCGCTTATGGGTGCCCAGACCGCCGTGGCCAAGGGAGCGCTCGGTATTATCGAAACCTTCTCCGCCGCCAGCGCCATCAAGGCGGCCGATGCCGCAGTCAAGACTTCCCGCGTGGAGATTCTGGATTTGCGCGTATCCCGTGGTATGGGCGGCAAGGGCGTCGTCATGCTCACCGGCGAGGTCAGCGACGTGACCGCCGCGGTGGAAGCGGGCGGCGATTACGCCAAGAGCCAGGGGCTGTACTGCACCAGCTCGGTTATGGCCGCACCGCACGAGGATCTTTGGCAGTATCTGTAAAGAATAACCGTCCCGCCAGTGGACGCAACCTATAAAAATGAACGATCGAGAAAACCTCCGGAAGCGGGATATTCCCTGCATCTGGAGGTTTTTGAATGGGGGATGCTATATGGAGACGCAGCAGCCGCTCGAGGAAATGGCGGCGTTTTTCAACAAACGGTGCGACATCTATGACGAGGTACACACCTCACATATTGGCGGCGGCCTTGAAAGCAAGCGGGTGCTGGCTTCCTTCCTGCCGGCGGAAACCCGCACGCTTCTCGATCTGGGGATCGGCACCGGTCTGGAGCTGGAAGCGATTTTTGCACGGTTTCCCGCCGTGCAGGTGACAGGGCTGGATATTGCCGACAAGATGCTGGACAAGCTGCGGGATAAATACCCGGGGCGCCGTCTCACGCTGCGCGTGGAGGACTATCTGACGGCAGATTTAGGCCGGGATCGGTATGACGCAGCGCTGTCTGTTATGACGCTGCACCACCATACGCACGATGTCAAGCGGGCGCTTTACCGGCGCATTCGGGACTGCCTGCGTCCGGGAGGCGTGTATATCGAAAGCGATTATATCCTGACGGGAGGTGGGGCGCAGGAACAGGAAGAAGCGTACTTTGCCGCGTATAGAAGGCTTAAGCGGGAACAGGGGATTGCGGACGGTGTCGCCTGCCATTTTGATACCCCCTGCACGCTGGAGAATGAAATGCGGCTGATCCGGGAAGCCGGATTTACCGGGGTGGACGTGATGTGGCAGAGGGAGAATACAGTGGCTTTGCGGGCTGTGCGGTAAAAAAAGAGGGAACGGCCGCCGTGAGCGGCCCGGATATATCCGGGCAGTGCCCGAAAAAGAAACCGGACAGACAACAGACAACAGAAAAATCCCGCACTGCTGTTTTAAGCGGCTGTGCGGGATTTCAGTCTGTCGAAAAAGTCCATTCGCAAAAA
>CABSLQ010000075.1 GCA_902478605.1 uncultured Oscillospiraceae bacterium
GAATTCTGCTTTTGTGTATATTGCTATTCGCTAAAAAGTTTTTTGACACTCTGAAAGAACGTCCGGTCTTACCGGACGTTCTTTTTTAACAAGCCTTTAACCGCCCCCTATATAATAAGGTATAATATCATTCGAAATGGGATAATGAGGTTGTCCCTGTTTCGCGTTTGTGGTATAATAAACCGCAAGGATCGAATGAGAAAGGCTTGATTGGCAGCATGGCAAATGACATAACCAGCTTTGACGAGCTGGAACTCAGTGAACCGACGCGCAAAGCGCTCACACGCATGGGGTTTTCCGCCCCCACGCCTATTCAGGCGCAGACCATCCCGCTGATGATGGACGGGCACGATTTGATCGCCAAGGCCCCCACCGGCACGGGCAAGACCTGTGCGTTTGGCATTCCGCTGCTGGAATGCCTCGATCCGGCCTGCACCGATGTGCAGGCGATCATTGTCTGCCCGACGCGTGAGTTGTGCATACAGATCGCGGAGGAGATGCGGCAGCTGGCAGCGTTCCGCCCCGATGTCCGCATCGCGTCCATCTATGGTGGTCAGCCCATCGGCAAGCAGCTCGCGGCGCTGAAAAAGAACCCGCACATTGTGGTGGCCACACCCGGCCGTCTGCTCGATCACATGGGGCGGCGTACGGTCTGGCTGGGCAATGTGTATACGGCAGTGCTCGACGAAGCGGATGAGATGCTCAAAATGGGCTTCATCAAGGATGTGCGGCGGATCCTCAACGCCACCCCGGCCGACACCCAGGTCGTCATGTTCAGCGCCACCATCTCCCGCGATGTGATGGACGTGGCATGGGAATACCAGCACAATGCCGTGGAAATCCAGGTCGCGGCAGAGGGGGACAACCGCCCCCAGATCGATCAGTTCGGTCTGCTGTCCTCCGGTTCGCGCCGGCTCGAGGACATGACCCGCATCATCGATCAGATGGCGTATCACCGCGTGATGGTGTTTGCCAACATGAAAACAACGGTGCGGCAGCTGTGCGATCGTCTGCGTAAACAAGGGCGTTCGGTGGACTGCCTGCACGGGGACATCCCCCAATCGCAGCGCAATCAGGTTATGGCGGGCTTCCGGGAAGGCCGGTTTGAAATTCTGGTGGCCACCGATGTGGCCGCCCGCGGCATTGATGTGGATGACGTGGAAGCGGTGTTCAATTACGATATTCCGGAAGAAAACGAGTATTATCTTCACCGCATCGGACGCACCGGCCGAGCCAAACGCCGTGGCGCAGCGTATACCTTCATGACCCCGGACGACCGGTTCCGCATCCGGGATATCAAGAAATACACCCATTCCGAACTCGAGGAAATCGCCTTTGATGCAAACGGCCGGCTCGTACATAAAGACGGGACGCCGCTGGCCGCGGAGAAATAGAGACAGACGCGGGGGCGAGCACACTGTGCTCGCCCCCGCGTCTGTCCTGTATGTGTCCGGAAAAGGACCGGCGCTGTACTATGCCGGTCTTATCCTTGTTTGTCCATTTCGTTCGACCGTTTTCGCCCCTCTAGATCTTCCAAGGCATGGCTATGTTCAAAAAGAAAAAAACGGCCTGCATGCCTGCATCTCGCGGTATGTAAAAACGGAAAAGAATATATATAACAATAAATGAATAAATTATACACCAAAAATGAATGCGTATGCGCCGTTTTTTCGACTTTATTCTTATTTTCAGGCTTAAAACCAGGATTTCCAAGGGTTACAAACTTGTTACTTTTGGCTGGTTGCACAAATTTCCCGTAAAAAAATCCACTTTGAAGCACGCGACGCGGGCATGGAAGTTTATTCCATTTTTCATGGCAATTTTCATGAAAGCCAGCGGCACACGCGGGTCGTTCCTGAAGAGAATACGTATTTTTAGAAAAACAGACCCTAATTTGCCTCTATTTCAAACGGATCGTTCGAATTCGCTTTGCTTTTTTATTGAGCGGCATTGTTGCCGGAATTCTATAAAATTTTTACAAATTCTATCGTTTGCGAGCGGTTTGACAAGGCGGATTGGTGTGCGTATAATACAGAGACACAGAAACTCATTTTCGAATTGACCAGTCCAGACGCGCCGGCTTCGTGCGCGTTTCTGCATTACATAGGGTATCTTTTCCACCGGGAAAGGGAACCCTATCAGCGGAAGGGGAAGCCAAACCGGATGGTTGTCGTCCGGCTGCTTTGCCGAGCCACCTCTCTGCAGCGGGTGGCTTTGGTTTCCGCGAGGTCTTTCAGCTGCGGAGAAATGAGGTTTTCAGATGGATACCATGAAACAGATTGCCGCCGTGCTGGTGCGCGTGGTGCGCAGCCGCCTGTTCGCCGCGGCTGCCCTTGCTGTGGTGACCGCCGGGATGGTAACGTACGTGTCGGTCAACACCCATGCTGTCACCGTGGTGGACGGCAGCGAAAGCCGCGTGGTGCTGACCATGAACCAGGACCCGTACTATGTGCTGGAAACGGCGGGCATTACCCTGGGGAAGGACGATGTGATTCAGACGGCGCGCGAAGCAGACACCGGCACCTCCATTGCGATCACCCGCGCTTTTAATGTTAATGTGACGGCTGACGGGGTGACCACCATGGTGGCCATGACAGGCGGCACCGTGGCCGACGCGCTGGAAAAGGCGCAGGTAACAGTGGGAGAATTTGATACACTGAACGCGGAGAAGGACGCGCCGCTGACCGAAGGCATGAGCCTGCTCGTCGAGCGGGTGCAGTACCGGGAATACACCAAAACCGAATCCATCCCTTACACCACCCAGACCAAGTATACCAATGTGCTGGCCAAAGGGAAAACCAAGGTCAATCAAAAGGGCCAGAATGGCTCCAAGACCCTGACCTACCGCGAGCGTATTGTGGACGGCAAGGTGGTGGATACCGAGCTGGTCAGCGAGACGATTACCAAGGAGCCTGTGGACAAGGTCGTGCTCAAAGGCACGGTGGTAGGGACACCCATGTCCGAGGCGCCGATGGATATCCCGCTCGACGAAGCCGGCCAGCCGCTTAATTATAAAAAAGTGTTCACGGGCAAAGCGACCGCTTACACGTCCGATCGGGGCGATTCGGGCACCGTTTGCTCCACCGGCATGAAGGCACAGGTGGGTGTGGTGGCCGTTAACCCCGAACGTATTCCGTACGGCAGCAAGCTGTATATCGTGTCGCCGGACGGGTCCTATGTCTACGGGTATGCCATCGCAGGGGATACCGGCGGCGGCGTGCGCTCCAACAAAACGGTGGCCGATCTGTTTATGGATACCTATGAGGAATGTATCCAGTTCGGCCGGCGCACCATGAATGTGTATATACTGGAATAGGTATGGACGCAAAAAAGGAGAAACACATGGTGTTTCTCCTTTTTTTGCGTGGGAGGAATGCCGCCCATTGACCTTTTTTGTCGTATGCGGTAAAATATTAGAATGGGTAAAGTGTGACCGGATATAGGCAGGGCCTTTGTTCACTTTTAGTAGGTCATACGGAAAGGGGGCTCCCATGAAGGTTTCTCCATCCATACTGACTTGTGATTTCGCCCATCTGGACAGGGAGATGGCCTTTGTTCAGAATACGGGCGCCGATCTGGTGCATCTTGATGTGATGGACGGCGTGTTTGTGCCTAATTTGAGCTTTGGTCCGCCGGTAATTGCCCGGCTGCGTCCGCTGACGGCGCTGCCCTTTGACGTGCATCTGATGATGGAGTATCCGCATCGGCTGATCGAGGCCTTTGCGGCGGCCGGGGCGGACAGTCTCAATGTGCATGTGGAATGCGCGTCTCCCATTGCCGACACGCTCGCGCATATCCGCTCGCTGGGTAAGAAGGCGGCCGTCACCCTGAAGCCGGCGACCCCGGCGCAGGCGGCGTTTCCCTTCCTCGATATGGTGGATATGGTGCTGGTCATGACGGTGGAGCCCGGCTTCGGCGGGCAGGCCTTTATGGCGGATATGCTTCCCAAAATTGCGGCTCTGCGCGCGGAAATCACGCGGCGGGGTCTGTCGGTGGACATTCAGGTGGACGGCGGCATCAACGAGCAGACGGCGGAACAGACAGCAAAAGCCGGCGCCACCGTCGCCGTGGTGGGCAATGCCCTGTTCACGGCCGAAGATGCGCCGGCTCTCGTGCGCCGGATTCATAGGCTGTAAAAGGCTATGCCCGGCCGCCTTGTATCGCCTTCCACAAGCGGGGCAGTGCATCGCCGATGGCCAGAGGAATCCCGTGCTCGGCCGTATAGGCCGCCGCCGCGTCGCCTTCGCCGGCGGGCTGGGCAAATTCCTGCAGCAAGGCGTTCGCCTCGCGGGTGAGCGGTGTGGCGGGATACAGGACAAGCCCATAGGCGTCCTCCATATGATACAGCGAGCTGCCCGCCGTGGTCCAATCGGACGGTCCGGCTGCCTGCAGCCGGGCGTCCATCCGCTTCCAGTTTTCCGCCAGGCGGAACAAGCCGTCAATATCTTCCACACGATATATGTACGGGCCCACGGCCTTTTTCATGCGCACCCGCCGGCGGGCGAAGGTGGGCGTGAGCAGCAGAAGGCATCCGTCTTCGAGCGGAATGGCTTCCACTGTCAGATCGCCGCTGTGATGAAATCCCGTTTCCTGCCGGGCGATTTGCAAAAGACGCTGAATGGTTCGCTGCGTCTCCATGTTGCGGTAATCCAGCCGCTCGAACGTCAGCCCCATCTCTTCCAACTCGTCGTTGGACAGCACAATTTTGAGGCAGCCGTTTTCCAGCAGTTCCATTTTCATAGGTCGAGCCTCCCCCCATTCGGATATGCTTTTATGATAATACGGGCGCCCCGGCAAAACAAGAGGACAAAAACTGTCAATTGGATGGTAACTTTTGCTCTGTCTGTGCCCGTTTGATCTCTTCGATTCGAAAGGTTGTGATTCATATGCGTGCCTGGACCCGTGGTGTGCGTATTCCGCGCTATAAGGAACCCGCCGCTTCACGCGATATCCTGCCGGTGGTTCCGACAGGCCCGGTGTTCGCGCCGCTGTGCTACGGGGAGGCGGAAACGAGCCTTCCTGCGGCAGCGGTCGGGGCCGCCGTACATAAAGGGGAACCGCTCGGCGTACCGCGCGAAGAGGATGACGCCCCCGCTTTTGCGACGGTGGACGGTGTTTTGACCGACGTGCGCTCGATCGGCCATCCCGTCTTCGGAACCATAGCCTGCGCGGTGCTGCAGCCTGCCGAAGAGAAGCCGGCGCCCGCCAAGGCAAAAAAGCCGGCTAAGACCGCTTCCCGCCCGGTAGCCGATGCGCCGCGTATCCTGGAAGCCGCCCGGCGCGCCGGCATCATCGACGAAACGGACGGCGTGCCGCTGTACGCCAAGCTGTCCGAGTGGCACGGCCGCGCCCCGGATATCCTGGTGGCTGACGGTGCCGAGACGGAACCATATGCCAGCGCCGCCTGGGCCGTGCTCAACGAGTCCGCCGAAGAGGTATATCGGGGGCTGCAGCTGGCGAATACGGTGATTGGGGCAGCCAGGCAGCATGTGGCTGTCCTGCTTCCAAAGGACCGGCGGCGTGCGTTGGAAGGCCGCCTGGGCCGTGGTGTGGTGATCCCGGTCCGGTCGAAGTACCCGGCCGGGCCGCTGCTCCCGCAGGCGCCCGACGCCGTTGTCTGCCGCGTAGGGGTGCAGGCATGCCTGGCCCTGCTGCGCGCGGTGGAAAACGGGGAGGCGCACACCGCCTGCGTGCTGACGGTGGCTGGCGGCGCGGTGGCTAACCCGCAGAATGTGCGCGTGCCCTTCGGTACAACGGCAGGCGAGATCCTGCGCACCTGCGGGCTGGCCTCCGACCCGCAGTATGTCATTTTCGGGGATGCCATGACCGGCGTTGCGGCGGACAGCCTGGAGTATCCCATCCTGCCGGGCGTCACCTGCCTGCTGGCGCTGACCGAGCGCCCGGTCCCCACGCAGCGCCCCTGTATGGGCTGCGGCCGCTGCGTCAAGGTGTGCCACGCGGGTCTGCTGCCGTACGAAATCGTGCGGCGGCTGGAAAACATGCACTATGAACGGCTGAAATCCCTGCTGCCGGAAGAATGCGACGGCTGCGGTGCCTGTTCGCATGTGTGTCCCGCCGGGCGCGATGTGACCGCCAAGGTCCTGGAAGCGGGACGGACCCGGGGCGGCCTGTTTTTCAACTGGGGGGATGACGATGACGCTTAAAACAGGATACGCGCCGCATCTGCGGCGGACCGAACGCGCTTCGTATATGAGCCTGGATGTGCTTGTTACGTTTATACCGCTTTGTATCTTTTCGTACATCTATTACGGGTTTCGACCAATTTTGCTGGTTTTATCCGGTATGCTGACGGCGATGGTATGCGAATGCCTGTGCCGCGCGCTGCGCCGGCGGCGACCGACTTTGTTTGACGGTACCGCCGCGGTAACGGGCGGCCTCATTGGCCTGGCCATGTCGCCGCTGACGCCCTATTGGGTGCCGATGGTGGGGGCGGCCTTTGCCATTGTCGTGGTGAAGATGCCGTTCGGCGGCGCCGGCCGCAATATTTTCAACCCCGCCGCCGCGGGCATCGCCGTGGTCACGCATTGCTTTTCCTCGCGCCTGTTCGTGTATCCGGAGCTGTCCCTGTTAAAGCCGCTGGCCCTTTCAGGCGAACAGGAGGTGCTCACCCAGATGTCCCCGGCGGCCCAGCTGGCCGGCGGCGCACAGCCCTCTTACGGCGTGGTGGAACTGCTGCTCGGACGGTTCCCCGGCCCCATCGGCGGCACGGCCATTTTGGTGCTTCTCGCCTGTGCGCTGTACCTATTCGTCCGCCGCACCTCCTCGCCGATCATCACCGGTTCCTTTCTGGCGGTGTGTGCTCTGTCGGCGCTGCTTTTTCCGCGCGCCGGCCTGGCGCGCGGCGACAGCCTGCTGTATGAGCTGTGCTCCGGCTATCTGCTGTTTGCCGCCGTGTTTCTGCTCAACGATCCCGTGACCGCGCCGCGGTACTGGCTGGGCCGGCTGCTCTACGGCGTGCTGGCCGGTGCGCTGGTCATGGCGCTGCAGTATTACGGCCGGTTTGAAGCTTCCGCCTGCTTTGCCGTGCTGCTTGTCAACGCCTTTTCGCCCATGCTGGATCGCTGGTCCTGGCGGCTGGCGCATTGGGTAACCCGAAAACGGCGGACTGCGGAAGGGGGCGGCGTCTGATGGCCAAAAAAACATCCACCCATCAGTTTTGGAAACTGACCGGCATCTTTTTTGAAACATTTCTTTCCAAAAATATCGTGCTGGTGCAGGCCATTGGCATCTGCCCCATCATCGCGGTGGGCACCACCCTTCAATACGGGGTGGCGCTTACGCTGTGCACGATGGCGGTGCTGCTGCCGACGAGCCTGTTCATGTCCTTTTATGGCGATCGGCTGCCGGCGCTTCTGCGCCCGCCTGTTTACACGCTGGGGGCCTCGCTGCTGCTGGTGGGCGCAGCGTATCTGGTGGAACACGCGATTTCCACCGAGCTGTACGCCGCTTTGTATCTGTTTTTGCCCCTGATGGCGGTGAACACCATCTTCACCTATCGTGCCGGCGGCTTTTCGGTGAGCAACCGGCCGGCCGCCGCGCTGGTCGACGCGCTCGGCTCGTCGCTCGGCTTCGGGCTGGTTATCTGCATCGTGTCCGCCCTGCGGGAACTGGCCACCACCGGCACCTTATGGGGCGTGGACATGGGCTTCGAGCTGCGTTTGTCCGAGGCGGCGCAGCCCTTTGCCGCGTTTATCATGCTGGGGTTCATGGCCGCTTTTCTGCAATGGATTAAAGCGGGCGTCAGCCACTTCTTCCAGAGGAAGGAGGAGGAAAGCCGATGACGGCTTTTGAGCAGTTCTGGGTGTTCCTGCTGGCCACCGCGTTTGTGCAGAATCTGGTGCTGACCACGGGCTTTGGCTCCTCCGTGATGCTGCGCATTGTGCGGCGGCCCGGCGACATTTGGGTGTTCGGCGGGTTCCTCACCGGCTTTTCGCTGCTGACGGTGCTCATCGCCTTCCCGCTTGACATGCTTATCGGCACCGGCCCGGCCGCCAAGCTGTGGCGTCCCTTTATGATGGTGGCCATTGCGACGGTGCTGTATCTGGTCGTCGCGATCCTTCTGTATAAGAGGCTGCCTTCGGTTTACCGGAGAGTCAGCCGCCTGCTGCCGCTCGCCGCGTTCAACAACCTGGTCATCGGGATCGCCCTGATCATCAACCATCAATTCGCCCTGGGTCTGGCTGGGGCGATCGGCCTCTCGCTGGGGGCAAGCCTCGGCTTTATCGTGCTGACCGCTCTGACGGCGGAGGGAATGGAGCGCATCGATAATCCGGACATGCCGCCGTCCTTTCGCGGACTGCCTGCCACGCTGCTGTATCTCGGCATTTTGGCTCTGGCTCTGCTGGGCTTTACGTCTGCCTTTTCCTTTATCTGAATTTGCGTATCATAGGAGGAAACGCGCATGTCACGAAAACTGCATCGCGGCCGCACCCGGGTATTTCACAAAAGAAACACCGCCCCTTTCAAAATCCTTGGCTGGATTCTGGCCGCCGTCCTGATTGTGACGGGCGGCTATTTCGGGGCGAAGCTCATTCTGGAGGAGAAACCCGGGAATGAGGCGGCCTCCTCCCTTCCCGTACAGTCCGATACTTCGGCACCGGCCCAGTCGCAGCCGCCGGTTTCCGCGCCGCCGGAATCGCCGACAGCAGCAGAGAATATGCGGGCTTTTTATCTGCCGTTGTCGGCGCTGCGCAACGCGCAGACGCTGGAGCCCACACTGGATCAAGCGGCGGGAGCCGGCTTCAATGCCGTGCTGTTCGATCTTAAGGACAGCGAGGGGCGACTGTATTACCAGTCGGGAACCGCTCTGGCGCTGCAGGCGGACAGTGCCGCAGAGGATGCGCTGACCCTGGACGAGCTGAAGACACTGTTTCAGACGCTCAAGAGCCACGGCCTGACGCCGCTGCCCCGGCTGTATGCCTTTTTGGATCCGCTGGCGCCGCGAAAACTCTCCTCCGCCAAAATTGCCACCGCGGATCACCCCACATGGACATGGTATGACGATGACCCGCAAAACGGCGGCAAGCCGTGGCTCAACCCGTATTCGCCCGTGGCGCACCAGTATCTGATCGATCTGATGACCGAGCTGAAAGGGGCCGGGGCGGACGCGATCCTTCTGGACGGGGTGCAGTTCCCCAAGCAGACGAAGGATGCCGGATTCGGCAACGGGGAATACGCTTCGCTGAGCAAAGCGGAGGTGCTGGCCACCTTTGTGTCCAAGGCGGTGGAAGCGATGGACGGCAGCAGGGTGTTACTGTCCATGCCGGGTGCGGCGGCGCTGGGCACCGACACCACCCTGTTCGGCGGCAACCCGGTGACCTTCGGCGCCAGTGTTGCGGCGCCGGATTTGATGCTTTCCGCCTTTGGAAACAGACTGACGGCGGGGACCGCGACAGTGGAGAATCCGGCTCTCCATCCCTATGACGCCATCAAGGCGGCACTGTCCCAAATTCAACTGCGTCTGCAGGTGATCGACGAGGAACAGCGGCCCGCTCTCACGCCCTGGCTGCAGGGCTACGACTGTACGGTGCCGCAAATCGCCGAACAAATCCGTGCCGTCCGGGATACGCTCGGCGGCGAGGCTTCCTACATTTTGTATAACCCCGAAGGAGCGTACGACTTTGCCGCTTTGAAAGAGGAATAGGCGGATCTTTTTCAATATGTTTGTGCAAGGGAAGGGATCTTTCCAATGATCATTGATTTTCATACACACGCTTTTCCCGATCGGCTGGCGGCCGGTGCGCTGGCCCACCTGGTGGATAATGCGCGCGCGTACGCCCACATTTATGGGCCGGCGTGCCCGCACACCGATGCCACACTGGACGGCCTTGCCGCTTCGTCCCGGCGCAGCGGCATGGATCTGAGCCTGGTGCTCCCCATCGCCACTTCGCCCAAGCCGTCGCAGACCATCAACAACTTTGCGGCGCAGGCGGACCAGTATCCCGGTCTGCGGTCCTTCGGGACGGTGCATCCGGAAAATCCCGACTGGGAAGCCGAGCTGGAGCGGGTCGCCGCACTGGGGCTGCGCGGCATCAAGCTGCATCCGGAATACCAGGGCTTTTTTGTGGATGATCCGGCCTGCCGGGCGGTGGTGAAGCGTGCCGCGTCACTCGGCCTGTGGGTGATATTTCACGCGGGAGCGGATATCGGGATGCCGCCCCCTATCCATTGTACGCCGGAGAGGGTTGTTCGGCTACGTCAGGATGTGCCCGACGCCAAAATTGTACTCGCACACATGGGCGGATTCTGCCTGTGGGAAGAGGTACTGAGGGCTTTGCCGGCAATGGGGACGGCCATCGATACCAGCTACTGCATCGCGGCCCATCCGGATCGCTGGCCGCTGTTCGCGGCCATTATACGCGCCGCCGGCACGGCCAATGTCTTTTTCGGCACCGATTCTCCATGGGAGGATCAAAAGGAATCCCTTGTCGCCACCCGGCGATTTCTGGAGCAGTCCGGCTTTGAGCCGGCAGAGCGTGCCGCCATTTTGGGCGGAAACGCGGCACGGGTGCTCGGTCTGTCCGAAGCCCCGGATAATACGGTAGTATAGAAAGGAATCCGGTTTCCACATGAAACGCAAAGCGGCTTTTTTTGACTGGGACGGTACGCTGTCCTGCGATGGGGTGGAGGTTGTCCCGGAAAACCGGGAAGCCATCCACACCCTGCACGAGATGGGACATGCCGTCCTGCTGTGCACCGGGCGGTCAACCGCCTATATTCCCCCGGCGGCCCTGGACATGGGATTCGACGGTGTGGTCGCGGGGGCGGGGGCGTATGTCCGGCTCGGCGATCGCCTTCTCTACCGCCGGTATCTTCCGCCCACCCGGGTGCCGGTGCTGCTTGCCCATGTTGCCAAGGAAGGGCAGACCTGTGTGCTGGAAGGGGAGGAGCATATCTTTCTTATCAACGAGGAAAAGCAGGACAAGCGGTTTCCAAAGGAATGGATTCGCCTGCCCTCGGCGGAGGATTACCGCCCTTATCAGCAGCAAATCATCAGCAAGCTAACGCTCCATGGCGCCACAAGCCAGGCGACCGAGGCGCTGCTTGCTCCGCTCTTTACCATCATCCGGCATTCGACCTATACCGAAGTGCTGCCCCGCGGCTGCGGCAAGGCCATGGGGATGCGGTATATGCTGCAGGCTCTGGATATCGCGCCGGAGAACAGCTGGGCCTTCGGGGACAGCTTCAACGATTTGGATATGCTGTCTTTTGCGGGGGTCGGCGTGGCTATGGATGAGGCGCCCGATCCGGTAAAGGCTGCCGCTGACCTGGTAACGGCGCCGGCCGGGGAGGCGGGCGTCGCCCAGGCGATTTATCAGCTTCTGCGGGATGCCCGGTAAAGTATATGAGCCGCCGGCACACGCCGGTGGCGGAAAGTTTGGCTGAAACATGATGACTGTATTACAGAAAAAGCGGGCGGTCAGCTGGCTGGGCGCCGTGATATGGTTTCTTCTCCTCGGCGCCTGTTCCCTGCTGCGCGGCGGGGCGGCACAGGAGGCGCTTAATCTGGCCTCCGGATGGCTGCAGACGATTTGCCGTGCCGTGGCAGGGGATCTATCCGCCGCCACGCTGGAACGGCTGCAGGAATGGACCCCGGCGCTGCTGCAGTTTTTCGGGTATATGCTATTGGCCCTGCTGGTTTGGAACGCCCTGCGTTTTAAGCTGGGTCCCAACGCGGCACCTGCACTGGCGCTGGCCCTGACCTGCTTGACCGCTATTGTGATGGAGCTTACACAGATTGTGGTGCCCGGCCGGGATCCGCGCATTGTGGACTGGGCGGTGGATATGCTGGGAGCGTTTCTGCTGCTGGCGGGTATCTGGGTGCTGCAATGGGGCTGGCAGCGGTTTCCGCGGCTGGTCAACCGGGAAACGATCTGCTATGTGGTGTTCGGCGCGCTGACCACGGTGGTCAACATTGTGGCGTACCAGGTATGCTATCATACGCTGCCTTTTTCCGCCGTTGCGAACAACGCGGCAAGCAACACGGTCGCCTGGGTGCTTTCGGTGCTGTTCGCTTATGTATGCAACAAGCTGTTTGTATTCCAAAGCCGGACACACGGCATGCGCGCCCTATTGTGGGAGGCGGGGAAATTCATCGGTGCCCGTGTGTTTTCCTTTGCGGTGGACATGGCGGGTATGCTGCTGCTCGTGAACGTCCTGCTGGTTGGAAGCGCGATCTCCAAAATTCTGATGAACATCCTTGTCATGATCCTAAACTATTTTTTCAGCAAATGGTTTATTTTTAAGAGGGAACCGGAGAAGTAAAAGCCGGCAGCGGAGCGTCTGAATCTGTCCAGGCACACACCGCGCGGCGTGCATCATACCAAGCTTAAAGGGCAACCGCCAAGGCGGATGCCCTTCATCTTTTCTTATGCAGCACCTTTTCAACAAAGAGGGGGGCACAATGCAATAATTTAAAAACGTTTTAATTCGATCTTAAAATTGGTAGTGTCAAGGATTTTTCGCAAAAAGGTTTGCAGCCTCTGGTATGAGTGAGG
>CABSLQ010000076.1 GCA_902478605.1 uncultured Oscillospiraceae bacterium
AGCAAAAAGAAATGATGCGGTTCGTAAAAACCGCATCATTTCAAGGCTTCTGGCGTGCCTGGAGGGATTCGAACCCCCGACCTTTTGGTTCGTAGCCAAACACTCTATCCGGCTGAGCTACAGGCACACAGGGCTGTCCTTTCAGACAGCATAATAGATTATAGGCGTTTCCCCTGGTTCTGTCAAGAGAAAAATCAAACTTTACTGCAAAATATTTTCCGAACGGGAGGCAGAGCGGGAGGCGGTCTGTTTTTGGCCGCCTCCCGGTCCTCTTTACGCTTTATCCGCCATCAGGTCACACAGGGTATTGGAAAATTCCACCGGATCCTCCACCGACAGCCCTTCGATGAGCTGCGCCTGTGCGTACAGCAAGCGGGTATAGGCCTTGAGCTTTTCCTTATCCTCGGCATACAGGCCCGCCAGCTTGGCAAACAGCGGGTGGTTCTCGTTGATCTCCAGCACCCGCTCCGCCTTCACCTTGTTATCGGTGGGCATGGCGTTGAGCACCTTTTCCATCTCGATGGACAGCTCCCCGTCACTCGCCAGACAAACCGGATGGGTCTTCAGCCGTTTGGACAGGCGCACCGCCTTGACCTTGCCGTCGAGCGCCTCGGTCATAAAGGCGAACAGATCCTTGTTTTCTTCCTCCTGCTTTTTCTGTTCCTCCTTCTCCTCCGGCGTCTCAAACCCCAAATCGCCCGCCGAAACCGATTTGAACTCCTTGCCCTCGAAATCGTGCAGCACGCGCAGGGCAAATTCATCCACATCATCGGTTAAATACAGGATTTCAAAGCCCTTATCCCGCACCAGCTCGGTCTGGGGCAGCTTATCAATCTTATCGACGCTTTCGCCGCAGGCGTAATAGATATATTTCTGCTCCTCCGGCATGCGGCCGACGTATTCCGCCAGGCTGACCAGCTTATGCTCCGCCGAGGAATAGAACAGGAGCAGATCGCGCAGCATCTCCTTATTGCGGCCGAATTCGCTGTACACCCCGTATTTGAGCTGCAGGCCGAAGTTCTTATAAAACGTCTCATATTTTTCCCGGTCGTTGGTCAGCATAGCGAGCAGCTCGGATTTGATCTTCTTCTCCAGGCGGGAGGCGATCACCTTGAGCTGTCGGTCATGCTGCAGCATCTCGCGGGAGATGTTGAGGGAAAGATCCTGGGAGTCCACCAAGCCGCGCACGAAGCTGAAATGATCGGGAAGCAGATCGGCGCACTTGTCCATAATCAGCACGCCGCTTGCATACAGCTGCAGCCCCTTTTCGTACTCGCGGCTGTAGTAATTGTAGGGCGCGCGCGCCGGAATAAAGAGCAGCGCGTTGTAGGTCGCCGCCCCCTCGGTGCTGGAATGGATCACGCGCAGCGGATTCTCGAAATCGTGGAACTTCTCCTTGTAAAAGCTGTTGTAATCCTCCTCGGTCAGCTCATTTTTATTCTTCTTCCACAGGGGTACCATGCTGTTGAGCGTTTCCACCTCGGTATAGGTTTCATACGCCTTGTCGTCCCCTTCCTTGGGCCGGCTGTGCTCCATTTCCATGCGGATCGGATACCGGATATAATCGGAATATTTCTTGACGATTGCCTGCACCCGGTACGGCTCGAGGAATTCGTCGTAGTTTTCGTCCTCCGTGCTGTCCTTGATGTGCAGCACGATCCGCGTGCCATGGCCTTCCTTTTCGCACGGCTCGATGGTATATCCTTCCGCGCCGTGCGACTCCCAGCACCAGGCCTCGTCTGAACCAAAGGCGCGGCTCTCCACCGTCACGCAGTCCGCCACCATGAAAGCGGAATAAAACCCGACACCGAACTGACCAATGATATCCACATCTTCTTTGGCCTCGTTTTCCTTCTTGAAGGCAAAGGATCCGCTTTTGGCGATGGTGCCCAGGTTGGTTTCCAGCTCCTCCTTGGTCATGCCGATGCCGTTGTCCTCGAGGGTCAGCGTACGCGTCGCCTTATCCAGACTCAAATCAATAGCAAAATCCTCCCGGCTCACCCCGGTCAGGTTTTCGGTCAGCGTGTGATAGTACAGCTTGTCTATCGCATCGCTGGCGTTGGATATCAGCTCCCGCAGGAAGATCTCCTTGTGCGTATAGATGGAATGGATCATTAAATCCAGCAGCCGTTTGGATTCCGCCTTAAACTGCTTTTTGCCCATAGGTCATTCGCCCTTCCTTTTTGTTGGTTCTGGCACTCTATGTGCCAGAGTGCTAAAACCTACTATAATACGAATAAAGGGAAAGTGCAAGAGGGGGTTTGTTAAAAAATTGTAAAAAGGGGGGCGAGAGTCCGGCTGCATAGTGTACAACCCCCGCTACATACAGTGATAGCGTGAAGGGAGGCAGCTCGATGAAAAAGCCCACATTTATCCTGCAGGAAAGTTTTTCTCTGGCGGATGAAGAAGCGCGGCGCGCCTACATTCAGCGGCAGCTGAACCGGTATATCCAGCGTCTGCGGGAGAGCGGCACGTGAGCGGCCCCTCGCTGCGGGCCGTGCTGTACTGCCGTCTGAGCAAGGAGGATGATGACGCGGGCCTCCGGGGCGAATCAGAAAGCATACAGAATCAGCGGGCCCTGCTGACCGCCTATGCGGCCGAACAGGGCTACACCGTCACGGGAGAATACCGTGACGAAGACTATTCCGGTGCGGATCGGGACCGGCCCGGCTTCCGCCGGCTGATCGAAGCGGCCGAACGACGGGAATTCGACGTGCTGCTCGTCAAGACGCAGTCCCGTTTCACCCGGGACATGGAGCTGGTGGAAAAATATATCCACCATGATTTTCTGCTGTGGGGCATCCGCTTCATCGCCGTGGTGGATCACGTGGACACCGGGGTGCGCGGCGGCAAGAAAGCGCGGCAGATAAACGGCCTTATCAACGAATGGTATCTCGAAGATCTCTCCGAAAATATCCGGGCCGTGCTCGACGTCAAGCGCCGCAGCGGGCAGTTCATCGGCAGCTTTCCGCTCTACGGCTACCGCAAGGATCCGGCCGATCACAACCATCTGCTGCCCGACGAGGAAGCGGCCGCCGTGGTGCGGGACATCTTCCGCCGGTATCTGGCCGGAGAGGGAACCCAGCGCATTGCCGACGCGCTCAACACCGCCGGCATCCCGAATCCCACCGCTTACAAGCAGCAAAAGGGGCTGCGCTACTGCAACGGCGGGGCGGCCGCCTCCCCCCTCTGGAGCCGGACAACGGTCAGCCGGATTCTGCGCGAGGAGCAATACACCGGCGTGCTGCTGCAGGGGAAGCGGCGCAAGCTGAGCTATAAATCCAAAACGCTGCGCAGCGTACCGCGCGCCGAGTGGTTCGCCGTGCCGGAGGCGCTGGAAGCGCTGGTCGACCGCGAAACCTTTGAAGCGGCAGGGCGGCTGCTGGACGGACACATCCGCTCCTCCGGCGGGGGGAAGCGCCATGCGCTTGCCGGGAAGGTCCGCTGCCTCTCCTGCGGCGGGCCGTTATCCAAAATCTCGGATACCTACAAGGGCACCACCCGCTTCTATCTGCGCTGTCCCCGCTGCGCCGGCCACACCGTGCGGCTTGACTGGCTGGAAGAAGCGGTGCGCGGCCGGCTGTGCGCACACCTGGCCCGCTACTTTTCACCGGCTGCCGTCCCGCCTGCGCCGTCCGCCCGTCAGGCCGCCGGCGAAACACGAAAGAGGGAAATGCAGACGCTGCGTGAGGAAATCGGCCGGCGGGACCGTGCGCTGCGCACACTGTATCTCGACAAAGCCGACGGGCTGCTGGACGCGGGGGAATTCGCGGCCCTGCAAACCGGCTACCGGGAAGAAAGGGCGCGGTTCGAAAAGCGGCTTGCCTTGCTTGCGGCGCAGGAGGAGGCGGCTCCTTCCAGGCAGGAGGAGCCGCTGCTGGCGCATTATGTGACACCGGCGCATGTCCCGCAGGAGCTCCTCGATGCCTTTCTGGATACCGTAATGATCGGGCCGCGCGATCCCGCCGGTGAACAGCCCCTTCAAATCCGCTGGAAATTTTAGCGGCCTGCTCTGCCTGTGGCGGTAAAGCTTCGCGGGCCGGGCCGCGGGTCACCCAAGGGAACACGGCTTTCCTTCCAGATGCGATGCAGGCCCTTCATCCCATCTCAACTATATAAAAAGAAAAGAAAATATTTTGGGATATTTATATCCCTTTTCCTCGCTTTTTCTGCTATAATAAAAAGGTTCTCAAGCGAAACCGCGACGCAGGATATCGAATGATAAGGGGAACAAGGAGAGGCAGACGTGGAAAATCGGTTCGATACCATATTGGTTGTCATCCCATCGTTGAATCCGGATGAAAAAATGATAAGCCTGCTGGCGGATCTGAAGGCCGGCGGCTTTCCCAACGTGCTGGTAGTCAACGACGGCAGCGGTCCGGAATACGACAGCTATTTCCGGCGGGCAGAAGAAGAGTTTGGCTGTACCGTTCTGCGCCATGCTATCAATTTCGGCAAAGGCCGGGCACTGAAGACCGCCTTTAATCACTTTCTCAATGAATACCCGGATTTTGACGGTCTGGTCATGGTGGATGCGGACGGGCAGCATCGCATTGCGGATATACAAGCCTGCTGCCGCGCCCTGCTAGAGCGGCCCGACGCCCTCATTCTCGGAAGCCGGAACTTCCGCCAGGAGGGGGTGCCGTTCAAAAGCCGCTATGGAAACATCATCACGCGCAACGTGTTCCGTCTGCTTTGCGGCGTGAAAATTTCCGACACGCAGACGGGCCTGCGCGCCCTGTCACCCGCACTGGCCAAACGCTTTCTGACCACGGCGGGGGATCGCTTTGAGTATGAGATGAACATGCTCATCGATTGTGCAGAAGACCGGATCCCCATTGTGGAAGTGCCGATCGAGACCGTCTATATCGAGGAAAACGCCTCCTCGCATTTCCATCCCATCCGCGATTCTCTGAAAATTTACGCCGTGTTCGGGAAATTCCTGTTTTCCTCCGTATCCTCCTTTTTGGTGGATATCGTTATGTTCTCCATGCTGACCTGGGTTATCCGGCTGACCGTGCCCGAATGGCTAAGCACCGATGTGCCGTACTTGAAAATTACCGTGGCGATTTTGGTCGCCACGGCGGCGGCCCGCATTATCTCCTCGCTGTGGAACTACCTGGTCAACCGCAAAATCGTTTTCCAGTCGAATGCGAACGGCGCCGTCACGCTTTTAAAATATTATCTGCTGGCGGCTGTTATCCTGTTCCTGTCGGCACAGGGCGTCAGTCTCTTTACCCATCTGACCGGCTGGAACAGCACAGTCGTCAAAATCCCGATCGACATGATCCTGTTTCTTGTCAGCTTCCCCATTCAAAAATTCTGGGTGTTCCGTTCCCGGAAAAAAGCTTAAACATGCAAGGCCCCCGGAAAGTTTACACTCTCCGGGGGCCTTATGCATTTCATCGTGCATCCAGTCCATATCCTCGCAGAATGGCACGGGCTTTTTCCACCTCTTCGGGCGCGGGCGGCTGGGTGCTACCGAGCGTATAGGGAAGGCCGAGCGCTTCCCACTTATACTCTCCCATTTTGTGAAAGGGGAGCAGCTCCACCCGCTCGATGCAGGAAAACTCCGCGAGCAGCTTTCCCAGCTCGTGCAGATGCGGCTCGGTCAGCGTATAGCCGGGCACCAATACATGGCGGATCCACACCGGCTTTCCCTGCGTTTCGCAGTGGGTGAGAATATCCAGGGTATTGTCCATGCCGCGCCCCGTCATGGTGCGGAAAAGCGCATCGTTCGCCGCCTTCATATCAAGCAGCAGCATGTCGGCCGCATCCACGGCCTGCCGGCAGGCGAGCAGTGAAACGCCGCCCGACGTGTCCAGCGCGGTATGCAGCCCGTTTTCCCGGCAGCCCTCGCAGATGGAGGCGGCGAAATCGGGCTGCATCAGCGGTTCGCCGCCCGAGAGCGTCACGCCGCCACTGCGGATAAAATTCTTATACCGCAGGATGTCGCGCACCACATCCGCCGAACCGATCGCCTGTCCGCCCGCCGCCTCCCACGAATCGGGATTGTGACAGAATACACAGCGCAGCGGGCAACCCTGTAAAAACAGCACATAGCGAATCCCCGGCCCGTCGAGGGCGCCGAAGCTTTCCACCGAGTGGATCCGGCCGCTTACATTTGTCATGACGGCAGTCCCCTTTTTAGAATCGGGTGTGGAAGGTGCGGTTGATGACATCCAGCTGCTGCTCGCGGGTGAGCTTGACAAAATTGACGGCATAGCCGGACACCCGGATGGTCAGCTGCGGATACAGCTCGGGGTGATCCATCGCATCGAGCAGCACCTCACGGTTGAGCACGTTGACGTTGATATGGTGCCCGCTCTCCTCAAAGTATCCGTCCATCAGGCCCACCAGATTGGCCTTGCGTTCCTCCTCGTCATGGCCGAGTGCCCCCGGCACAATGGAGAAGGTATAGCTGATACCGTCCTCTGCGTAATCGTACGGCAGCTTGGCCACCGACATCATGGACGCGACACAGCCGTGGCTGTCCCGCCCGTGCATCGGGTTCGCGCCGGGCGCAAAGGGCTCGCCCGCCTTGCGGCCGTCCGGCGTGGAGCCGGTCTTTTTGCCATATACCACGTTGGACGTGATGGTCAGGATGGACAGGGTGTGCACCGATTCGCGGTAGGTGGGGCATTTGCGCAGCTTGCGCATAAAGGTTTTAACCACATCCACCGCGATGTCGTCCACCCGGGCGTCGTTGTTACCGAATTTGGGGAAGTCGCCTTCCACCTCGAAGTCCACCGCCAGGCCGTCCTCGTTGCGGATGGGCCGCACCTTGGCATACTTGATGGCGGACAGCGAATCGCACACCACCGACAAGCCCGCGATACCGCACGCCATGGTGCGCAGCACCTCGTTGTCATGCAGCGCCATCTGAATCTTCTCGTAGCAGTATTTGTCGTGCATATAATGGATGACATTGAGGGTGTTGATATACAGCTGCGCCAGCCAGTCGAGGATGGTGTCGAATTTCTTCATCACATCGTCGTACTCGAGATATTTTCCGCGGCAGGCGAGCAGCTCCGGCCCCACCTGTACCCCGCTTTTCTCATCGCGGCCGCCGTTGATGGCATACAGCAGCGCTTTGGCCAGGTTAGCCCGTGCGCCGAAAAACTGCATCTGCTTGCCGATGCGCATGGCGGACACGCAGCAGGCAATGCCGTAATCGTCACCGAATTTCTTGCGCATCAGCTCGTCGCTCTCATACTGGATGGAACAGGTTTCAATGGACATTTTGGCGCAGTACTTCTTAAATGCATCCGGCAGGCGGGGACTCCACAGCACCGTCATGTTCGGTTCGGGCGCCGGGCCGAGATTGGTCAGCGTATGCAGGAAACGGAAGGACATTTTGGTCACCATATGCCGCCCGTCGGTGCAGATACCCCCGATGGATTCGGTCACCCAGGTGGGATCGCCGCTGAACAGCTCATCATACGCCGGCGTGCGGAGGAACCGCACCATGCGCAGCTTCATGATAAAGTGATCCACAATTTCCTGTATCTCGCTCTCGGTATAGCGGCCTTCTTCCAGATCCCGCTGCGCATAGATATCGAGGAAGGTGGACACGCGGCCGATGGACATTGCCGCGCCGTTCTGCTCCTTGATGGCGGCCAGATAGCCGAAATACAGCCACTGGAACGCCTCTTTGGTGTCCTGCGCCGGCCCCGAAATGTCAAAGCCATAGGAGGCCGCCATGCGCTTGAGCGCCTGCAGGGCGCGCACCTGCTCGGCCAGCTCCTCCCGGAGCCGGATGGCGCGGGAATCCATGACGCTGAAATGCGCGTCATCGCGCGCGTGCTGCTTCTCTTCTATGAGCGCATCCACGCCGTACAGCGCCACCCGGCGGTAATCGCCGATGATCCGCCCGCGGCCATAGGCATCGGGCAGCCCGGTGATGACGCCCGACTTGCGCGCCGCCCGCATTTCGGGCGTATAGCCGTCGAACACGCCGTCGTTGTGGGTTTTGCGGTACCGGAATACCTTTTCTACCTCCGGATCCATCTCCCGGCCATACGCCTCGAGCGCGCCGCGCACCATGCGGATGCCGCCGAACGGCATCACGGCGCGGCACAGCGGTTCCGCCGTCTGCAGGCCCACGATCTGCTCGTTTTCCTTATCGATATAGCCCGGCGCATAGGCGTCAATGTCCGAAATGGTGTGCGTATCGATATCATACACGCCGCCGCGCGCCCGTTCCTCGTTGGTCAGGGCACACACCTTGTCCCAAAGCGCGCGGGTGCGTTCGGTCGGCGGGGTGAGAAATTCCTCATCCCCGTCGTAGGGGGTGTAGTTGCGCGTGATAAAATCGCGCACGTCAATATATTTCTGCCAGGTGCCTGTCTTAAACTCGCTCATGCTGTATCTGTCCTTTCCCGGGCCCTCCGCCCGCTGTCACAACCCGATAGGCCGGCCTGTGCTTTCAGTATACCAAAATCCGCGTCCGCGCACAATGGATAACCCCGCAGAATAAAACATACTAAATTGGTATACTTTTGTTCATTTTGGTGTCTGGCCGGATTCTGTTAGTTTATATCGGAAAACCGATAGTATTCCAAATTGGGAACAAAACCAGAATTCACCGGAATTTCCGGCCGGTTTTGCACCAAAAAGGCCGCCGCGGAATAGCATGGAAGGAACAACACAACCCGGGCCTTTTGTGCAAGGAGGCCCTATTTTACGCAGGGAGGCAATGGTATGATGCAAGCAGGTGAAAAGGGAACGCCCATCCGCTTTTTTCTGGGAGCCAATACGCCGGTCGGTTTTGTGGGATACACCGACGACCTGTACGATGCCGGGGACGGCTGGCGGGCCTTTATCATCAAAAGCGGACCCGGCACAGGGAAAAATTCCCTTATGCGGGCCGTGGAAAAAGCCATGCTCGAACGCGGGCTGGAGGTGGAGGCCATCCGCTGTTCTTCCGATCCGGGCTCACTGGACGGCGTGCTTGTCCCCGCCTTGAAAGCGGCCATTATCGATGGTACCGCACCACATGCCGCGCGCACGTAAACACAGAAAAACTTTTGGAAAGTTGCTTGAAAAAGGTTGTAATGTGCGGCTTTTTCGCTTATAATTTGAAAAGAGAGTCCTTTATCGGGACCCTTATAAAAACGGAGGGATCGATATGCAAAAAGGAAAATTCGGTATTTGTCTATGGTTTTATGCGGTGCTGGCGTTTATTTTGGCCTTTCTGGGCCAGACGCTGCTGTGCGGCCTGCTGCTCGGGTTTGTCATTGCCACGGAGAAAAACGAGTGGCTTTCCAAACAGGTGATGCAGGCGTTCTTTCTCACCGTCTTCTTCTCGGTGATCACCGAAGTGTTCGATATACTGAACATCTTCCGTTCCATCCCGTTGTTGGGGACCGTCTTCACCACCATTTTTAACGTCATTACCAGCATCATCTCGCTCATCGTCCTGATCTTCTGCATCGTGGCCATCGTCCGTGTGGCCAAGGAGCGGGAAGCCAATCTTCCTCTGCTGTCCAGGCTGGCCAACCGGGCCTGCGGGCTGTTGGAGCAGCGGATTTACACCCAGGCGCCCCCTGCTAACCCGGGCAACAATCCTCCCTTCAACCAGGGTAACCCCCCCGTTAATCCGGGCAATCCTCCCGTGCAATAAGCCTACATAAAGACGAATGCCGGCGTCGGAATGACGCCGGCATCTTTTTTGCTTTCCGATTGCGGAAGGACTCAATCGGGAACCTCGATCTTCTGGTTGAAGCGATCTAGCAGCAGGGCCGCCGCAACGCCCACCGCCAAACACAGCACATTGATGATACAGGCTCCCACGCTTCTGGTGAAGCTGGCAAACGGGATGATGACCAGTGTGGCCGCCACCACAATTCCGATAATCACATGGGACACGGTGGAGTGATACCGATTCAGGAGGTAGTTCATCCCTTTGGCGCAAAGAATAATCGTCAGCAGCGCTCCGATGCCGCCGGGAGCCAAAACACCGAGATCAAAATTGCCGATCCCCTCAATAAAGGGCGTATACAGGCCAAGCGGCATCAGCAGGGTGGAAAAGCTCATACCGGGGGCGATGATGCTCAACGCCAGACAGAACCCGCAGAAAAGGTACCAGCCAAAATTGGGGGCAATGCTGACCGAAACCAGGTTAAGCGTGATGAGCAGGGCCAGCACCACGACAAAGGAAATGGACATGCCAATGTAGTCTTTTGCCGATGTCCCGTGCACACTGGCTTCGCGGAAAAGCGACGGGATCATCCCGGCGATAAGCCCCACAAAGAGACAAACCGAAGCGTCGGGATAGGCGTTGAGCATGATGCCGAGAATTTTGGCAATGCCCAGAAAGCCCACAACAATGCCGATCAGAATGGGCAGAAGCATCATGGCATACTTTTTAAACGCCTTGATGGGATTGGACAGCAGGGCCATGATGGGGGCGTAAACGCCGAATACCACACAGAGCACCCCGCCCGAAATCCCGGGAAGCACCGCCCCCAAACCGATTAACATGCCTTGCAGCAGCTTAAAAATAAATCCCGCTGCCGTCATCGGCTTTTTTTCCGTTTCCTGCATGACTGCGCCTCATTTCGTTTTATATTGATAGTCGCGGAGGAACGCCGTTCCCTCACGATTTATCCCCACACAATGGAAAACCAAGGCGTTTATGTGCAACCGCCATGGCGCTTCCTTTTTCAAATCGGCCCATCAAAAAGAAAAGACAGGTTTCAGCCTGTCTTTTCTTTTCAGGAGAGGGCGAGCACGGCAGACGCCTCTTCCCTTACGTCCGTTCTTAGATGATAGCCAGCAGCACAAAATTCAGGATAAACAAAGCGGTCGCCACCCAGAGTATGGGATGGACCTCCTTGGCCTGCTTTTTGCAGATCTTGGTGATGCAGTAGAAGATAAAGCCGGCGGCAATGCCATAGGAAATGCTGTAGCAGAGCGCCATGAAAATGCCGGCAAAGAAGGCGGGTACCGCTTCGTCGAAATCATCCCACTGGAGCTCCTTGAAGGCGGACATCATCATGATGCCGACCACAATCAGCGCAGGGGCCGTCGCGGCATAGGGGATCGCGCTGACAAAGGTCGCCAGGAACGCGCTTATCGCAAAGCACAGGGCGACAATCACGCTGGTCAGGCCGGTACGGCCGCCGGCGCCGATGCCCGCGGCGCTTTCCACATAGGTCGTGGTGTTGGAGGTGCCGAAGATGGCGCCGATGGAGGTCGCCGTCGCGTCGGCAAACAGCGCTTTGTCCATCTTGGACTTGAAGCCGGCCGTGGTTTCCATCGCCTTTTCATCCTCGTCGCTGAAGATGCCGGCGCGGCGGCCGGTGCCGATGAAGGTACCGATGGTGTCAAAGGTGTCCGACAGGCTGAAGGCGAAAATGGTCACCAGCACCAGCGGAAGCTTGCCGATATCGGTGAACAGGGAGCCCAAACCCTCGCTGGTGAAAATTGCACCGAAGGTGGTGGGCAGCTGCTGGCAGGCCTCGGTAAAGCTGATCGTTTCCTGCGTGGCGGTTACCCCCATGGGGATACCAAGCAGAGCGGTGACCACAATACCGATCAGGATGGCGCCCTTCACCTTGCAGACCAGCAGAATGATGGTCAGCGCCAGGCCGATCAGGAACAGCCAGAAGGGCGCTTGGTTCAGGGTGGCCAGCGCGGGCACGCCGGAGTCAAACGAGATGATGCCCACATTCAGCAGGCCTATGTACGCGACGAAAATGCCGATGCCGCCGCCGATCGCATTCTGCAGGCTGCGGGGAATGGCCTTGATGATGTACTTGCGGATTTTGGTGACCGTAATAATAATGTTGATGAGGCCGCAAATAAACACCATGGACAACGCCTGCTTCCATGTAAAGCCGAGGCCGAAGCACACGGTATAAACGAAAAACGCGTTCAGCCCCATGCCGGGCGCCTGCGCGTAGGGCACGTTGGCAACCAGGCCCATGATCAGGGTGCCGACAATGGACGAAATGATGGTCGCCAGGAAAACGGCGCCCCATTCCATCCCCGCCTCACTCAGCAGGCCAGGGTTGACCGCAATGATGTACGCCATGGCAAAAAACGTCGTTAAGCCGGCGATGACTTCCCGTCCTGCCGTGGTCCCGTTTTCTTTAAGCTTGAAAAGTCTCTCCATAAACACACGCCTTCCTTTCTTTTTTCCCCTGCGGAGGCGTTGCCCCGGAAGCCGCCCCGGAACCCCCTCCGCCTGTATCCTATTGCCGGCGGCTGTTGCCTGTAAGCCGCGCCAGCATGCTCCCGCCCTGCCCTGCCGGCCGGCAGGACGAGGAGCAGCGGCGCCAAACAGACCGCACGCCAAACAGATGTCCCTATTATAGCACAACCGAAAGGAACAGCACAATATATATTTTACATGGCTATGTCACAACAAACAGTTGATAAATAGCCATTTTTATAGGGGAGTATCAGA
>CABSLQ010000077.1 GCA_902478605.1 uncultured Oscillospiraceae bacterium
TGGACTTCGTTGTTGTTCACGATCTCGGACATGGTTGAAAGTACCTCCTTTATAATACCGGCGGGCGTGGACGCCCCCGCAGTAATCCCAATCGCCTTCGCGCCGGCGAACGACTCGCCGCGCAGCTCCGCCGCCGTCTCGATAAGCACCGTCGGGCAGTGGGGCGCGCACACGTCGCGCAGCTTGGCTGTATTGGAACTCTGACGCCCGCCGACGATCACCATTTTATCGCTGTGCTGCGATAAAAGAACGGCCTCGTTCTGACGCTCAGCGGTCGCATTACATATTGTATCAAAAACAAGAAGATTTGTATAGTGCTTTTTTGCGATTTCCGAACACTTTTCCCAAACTTTTATATGGAATGTCGTCTGTGCCACCATAATAACCGGAATATCTTTGTCGAAATCGGAATTTTTAATCCAATCCGACAATTCTTCCGCTGTGGAAAAAACGTAAGAGGGGCCGGTGCAGTGGCCGCGGATACCCATGACCTCCGGATGCCCCTCGTTTCCGGCGATGAGCACCGTATACCCGGCAGCCGACTTCTCCGCTACGATGCGGTGGATTTTGGCCACAAAAGGGCAGGTGGCGTCGCGGATTTCCACCCCGCAGGCCGCCGCCCGGTCGTAAACCGCCCGTGCCACGCCGTGGGAACGGATGACCAGCACCCAGCCCGCCGGCACCTCCTCGGGCGTCTCGACGATGCGCACGCCCCGCGCGGCCAGCTCCTCCACCACCTGGGGATTATGGATGATGGGACCAAGGGTGCATACGCGGCGCCCTTCGTCCAGCAGCAGCCGGACCAGATTCACCGCCTTGTTCACCCCGAAGCAAAAACCGGCGGTTTTCGCCAGACGAATAACGGTTGGTTGTTCGTTCATCGGTTTTCCTCAATCATGCATTCGATGCGTTCGGCCAGATAGCGGGTGGCATAGCGGAGATCCGGATTCTCCGGGTCCTGCAGATGCAGCTCCTCAGGCGGAATCAGGGGCCCGAACACGAGCTTGCAGCGGCGGAAGGGCTTCACCTGCTGTCCCGGGGCCACGACGCACGCAGGCAGCACCGAAGCCCCTGTCTGGGACACGATGAGCGCCGCCCCCGATTTGAAACGGCCCAGCTGGCCGTTGCGCGACCGGGTGCCTTCGGGAAAAATCCCCATGATGCGCCCCGATTCCACCACCGCGCGGGCGTTGTCAATGGCGCTGCTGTCCCCCTTGCCCCGCTTGACGGGGAAGGCGCCAAGCTGCCGGCCGAAAAACCAGCGGCCGATCCGGCTGCGGAACAGCTCTTCCTTCGCCATGAAAAAGATCTGCCGCCTCTGCCCCATCTCGAGAAACATGGGATCCAGCTCCGAAATATGGTTGCACACCAGCACGATGCGGTCGGACGGCGAGGCGGGCGGAATGTGCTCCTTCCCGACCGTCCGGAAGGGAAATATCAGATGGGCCAGCGGCGTGCAGAACCGCACGAGAAACATACCGAACGTCATATTGTCAAGCCTCCAGGGCGTTATTTTGCCGTTGATGCGGGGCGTTTCAGCCCAGGCGTTCCCGGGCGAGGTGCTCCAGCCGGGCGATCGCTTCGTCGAGAGAAAGGCCGGTGGTATCCACCGTCACGGCGTCCTCTGCCGGACGCAGCGGCGCCGCCGCCCGGTGCGAATCGTCGTAGTCCCGCTTTTTCATGTCGGCGAGCACCTCGTCATAGGTGGTATCCACGCCCTTTTCCTGCAGCTCGACGTGCCGGCGCCGGGCGCGTTCCTCCGCCGAGGCGGTGAGAAACACCTTGAGCCCCGCGTCGGGCAGCACCACCGTGCCAATGTCGCGGCCGTCCATGATGACGCTGTTAGCGGCGGCCATATCCTGCTGCATCTGGAACAGAAAACGGCGCACCGCCGGCAGGGCGGACACGGCGGAAGCCGCCATGGACACCTCCGGTGTGCGGATGAGCGCGCTCACATCCTCGCCGTTGGCAAAGACGTGCTGCTCCCCTTCGACGTAGCGCAACGCGAGTTCCAGTCCCTCGAGGAGCGGTTCCACCGCGGCGGCGTCGCCGGGCTGCACCCCTTTGGTCAGGGCGTAATGGCCGACGGTGCGGTACAGCGCGCCGGTATCCACATACAAAAAGCCAAGCCGCCGGGCGAGAATGCGGGCAATGGTGCTTTTTCCCGCGCCCGATGGGCCGTCGATGGCGATGGCAAAGGGTTTGGTCATAAAAAACGTCCTCCTGCTTGTTATACGCTTTGTCCGGCGGCCATCCCGGTGGAAAAGGCGATCTGCAGGTTAAACCCGCCTGTATACCCGTCCAGATCCAGCACTTCCCCCGCAAAATACAGGCCGGCCGCCTTTTTGGAAGCCATGGTTTTGGCGTTGATTTCCCGCAGGCTGACTCCGCCGGCGGTGACGATGGCTTCCTCCACCGGGCGGAAGCCGCTCACCCGCACCGGGAAGCTTTTGAGCAGCGCAGCAAAGCGCCGCCGCTCCTCCCGGGTGACGGAGTGGCACTTTTTATCGGGCGGAATCGCCGCCTGCCGCAGCATAACGGAAATGCTCTTGCGGGGCAGCAGGCTGCCCAGCGCGTTTTGAATATCGCTGTTTTTCGCGGCATCCCAGTCGCGCAGCAGCCGGGCGTCCAGCTGCTCGGGCGTCAGGCCGGGCTTCCAGTCGATATACAGGGTATAGCGTTCCGGCGCCATATCCCGCATATGAGCGCTCGCGCTGAGCACCATGGGGCCGGACACGCCGAAATGGGTGAAGAGCATCTCGCCGAGATCGGAGCAGATCGTCGCCCCCGTCCGATTATCCACCGCGCGCAGGGCGCAGTTTTTGAGGGATAACCCCTGCATGGCGGCACAAAAGGCGTCGGGCGAGACGAGCGGCACCAGGGACGGGCGCGGTTCCACAATCGTATGCCCCGCCTGCCGGGCAAGGGCATAACCATCCCCCGTCGATCCGGTCAGCGGATAGGACAAGCCGCCGGTGCACACCACCACCGCGTCAGCGCGCAGCGTCTCCCCTGTTTCCAGTTCTACGCCGCGGCAGGCACCGTCCTCGAGAAGCAGCCGCACGGCGCGGCCCTGTCGGAAGCGGCATCCGCCCTCCCGCGCGTATTTCACCAGCGCGTCCACCACGTCCACCGCCTTGTCCGAGCAGGGAAACACCCGGTCGCCCCGTTCGGTCTTGAGCGGCACGCCCAGTTCCTCGAGCAGCGCCATCATATCCTGCGGCGAAAAGCGGGACAGTGCGCTGTACAAAAACCGGCCGTTTGCCGGCACATGGGCGATGAACTGCTCCACCGAACAGTTATTGGTGACGTTGCAGCGACCCTTCCCGGTGATCATCACCTTGCGGGCCATGCGGGGATTGCGTTCGAGCAGGGTGACGTCGAGCCCCCGCCTGGCAGCGCTGCCCGCGGCCAGCAGACCGGCCGCGCCACCGCCCACAACAAGAATCGGCATGGTTATCGTTCCTCCGGTTCGGAGGTGTCCGAAAAGGTCTGGTACACCTGATAGGTTTTCCACAGGCGCTCGAGTTCTTCGAGGTTTTCGGTGTTGCTCTCCATCTTGCGCAGCGAGACCGCCACGATCAGGGCGTTGAGAATGCTCAGCGGCGCGACGAGCGAATCCACAATGGTGGCCATGTCGCTGTGCGCAAGCAGCAGATAGGTCGCGTATTCCGCGATGGGCGACAGTTCGCTGTCGGTAATGGCAATGATCCTGGCATGGCGGGAATGCGCAAAGTGCAGCGCCTTGACCGCCTTGCTGGAATAGCGCGGAAAGCTCAGCCCCACGATGGCGTCGCATTCCTCGATATGGAGCAGCTCCTCGAGAATCTCCGTCTCGCTCGACGTATAAATGAGGCGCACGTCGGGCAGCAGCAGCTTGAAATAGTAATTGAGAAAGTTCGCCAGGGCGCGGCAGCTGCCCGCCCCGAAAATATAGACCCGCCGGGCGTCCACCACCGCGTCCACCGCCCGATAAAAGACATCGCGCGGCAGCTCCTCAAGCGTCTGGCGGATATTGGCCATGTCGCAGGCCATCACGTTGTCGAGCACCTCGTCGTCCGCCATGCGGGCCCGGGTGACCTGAATGCGCTGCACGGTGGTCAGCCGGCTGCGGATCAGCTCCTGCATCGCCTTCTGCAGCTGGGGGTAACCGTCAAATCCCAGTTCGGCGGCGAAGCGCACCACCGTCGATTCGCTCACCCCCACCGTTTCGCCCAGACGGAAGGCGGTCATGAAGGCGGCGGTGTCATAATGTTCCACAATATACTGCGCGATGCGCTTCTGTCCCTTGGAAAAGGAAGGGGAGCACGCCGCGATATGGGCAATCAGGTTTGTCTTCAAGGAAGGCACCTCTCCACTTGCACGTTTTCAGATGAACAGAAGCGAACACAGCCTGCCCCATCCGGTACAGGCCGGTCGCTCCGCGACAGACGCCCTCGGCCGCGCTGCGGCGCCGGCAAGCCGACAGTGCATGCCAGGGCCAGTAACGGCGGCACCCAGCCGCGCTGCAAGCAAACCGCCGCCTCGTACCGGCGGCCAGGTCTTTTCCTGTCTGCCCTTCGGCGGGCGGCATTCGCTCCCGTTCATCTCGTCTTTCTATTGTAATGCGTTTGCGGGAAAAATGCAAGTGAAAATCCGCATTCCTGCAAAAACTACAGATGAAACAGGCGTGCCACCCGAGGATGCAGCACCCGCAGATAGGTGGTGACCACCCCGGTCAGGGCGATATCGTATAAAATAAAGGCCACGTTGGCAATCGCCAGCAGCAAGAGCGGCAGGTTGAAACCGAAAATCTTGAACTCGCTCATCGGGAAGTCAAAGAGCCAGACGAGCGCGCCGTACGATGCGACCATCGCCGTGTTGAACACGGCGAGCTTAATCACCCATTCCAGCCAGAGGCGGCGCAGCCGTTCGATGAGGGCCTTGAGCACCGGATAATAGCCGAAAAAGATGACGAAGAGCACCTTGGCCTCCACCGACGGGGTGATGAGCAGCGAAAGCAGCGCAACGCAGGCATAGGACAGCCAGCCCCACTTCACCCCGATTTCCAGAATGACGGGCAGCAGCACCACCCCCGCCAGGGCGGGCAGCCCCATCTGGGAGATGGGCAGAACGGTCAGCAGCATGCATACCAACGAAAGGGCACACAGAATGCCGCACAGCGCAATTTTGGCACTTTGTTTCATGGCGACGCTTCCTTTCGGAATGGAATACAACAGGTGGCGAGCCGGCACGCGGCCCTGCAGGCAATCTCCCCTGCCCCGATGAACGGCCGGCTTCTCTGAAACAGACGGACAGGTTCTCCAGACCGCATACATGACGGCGGGCAGCGCACCGGTCGGTCCGCCGGCCCGGCCGGTCCCAAGACAGCCGATTGCCCGTCCCGTGCCTCGCCAGCAAGACAAAGACGACGGCCTCGATACAACCGAATTGGTAAACGGTTTCCCCTTTACAGTCTCATTTCTTCGCGCACCTCAAGCGGCGCGACGTCTTATGGGGACACACAAAAGGCGGGCCGCCGTTAGGGGGCGACCCGCCGAGTTCTTCACAAAGCCGCACCAGAGACGGCCTTCCGGATGAGCGGGCTTTTTTCGATCCTTCTCATCTTAACAGCAGCTGATGAGGTCGCCCCCTGCACATTCGCAGCAGCAGTCGGCGCAAAGCAGCCCGCTGCACATATCGCAGCCGGAGCAGCCGCCCGAATGATTCTGCCGGCTGGTGCGGTAGCCGCCGGTTTGCCGCTGCATATTCATCTGGTTGAGAGCGGTACGGTATTCCATGTTGCCCGGATCCATGCGCACGGCGGTGGCAAAATGGTTGTACGCCTCTTCCAGCCAGCCCTTCTTATATAGGACGCTTCCCTTGAGGAAATACCATTCGGCGTCACGGGAACCCACCGGTGTGCCGTCCAGCAGCACCTCGGCGTCCACTACCCGGCCGGTATTGACCATATTGCGGATATCGTAATACCGCGAGCTGCCCCCTGGGGCGGAAGCGCCGGTTCCACCGCTTCCGCCCTGCTTGCGCATGCGGATGATGGTATCGTACGCCTCGTTGATCTCCTGCATCTTCTGCTGGGCCAGGTCGGACAGCGGATTGTTGGTATAGTTGTCCGGATGATACTTGCGGGCCAGTTCGCGGTAAGCGGCCTTGACCTCGTCATCCGTCGCATTCGGCGATATTCCCAGTACCTTATACGGATCGTTCACGCTTTTCCAGGCTCCTTCTCTTGTGCCGCGGCATCGATTTTTGGTTTCGGTCCGGCGGCTGCCTCCCGTTGGGCGGCAGGCATGCCCCATTCGAGGATATTGCGCAGAATCCCGTCAAACCGGTGTATGGTCAACAGGTTATAGGCAGCGATACATTCTGCCAGGCAGGCGTTGAGCGTCAGCAGCGCATACTGCTGCGTCTCGCGCACCCCTTCCGTGTCCCCCCGCTTGAGGCCGCGGGACAGGATATAGGGGTTATAGCCGCCCGTTTCCAGATCGGCGGGCAGATCGTCCACCGCGTCGGTCAGATAAATCCAGCGGCCCAGGCAATACCCGAACCGGTCGAGCACCATCCGCTGCTGCTCGTCGGCGGCGTCCATACACGCGAGGGCGGCCAGCATCTTGGCAGACGGTTCCGCCGCCGCGTCGATGGAGGAACACCCCGCCGCCTCCAGCTCCGCCTGTTCGCGCATGCAGGCGGCGATGGTGTCGTGCAGCTCGGGGTACCGCGCCGCCGCCTTTTTACGCGCCGAGGACGCGAAGGGAAGCAGCAGCCTTGCCGGCAGTCCGCGCCAGAACCCCTTGTCCGCCACATTGTCCCGCAGCTTGTAGTACACCAGCATGGTAGCCGCGTCGGCGGCAAAGGCCACATGGGCATTCTCCCGCAGACACAACCGCTTTTTGAACGGATTGAAGGTGCAGCGCCCCTTATGAAATCCGGTGCAACCGTCGGTCAGGGCCATGCGGAAAACCGCCAGAAAGGTAAAGTCGTAGCTGAGCGTCATGCGGGACCATACGCCGTACCGCTTGCCCAGCTCCTTGCACAGAGAGCAGTACACTCCCTGATACTGATCGAACTCCGCCATTTTCAGTTCCGGTTTGTATATGCGCACATAGCCAAACATACTGTCCCAACCTCTGCCGCACGGGCCGAATGCGGGGCACGGCGATCCCGTTTGCTCCGGTACTTATCATACCGTAAAGGAACCGGCAGTATATGAAAGATTTGTAAATATTCCTTCACGTGGCTGTAAATCCTGCGCCGTTTCAGCCGTTTTCCAGCATTTTTTTGAGATACTGGCCGGTATAAGAGGCGTCCACCCGGGCGACTTCCTCCGGTGTGCCGCAGGCGACGAGGGTACCGCCGCGGTCGCCGCCCTCCGGGCCTAGGTCAATGACATAGTCGGCCGTCTTGATGACGTCCAGGTTATGCTCGATGACCACCACCGTGTTGCCTGCGTCCACCAGCTTCTGCAGCACCTCAATAAGCCGGTGCACATCGGCGGTATGCAGGCCGGTGGTGGGTTCGTCCAGGATATAGATGGTGCGGCCGGTGGCGCGCCGGGCCAGCTCGGTGGCCAGCTTGACGCGCTGCGCCTCGCCGCCCGACAGGGTGGTCGCGGGCTGCCCCACCTGGATATAGCCGAGACCCACGTCCTGCAGCGTCTGCAGCTTGCGGGCGATCTTGGGGATGCTGGCAAAAAACGCGACGCTTTCCTCCACCGTCATGTTGAGCACGTCGTCGATGCTTTTGCCCTTATATTTTACTTCGAGCGTTTCCCGATTATACCGGTGTCCCTTGCACACCTCGCAGGGGACATAAATATCGGGCAGAAAATGCATTTCGATCTTGATGATGCCGTCGCCCTGGCACGCTTCGCACCGGCCGCCCTTGACATTGAAGGAGAACCGGCCCGCGTTGAAGCCGCGCATCTTGGCGTCCGCCGTGGAGGCGTACAGCTCGCGGATATCGTTGAACACGCCGGTATAGGTCGCCGGATTGGACCGCGGGGTGCGGCCGATAGGCGACTGATCGATGTCGATGACCTTGTCCAGCTCCTCAAGGCCCAGCAGCTCCTTATGCGCACCGGGATGGGTGTGCGCACCGTTGAGCTCGGCGGCCAGCCGCTTGTACAATATTTCGTTGACCAGGGAGGATTTGCCCGATCCTGACACCCCCGTCACGCAGTTGAAGGCGCCCAGCCGGAAGGACACGTCGATATTTTTCAGGTTGTTTTCGCTCGCCCCCTTGACGGTGAGCAGCTTGCCCGATCCGGGACGCCGCTTTTCGGGCAGCGGAATACGCCGCCGGCCGCTGAGATACTGGCCCGTTATCGACTCTTTGCAGTGCACGATGTCGGCCGCCGGACCAGAATAGAGGATATTGCCGCCGTGCACGCCCGCGCCCGGGCCCACGTCCACGATCCAGTCGGCGGCCCGCATGGTGTCCTCGTCGTGCTCCACTACGATGAGGGTGTTGCCCAAATCGCGCAGCCGCTGCAGCGTAGCGAGCAGCTTGTCATTGTCCCGCTGGTGCAGGCCGATGCTCGGCTCGTCCAGAATGTACAGCACCCCCATCAGGTAGGACCCGATCTGGGTAGCGAGGCGGATACGCTGGCTTTCACCGCCCGACAGGGTGCCCGACGCGCGGGACAGGTTAAGGTATTCCAGCCCCACGCTCTGCAGAAAGCCGAGGCGTTCGCGGATCTCCTTGAGGATCCGGTCACCGATGAGGTGTTCCCGTTCGGTCAGCTCCAGCTGATCCAGAAAGGCGAGGGCATCGGCCACCGATTTGCGCGAGAATTCCGAGATGTGGATCCCCCCCACCGTGACGGCGAGGCTTTCGGGGCGCAGGCGGTCGCCGTGGCAGTCGGGGCAGGGCACCTCGCTCATGTAGGTTTCCAGCTCCTCGCGCATCCATTCGCTGGTCGTTTCCTTATACCGGCGCTGCAGGTTGTTTATCACGCCTTCAAACTCGGTCTGGTATTCGCCGTGGCCGTATTCCTTCTGCCGCACCAGGCGGATCTTCTCCCCCCTGGTGCCGTAAAGCAGCACGTCCATCACCTTTTTAGGCAAATCCTTCACCGGCGTATCCAGCGAAAAGCCGTAATGCGCGGCCAGCCCCTCGTAATACATCTGGGCGATGGTGCCGCCATCCTTATAGTTCCAGCCGCTGGCGTTGATGGCGCCCTGGCGGATGGACAGCTTTTTGTCCGGGATAATGCGCGCGGGATCCATCGACATATACATGCCCAGGCCGGTGCATTTGGGGCAGGCGCCGAAGGGATTGTTGAAGGAGAACATGCGGGGAGACAGCTCCTCAATGCTCACGCCGTGCTCGGGACAGGCGTAGTTCTGGGAAAAGGACAGCTCCTCTCCCCCAACGACGTCCACCGTCAGCAGCCCCCCCGACAAGGCGGTAGCCGTTTCCACCGAATCGGCCAGGCGGCCCTTGATATCCGGCTTCACCACGAGGCGGTCCACCACTATCTCGATGGTGTGCTTTTTGTTCTTTTCCAGCTTAATCGATTCGCTCAAATCGTACATCTGGCCGTCCACCCGCACCCGAGCATAGCCCGATTTGCGGGCCGACTCGAATTCCTTGACGTATTCGCCCTTGCGGCCGCGCACAATGGGAGCGAGCAGCTGAATGCGCGTTCCCTCCTCCAGCTCCAGAATCCGATCGACGATCTGATCCACCGTCTGCTGCCGGATTTCACGGCCGCACACGGGACAGTGCGGAATACCAATGCGCGCGTACAGCAGGCGCAGATAGTCGTGAATCTCGGTCACGGTGCCCACGGTGGACCGGGGGTTTTTGGAGGTGGTTTTCTGGTCGATGGAGATGGCAGGCGACAGGCCCTCAATATAATCGAGGTCCGGCTTCTCCATCTGACCGAGGAACTGCCTCGCGTAGGAGGAGAGGCTTTCGACATAGCGGCGCTGCCCCTCAGCGTAAATGGTGTCGAAGGCGAGCGATGACTTGCCCGACCCCGAAATGCCGGTGAAGACCACCAGCTTGTCCCGCGGAATCTCCAGATCCACGTTTTTCAGGTTATGCTCACGGGCGCCTTTTATAATGAGTTTCGTGTTCTGCATAGCGCGTATACCTTTCTGTACAGAAAATAGAACCCGGCCGGTGCTCCGCCTCGTTCGGCGGGAACCGGACGGAGCACCAAACAAACGTTCTCGTCCATTCTACACCCAACGCTTGTCCGTGTCAACCGCCGTCTCCCCTCTTTTTACGCAGAGAGCGGAAAGCGGTGGGATAAGAGGGGCACCCGGCCGGCAAAAAGGGCTGACGGCATAAAGTCAGCCCTTTTTGAAGAAAAATCGCATGGCGGTCTTACAGCTTTTTCAGTTTTTCGATCTCGTCCCGCAGATAAGCGGCGTGTTCGAATTCGAGCAGCTTGGCGGCGTTCTTCATCTCGCGGGTCATCTGCTCGATGAGCTGGATCCGTTCCGCCTTGCTCAGCTTCTTGTAGGACTTGTCCGCGCCCTTCTTCTGCCTGGAGGTGATCTCAATGACGTCGCGCACGTCTTTGACGATGGTTTTGGGCACGATGCCGTGCGCCTCGTTATACTGCATCTGAATCGCGCGGCGGCGGTTGGTCTCAAGGATGGCCCGTTCCATGGACGGGGTGACCTGGTCGGCGTACATGATGACCTGCCCGCCGGCGTTGCGCGCCGCGCGGCCGATGGTCTGCACCAGCGAGGTCTCCGACCGGAGGAAGCCCTCCTTATCCGCGTCGAGAATCGCCACAAGCGACACCTCCGGGATATCGAGGCCCTCCCGCAGCAGGTTGATGCCCACGAGCACGTCGAACTCGCCCAAGCGCAGGTCGCGGATGATTTCCATGCGCTCCATCGTGTCAATGTCGTGGTGCATATAACGGACCTTCACACCGTTGTTGTCGAGGAAGGTGGTGAGATCCTCCGCCATCTTTTTGGTCAGGGTGGTGACAAGCACCCGCTCGCTGCGGGCGGCCCGCTGCCGGATCTCCTCCATGAGATCGTCGATCTGCCCTTCCACGGGGCGCACGCTGATCTCCGGGTCGGTCAGACCGGTGGGGCGGATGACCTGTTCCACCACCTGGGTGCTCTTTTCCCGCTCGAGCTCGCCGGGCGTGGCGCTGACAAAAACCGCCTGATGAATATGCCCGTAGAACTCGTCGAAGTTGAGCGGCCGGTTGTCGAACGCGCTGGGCAGACGGAAGCCATAATCCACCAGGCTCTTTTTACGGGCGAAGTCACCGCCAAACATGCCGCGCACCTGCGGCAGGGTGACATGCGACTCGTCCACGAAAAGCAGGTAATCCTCCGGGAAATAATCTAGCAGGGTACACGGCATCGATCCGGGCGCCCGGCCGGAGAGCACACGGGAATAGTTCTCGATGCCCTTGCACATGCCGATCTCCCGCAGCATCTCGATATCGTACCGGGTGCGCTGGAGAATGCGCTGCGCTTCGAGCAGCTTGCCCTCCTGCTTGAACCATTCCACCCGCTCCTCCAGCTCTGTTTCGATTTCCGCGATGGCCTTCTCCATCTTTTCCTTCGGTACGATGTAATGGGAGGCGGGAAAAATGGCCGCGTGGTTAATAACGCCCTTCAGTTCGCCGGTCAAGGGATTGATTTCGCTGATGCGGTCGATCTCGTCCCCAAAGAACTCCACGCGGATGACGGTATCGCTCGTGTAAGCGGGGAAAATTTCCACCACGTCTCCCCGCACCCGGAACTTGTTGCGCACAAAGTTGATGTCGTTGCGCTCATACTGCAGATCCACCAGCTTGGCGAGCAACTCGTCCCGCGATTTCTGCATGCCGGGGCGCAGCGAAATCACCATGCTGCGGTAATCGATGGGATCGCCCAGGGAATATATACAGGAAACACTGGCCACGATGATGACGTCCCGCCGCTCGGACAATGCCGACGTCGCCGAATGGCGCAGCTTGTCGATCTCGTCGTTGATGGCGGAATCCTTTTCAATATACGTGTCCGTGGAGGGGATATACGCCTCCGGCTGGTAATAGTCATAATAGGAGACAAAGTATTCGACGGCGTTCTCCGGAAAAAATTCGCGGAACTCCGAACACAGCTGGGCGGCCAGCGTTTTATTATGCGCCAGCACCAGGGTGGGCTTATTTACCTGGGCGATAACATTGGCCATGGTGAACGTCTTACCAGAGCCCGTAACCCCCAGCAGCGTCTGCTCTTTATCCCCTCTTTTGATCCCCTCTA
>CABSLQ010000078.1 GCA_902478605.1 uncultured Oscillospiraceae bacterium
GACGGCGTCAACGACGCGCCGGCCCTCAAGGCGGCGGACATCGGCTGCGCCATGGGTATCACGGGCACCGACGTGGCCAAGGGCGCCGCGGACATGACCCTGACCGACGACAACTTCGCCACCATCGTCACCGCCGTCCGGGAGGGCCGCGGCATCTATGACAATATCCGCAAGGCGGTGCATTTCCTGCTGTCCTGCAATCTCGGCGAAATCCTGACCGTTTTCGGTGCGATGCTGCTGTGGCGGGAATCCCCGCTGCTGCCCATGCAGCTGCTGTGGATAAACCTCGTCACCGACAGCCTGTCCGCCCTCGCCCTTGGTGTGGAGCCGGTGGAGAGCGACGTCATGTCGCGTCCGCCGCGCAAAAAGAACGAGAGCATTTTTGCGCACGGGCTGGGTGTGCAGGCGATTTGGCAGGGCATGATGGTGGGCCTGCTGGCCTTGGCGGCCTATATGATCGGATCGCGCTTCCTCGGGGCGGCGCCGGACGCCGGGTTCTGGGATACGCTGTTCATGAGTTCGGCGCAGGCGAATGTGGCGCTGGGCGAGACGATGGTCTTCGCCGTGCTGGCCATTTCGCAGCTGGTGCATGCCTTCAATGTGCGGTCGTCCCACTCGCTGTTCCGCGTGGGCTTCCACACCAACAAATATATGGTGGGTGCATTTTTCATCTCGCTGCTGCTGATGCTGGCGGTACTGGTGATTCCGGTGCTGCAGGGGCTGTTCGGCCTGGTGGGAATGAGCGCCGAAGCCTGGGGCATTGTGGCGGGCCTGTCGGTGGCCCCGCTGGTGATTATGGAGATATTTAAAGGGCTGCGCACGCTGTTCAGACGGGGGAAAACCGCGCCGGAGACGACGGAATGAGCGCGGCAGACTGGATCGTTCTGATCCTGGCCGTCGGATGCGTCGCGGTGGCGATCGCCGCCTGGCAGTGGCGCAGGCGACGGGGCAAAACCGGCTGCGGCGGGGGCTGCAGCGGCTGTCCGTACAGCGGGGGCTGCTCCCGTGAGAAGACCGATGCCGGCGACAGGAAAAGATAGACCGCATGCAACGCCTGTTCCCGCTTAAGAGGGAACAGGCGTTTTGCAGCTTTGACGACACCGGGCATGTCGTCCGCTTATACGCCGCTGTTTTGGCCGTGCCCTTGTCAAGCCGGGAGGGATGCGGTATACTGTACCCTATAACGGCGCGCGGGAGGATGGACGGCGATGCGATACGATGCGGTGGTGATCGGCGGCGGGGCGGCGGGCCTGGCGGCGGCGGTATTCTTGGGAGAGACCTGCCGGGAGCGCGGGCTGCGCGCCCGGCTGCTTCTGCTGGAGAAGGGGCCGCGGGTGGGCAAAAAGCTGCTCGCGACGGGCAACGGCACCTGCAACATCACCAACCTGCATGCGAAGCCCTCCCATTATCACGGAGCGGATCCCGCCTTTGTGCGGCCGGCGCTTGCGGCTTTTCCGCCCACGGAGGCCATGCGCTTTTTCGCTTCCATCGGGGTGGAATGCGCGGCGCGGGAGGATGGCCGGGTCTATCCGCTGCCCGCGCAGGCGGCGGCGGTGCTCGACTGCCTGCGGCTGCAGGCGGCCGCGCGCGGCGTGGAAACCCGCTGCGAGGCGGCAGTGCGGGCGCTGCGCCCGGAAAAGGGAGGCTTTGTCCTCACATTGCCGGACGGGCAGGTGCAGGCGCGGCAGGTGCTTGTCTGCTGCGGCGGGGCGGCGGCCCCGGCGCTTGGTGGCGGGACGGACGGCTATGCGCTGCTTACGGCGTGCGGGCACGAGCGCACACCGCTGTTTCCCTCCATTGTACAGCTCAAGACCGACACCACCTTTCTGCGGGCGCTCAAAGGAGTGCGTGTGGATGGGACGGCCTCCCTTTGGCTGGACGGGCGGGCACTGGCCCGGGAAACGGACGAAATTCTGTTCACCGAATACGGCCTGTCCGGTCCGGCGGTGATGCAGATTTCCCGGCATGCAGCCGCCTGGGTGCAGGGGGGACGGCGCGGCCGGATGGAGGCGGTGCTCGATCTGCTGCCTTCGCTGGGCGAACAGGAGACGCGTAAACGGCTGGCGGCCCGGCGCTCGCTCGCGGGGCGGACGCTGGAGGATTATTTCACCGGCCTTGTACAAAAGCGGCTCGGCCAGACGCTGCTGCGGGCGGCGGGCTTTTCGCTGTCCGCGCCGGCGGCCTCGCTGACCGACGGCGACGTGCGGCGGCTGGCGGGCATGGTCAAGGGCTGGCGCATCGAGGTGACGGGCACCAGGGGCTTCGAAAACGCCCAGGTGACGGCGGGCGGCGTATCCACCGCCGGCTTCGACCCGGTCACCATGGCCTCCCGCCGCGTCAAGGGCCTGTATGCGGCGGGCGAGGTGCTGGATATCGACGGCGACTGCGGCGGGTTCAATCTGCAGTGGGCATGGTCGTCCGCCCATGCGGCGGCGCATGCCATCGCCGATCGTCTGGAAGGGGAACGGCTATGATACGGATAACCGGCCTGCGCATGCCGCTGGCCTATACGGAGGAATCGCTGCGCCGCGCGGCGGCCAAGGCGGTGGGGGTGCCGGCGTCGTCGCTGCAGGACGTGCGGGTGGTCAAGCGATCGGTGGACGCGCGGCGCAAGGAGGCGGTGCATTTCCTGTTCTCGCTTGATCTCACGGTCCAGGGGGACGAAGCGGCCCTGCTCCGCCGGCTGAACGGGCGGGCCTCGCCGGCGCCTGCTGGAAACTATGCGCCGCCGGTGTATACGGGCGCCTTGCCGCAGAATCGGCCCGTGGTGGTGGGCGGCGGCCCGGCGGGGCTGTTCGCGGCGCTGGTCCTCGCACGCGCCGGGGTTCCGCCGCTGCTGCTGGAACGGGGGCGCGATGTGGACACGCGGCAGCGCGATGTGGAGACATTTCGACAGACGGGGCAGCTGGATCCGGCCTCCAATGTGCAGTTCGGAGAAGGAGGCGCCGGCACCTTTTCGGACGGCAAGCTGCATACCGGCATCAAGGACCCGCGCTGCCGCTATGTGCTGGAACAGCTGGCGCGCGCGGGACAGGCGGAGGATATCCTCTGGCAGGCCAAGCCGCACATCGGCACCGATCGGCTGCGCCGCGTCGTGCGGAGCCTGCGGCAGGAAATAGAGCGCCTGGGCGGTGAGGTGCGATTCGGCTGGCGGGTCACGGATTTGCTGTTGGAAGGAGGCGCGGTGCACGGGCTGCACGCGCATACGCCCGAGGGGGAACGGGAAATCGTCTGCGACCGGGTGATTCTCGCCATCGGGCACAGCGCCCGGGACACCTTTGCCATGCTGTATGCGCGCGGGGTGCCGATGGAGCAGAAGGCGTTCGCCGTCGGCGTGCGTATCGAGCACCCGCGCGCGCTTATCGATAAAAGCCAGTACGGCCGCTTTGCCGGGCATCCGGCGCTGGGGGCCGCGGAGTACAAGCTGGCCTGCCGCGTGCCGGGAGGACGGGGCGTCTATACCTTCTGCATGTGCCCGGGCGGCGAGGTGGTCGCCGCCGCGTCGGAAGAGGGCGGTCTGGTCGTCAACGGGATGAGCGAACATGCACGGGACGCGGAAAACTCCAACAGCGCGCTGCTCGTCGGGGTGGGGTCGGCCGACTACGGCTCGGATCACCCGCTGGCCGGCGTGGCCTTTCAGCGCCGGCTGGAGCAGGAGACATTCCGTCTGGGCGGCGGCCATTACCGTGCGCCGGTGCAGCTGGTGGGGGATTTTTTGCAGGAGCGCGCGTCGACGGCGTTCGGCGGGGTGAAGCCCTCATATTTGCCGGGGGTGGAGCTCGCCGACCTGCGCGGCTGCCTGCCGCCGGTGGTGGCCGCGTCGCTGCGGGCCGCCCTGCCGCGGTTCGGGCAGCAGCTGGTGGGCTTTGACCGGCCGGATGCGCTGCTGACGGGTGTGGAGTCCCGTTCCTCCTCGCCGGTACGGCTGCTTCGGGACGAGCGGGGCGAATCGGCGGTGCGCGGGCTTTTTCCCTGCGGCGAGGGCGCCGGCTACGCCGGCGGCATCACCTCGGCGGCGGTGGACGGCGTGCGCGCGGCGGAACAGGTGCTGCAAAGCTACGGTACGGAGGACCGCCCATGAAGCGGACGGCCCTGCATACCATTATAAAAGGAGACAGTATCATGCGTAAAAAAGTAGTGGCGATTCATGACATATCCTGCATGGGAAGATGCTCCCTGACGGTGGCGCTTCCCATCCTGTCGGCGGCGGGGATCGAAACCCGCATTATTCCCACGGCCATTTTGTCCACCCACACGGCCGGTTTTGAAAACTATACCTTCCGCGACCTGACGGACGATATCGAACCGATTGTCCGGCACTGGAAAACGCTGAACGTGCACAACGACGGCATTTACACGGGATATCTGGGCTCCGAAAGGCAGCTGGACATTATTTCGCATGTGTTCGATGAACTGTGCACCGAGCAGACGCTGATTGCCGTGGATCCCGTCATGGCGGATAACGGCAGCTTATATCCCGCCTTTTCGGCGGATTTTCCGGCGGGCATGGCCAGGCTCGTGGCCAAGGCGCATGTTGCCATTCCCAATATCACGGAAGCGTGCCTGCTGCTCGGCATGCCCTATCAGGAGCTCGGCTATACGGAACACTATATTCGGGAGCTGCTGACCGGCATGGCCGCGCTCGGCCCCGACAAGGTGGTCATCACGGGCGTACAGTATGACGCTTCCACCATCGGTGCGGCGTCGTTTGACCGGGAAACCAATACCTTCTCCTATGTTTCCACCCCCAAGGTGGACGGCTATTTCCACGGGACAGGGGATGTCTTTTCCAGCGGCCTGGTCGCGGGCCTGATAAACGGCATGGATTTGGCGCGGGCCGCGCAGACGGCCATCCATTTGACCTATAATAGCATCCTCGCCACACTGGAAACCGATTTTGAGGCGCGGTATGGGGTCGATTTTGAGCAGATACTGCCCGCTTTTATTGATGAGCTTGCGCAGAAGCCCTGAACAAAAGCGACGCTATAACAAGAAGCTGCTGCAAAACAAGGCGTTCTGCAGCAGCTTCTTCTCATGTGTCGTCTTCGTCGTGCCGGTATTTTTCCCGGGTGGCCATGCCGCCGCGGATATGACGCTGTGCCTTGTTGATGTCGAGCACGCTGCGCACGCGTACGTACAGCTGCGGATTAACAGCGCGCAGCCGATCGGAAACGTCCTTATGTACGGTAGATTTGCTTATATGAAACTTCTTGGCGGCGGCTCGGACCGTCGCATTATTTTCTATAATGTATTCGCCCAGCTCCACGGCTCTGCCCTCAACGGCTCCCTTCACACTATCACCTCATCCGAAAATCATAGTAGATAGTATGCAAATCGCAGGAGCAATATGACGCTTTTTGAAAAGGGAGCTATTTTTCTGCGGGGAGGTGACCGGCGCGGTGCGCCGTGCGGTATTCCCGCGGGGATAGGCCCTTCTCCCGCCGGAACAGGCGGGAAAAATAGTTGTAATCGGGTATGCCCGCCCGTTCGGCCACCTCCGAAATGGGCAGGTCGGTCTTCTCGAGCAGCTCGAGCGCCAAAGAGAGGCGGCCCTCCAGCGTAAGGCGGCCAATCGTCTTGCCGCTGTTGTCCCGGGCGGCCGCGCAGAGGGTGGCTACGCTGACGTTGAGTTCCTCTGCCATCTCGGCCAGGGTGAAAGGCCGGGTGAGGTGACGCTCGATATAAGTCTGCATCGCTTCCCACAGGCCGCCTTGCCGCCGTTTCATCAGGCGCTCCAGCCGGATATACCCGACACAGGCATCCAGTATATGGGTGGTCGCTTCAATATAGCCGGGGGAAAGCCGCCGCACCCGGTGGAAGGCCGGCTGCAGCATGGAGGTGTCGGGGAATATATCGGCGCAGCGGCGGCGGGTTTCCTCCCACTGACCGGTCAGATCCACATCATACAGCAGCTGACCGAACATGATGTAACCGCCTGTGGAACCGTCCTCCTCCAGAATGGGGGCCCCCACTTCGATAAGGCCGGCATGGCAGCGGTACACCACCGGCTTGCCGGTGCGGTTCGCCTCCCGCATGCCCTCCGTGTCGCAGGCGCGGCAGCGCAGGCGGCCCGTTTCGCTGCTGCGTATCCAGCTGCAAAAGGCGCAATGCGGTTCGGGGTGCACCATGAGCAGCCGGCCGTCCGCATCGAAAATGCCGATGCGCTGGCCAGTCACGTCGTAATAATCGATGAGCAGACGGCGCAGCTTGTCCATCTGCGGTTTATGGGAAAAGGGCATAAGAGGACCTCCTTGTCCGCTTTCATTAGTATGATTCTCGACAAAATCAGAATATCGTGCTAGTTTCTCCTAGTATTCTACTATAAATCCGGAAAAAGATCCAGTACAATTCAGTTAGATGGACGATTGTCCATGCTGGAAACTTTCTATTTTATCAGAAGGGAAGGATTAGCAGCATGAAAACGACGGTAAAAATCGGCATTCGCCCTGTTATCGACGGCCGCTGGGGCGGCATCCGCGAGGGCCTCGAGGAGCAGACGATGGGCATGGCCGTGGCGGCCAAGGAACTGATCGAATCCAATCTGCGTCATCCGGACGGCAGCAAGGTGGAGTGCGTCATCGCGGACGGCACCATCGGCGGCGGCGAGGAGGCAGCGGCCTGCGCCGAGAAATTCAAGAACAACGGCGTGTGCGCGACCCTGTCGGTTACGCCCTGCTGGTGCTACGGCAGCGAGACGATGGACCTGGATCCGCTGACCATCAAGGCGGTATGGGGCTTCAACGGCACCGAGCGCCCGGGCGCGGTGTATTTGGCGGCGGCGATGGCGGCCCATGCGCAGCGGGGCCTGCCGGCGTTCAGCATTTACGGCCACGATGTGCAGGACATGGAGGATCGCACCATTCCGGCCGACGTGCAGGAAAAGATCCTGCGTTTCGCGAAAGCGGCCGTGTCGGTGGGCGCGATGCGCAACAAGGCGTATGTGGGCATCGGCTCGGTGGCCATGGGCATTGCCGGCTCCTTCCTCAATCCCGATCTGATGCAGAAATACTTCGGTATCCGCGCCGAGTGGGTGGACATGTCGGAAATTCTGCGCCGTATCGATTTGGGTATTTATGACCACGAGGAATTTGAGAAGGCGCTCGCTTGGACCAAGGCGAACTGCAAGCCGGGCGACGACTTCAACGCGCATCCCCATAACGCGGAGCAGAAGGCCGCCGAATGGGAATTCGTGTGTAAGATGGCGATCATCTGCCGCGATATCATGAAGGGCAATCCCAAGCTCGCCGAGATGGGCTTCCACGAGGAGGCACTGGGCCGCAACGCGATTGTCGGCGGGTTCCAGGGCCAGCGGCAGTGGACCGACTACAAGCCCAACGGCGACTTCATGGAAGCCATCCTCAACTCGAGCTTCGACTGGAACGGCATCCGCGAGGCGTACACCTTCGCGACCGAAAACGACACGCTCAACGGCATGGCCATGCTGTTCCTCCATCTGCTGACCAATCAGGCGACGGTGTTCTCTGATGTGCGTACATACTGGAGCCCCGACGCGGTGCAGCGGGTGACCGGCTGGAAGCCCACGGGCGGCGCGGCCAACGGCTTCATGCATTTGATCAACTCGGGCGCTTCGGCGCTGGACGGCAACGGCCGCGAAAAGGGGCCGGACGGCAAGTCGGTCATGAAGCCCTGGTGGGACGTCACCGAGGCGGACGCGAACGCCTGCCTGGAAGCGACCCGCTGGGCCGCGGCTAACCTCCAGTATTTCCGCGGCGGCGGCTTCTCCTCGCAGTTCAGCACCGTCGGCGAAATGCCGGTGACCATGGTGCGCCTCAACATGGTGGAGGGCATCGGCCCGGTGCTGCAGGTGGCGGAAGGCTATACGGTAGACCTGCCCGAAGAGGTGAACAAACAGCTGTGGACCCGCACCGATCCGACCTGGCCGTCCACCTGGTTTGCGCCCATCCTGACGGGCAAGGGTGCTTTCACCGACGTGTATTCGGTCATGGCCAACTGGGGCGCCAACCACGGCGCGTGGACCTATGGCCATGTGGGCGCGGACGTGCTCACCCTGGCGAGCATGCTGCGTATTCCGGTGTCCATGCACAACGTGCCGGAAGAGAAGATTTATCGGCCGCATAGCTGGACGGCGTTCGGCACCTGCGACAAGGAAGGCGCCGACTTCCGCGCCTGCGCCGCGTACGGCCCGCTGTACCGCTGAGCGTAATCGACGGGAGGAAGCCATATGCTCAAAGGAATTCCCGCGATTTTGCCGCCCGATCTGCTCAAAATCCTGATGGAGATGGGCCACGGCGACGAAATCGTCATCGGAGACGGCAATTTTCCGGCCGCTGCCTGCGCGCAGAGGCTGGTGCGCTGCGACGGGCACGGTGTGCCCGCGGTGCTGGACGCCATTCTGCAGCTGATGCCGCTGGACCCCTACGTGGAAAAGCTGCTGGCGCTCATGGATCTGTCGGGCGGAGATACCGAAATTCCGCCCATCTGGCAGGTGTATGAGCAGACGGCCGCCAAATACGAGCCGAACAACCATCAGTTTGAGAAGATGGAACGCTTCGCCTTCTATGAGCGGGCGAAGAAAGCCTACGCCATTGTGGCAACAGGCGAAACGGCCATTTACGCCAACATCATTCTCAAAAAGGGCGTGGTGAAATAAAACCTGGATCCACAAGCCCCGGGACGGTTTCCGTCCCGGGGCTTGGTTCGTTGCGGAGGCATTTTCCCGGCGATGCCTGCATGGCACGGGCGAAAACGGGAAAAGCGCACGACAGACCAGATCCGTCTGCCGTGCGCCTTTTTCAGCGTATTTCCACGGGAACCACGTCGTCCAGCGCAAAGGCGTACAGCAGGCATTCCCGCACCGGCGCGTCCAGCGTGCGCTCCAGCGCATAGGCGTATATGCGCAGCTGCTCGCCGTAGCGGGCCGCCAGTTCCCCGCCGGCGGAAACGTGATCCGTTTTGTAATCCACGATGATCAGCGCGCCCTCTTCCTCGAAGACGCAGTCCGCGATACCCTGCACCACGGGGCTTTCCTCCCCCGCGTCGGCGGGGAGAGCGGCGCCGGGCTCCAGAAAACGGGTGGCGGGCAGGGTGATGGTGAAGGGCTGCTCCCGCAGGCAGCGGGGCGACGCCTGCATGCGGGCGTACAGCTCGCTGGCGAAAAAGCGGCGGATCTTGTCAAGCGGCAGACTGGCGGCCTGTTCCGCGGTGAGGAAACCGCGCGCCGTCAGACGGGCGATCTCCTCCTCCGGCGCGGCGGCGGCGCACCCAAAGTCGGCGAACTGCATGAAGGTGTGCAGCGCGGTGCCCCGCTCGGCAGGGGAAAGCCCCGTCTGGCTGAGAAAGGCGGGACGGGTGCGCGCGACAAAGGGCCGTGCCACGGCAAGAGCTTCCTCCCCGCGGCGGGACAGCTCGGAAGCGGCCAGCTTGGCGGGCACCCGGGCCAGCGCCGTATAGGGATACACATAGGGCAGCCGCTGCGCCAGCTGCTGTGCCAGTTCCTCGTCGGGAGCGGGACGCGCGGGCGCGGCTTCGCTTTCCTCCGGGGGCGGCACGGCGCGGCATACCTCGATGCGCCACGGCTTGTCGGCGGGGCGAACCGGCACTTCGTCGTCCCCGGCCAGGCTGCGCAGCAGGCCGCCCGACGGGTGGCGCAGCGCACAGGCAAGCAGCCATTCGCTCATGCTGCGGGCCGTCTGCACCGTGAAGGGGGGCAGGGTATCCTCTTCCCCCGCCGTGGCGGCGAGGGAGGCCAGCGTGCGCTCCGGCTGCCGCAGCGTCATGGTCAGACACAGCTTTTCCTTCGCGCGCGTCATGGCCACGTACAGCACCCGCAGCTCTTCGGCGCGTTCGCTGTTCTGGATGGCGAGGGCCACGCCCTGCCGCGGCAGGGTGTTGTACTGCTTGAGGGTATCCGGCTCGCGCCGGGTCAGGCCGATGCCGGCATCCGCGTGCAGCAGCAGATCGCCCCGGGTGGAATCGGGATTGAACAGCCCGCCCAGCCCCGCGAGAAACACTACGGGAAATTCCAGTCCCTTGGAATTGTGAATGCTCAGAATACGCACCACATTGCCGCCGCCCGAGAGGGTGGAGGCGGGGGCCATGTCCATCTTCTGTTCCTCCATGCGGTCGAGGCTGCGCACAAAGGCGGACAGCCCGCGGAAGCCCCCCTGCTCAAACTGGCGGGCATAAGCGTGCAGCAGGCGCAGATTGGCTACCCGCTGTTCCCCGTGGCGGCGGGCGGCGGCCACGGCGAGCAGACCCGCGTCCTCATACAGCCGGTGAATCAGTTGATCCACCGGCAGAGAGGCGGCCAGCAGGCGATAGCGATCCATCTGCTCGAGAAAGGCCGCGCAGCGGGCGGACAGGCCGGGCGTATCGCCGTGAGCCATGCCGCGCACCGCCACGTATAAGGGGCTGGCCTTGTCCGCCATGCGGATGCGCGCGCAGTCGTCCGGTGTGAAGCCGAAGGCGGGCGAGAGCAGCACGGCGAGCAGCGGTATATCCTGCAGCGGATTGTCGATAAAGCGCAGCAGCGAGACGGCCATCGACACCTCAGGCGAGGAGAAAAAGCCCCCGGATGCCGCCGTCCAGGCGGGAATGCCGCAGCGGGCCAGCTCGTCCACATAGGCCTGTGCGTGGGCAGCCTTGCTGCGCAGCAGAATACAGAAATCCCCGAACCGCGCCGGACGCGGTGCGCCGTTTTCGGTGATGGGGAGGGTGTCGAGCAGCTGGTGTATACGCCCGGCGATGAGGCGGGCCTCCGCGGCGTCCGTCGTGTCGTCTTCGGCCACGCTGCCCCCGTCGAGCAGAAGCAGCTCGGTTTCATATCCCTCGCCCGCGGGATAGGAGGCGGAGGGGACCAACTCCTCCCGCTGGTCGTAGTCCATGCCGCCCGCTTCCCGGGTCATGAGCTGGCGGAAAACAAAGTTGACGCTGTCGGTGACCTCGGTGCGGCTGCGGAAATTGTTGCCCAGGGTGATGGTGGCGGGAAAATGCTGCCCGTCAAAGTCGGGCCACGCGTCGCGGCGGCGGATGAAGATGGCGGGCATGGCCTGCCGGAAGCCGTAAATGCTCTGCTTGACGTCGCCGACGAGAAACAGGTTGCTTTCCTCCCGCGACAGGGCGCTGAACAGGGCATCCTGCGCGGCGTTGGTGTCCTGGTACTCGTCCACGAGCACCTCGTCGAACCGGGCGGCCAGCTCTTCGGCCAGCGGGGTGCGGGTGAGCCCTCCCGCCTCGTCCCGCCGGACGAGCAGACGCAGCGCCCCGTGTTCCAGATCGTGGAAATCCACAAGGCGGCGCGCCGCCTTTTTGGCGGCGTACCGCTCCTCGTACCGGCGCACCACGGCGCACAGGGCGCCGACGAGCGGTCGCAGCGCCTCCAGATCCGCCCGGCATTCCGCCTCGGTGCCGCACAGCATGGGGAGAAGGGCGGCGATGCGTTTCTTGACCTCGTCGCGCAGGTCGGTCACCCGTTTTTTCAGCGCCGGGTCGTCGTATTTGAGCAGGCGGCCGAAGCCGCTGAAGGAAAAGGCGGCCAGGGCGTCGGCGGTTTCGTCCCAGCCCATGTGGGGCAGCGCGCGGCACAAATCGGCGAGCGCCTGCCGGTCGGCATGCAGGGAGGGACCATAGGCGGCGGCCATGCGCGCCTCGCTGTCGGCAAGGGCGGCGGCCTTGTCCAGCAGGGCGGCACCGTAGCGCAGCGTGTCGAGCACGCGGCCGCGCACCAGCTGTCCCCAGAGGGTATTGCCCAGCGGGCCGTCGGCGGCGTAGGCCGCTTCCTGCGCGGCCAGCCATTCGTTAGGGAAGGGATGGGACTGGATAAAATCGGCGATGCGCAGCACCGCGGCCACCAGGCCGCGGTCGTCCCGGCCGGAGCCCAGCAGGGCGGCCAGCTCGGTGAAGGCGGAGGCTTTTTCGCCGTAGCATTCCTCGAGGATCTCGCCTGCCGCCTCCTCCCGCAGCAGCTGGGTCTCCGCTTCCTCCGCCACCTTGAACTGGGGGGAGAGGTCGAGCAGGTGGAAATTCTCCCGCAGCAGGGTGGAGCAGAACCCGTGCACCGTGCTGATGTTCGCCCGGGGCAGCAGCATAAGCTGCCGCTGCAGCCGCCGATCCTCCGGCCGTTCCGCCAGCAGGCGGGACAGCTCGGCGCTCAGCCGCTGCTTCATTTCGGCGGCGGCCGCCTTG
>CABSLQ010000079.1 GCA_902478605.1 uncultured Oscillospiraceae bacterium
GGTGTTCTATCGATTACTGGTATACGGAGGACGATGTGCTGAAAGAAAAATATTATGTAATAGAAGGAAACATGTAAAAAGAGCGGCTGCAAAACCATGGGTTTTGCAGCCGCTCCCTGTTTATGGCGGGGAGGCCCTGAGCCGGGAAAGGGGTTCACCGTACAGCTGGCGGTATTTCCGGGCAAAGTACGGCATGTGGTTATAACCGCACAGCTCGGCGCATTGGGCGACGGTGTATTTCCCTGTCCGATACAGATTCCGCGCATGCTGGCAGCGGACGCGGTTGATGTATTCCATCGGGGTGTTGCCGGTCAGCTTTTTAAAGGTATGGCTGAACTGGGAGGGGCTCAGCTGCGCGATTTTACACAGATCCGCTATCGTGATTTTGTCCGGGATATGCTGGTGAATAAAGGCGATGGCTTCATGCATTTTGCCGGGCTGCCCGCGGCCGGAACGCACGGGGAGCGCCGCCGCTTCGGACAACCTGCTTATATAGGCCAGCGCGGCAAGCAGCTGCGCTTCGATGATGAGCGCGTGGCCGTGCCCCTTCTGCCCAAATTCCGCGATGATCGTCTCCATAGCGTCCGTCACGCGGGTATCCTGGGTCAGATAATACGCCGGCATGGGCAGGGAAGAGGGGCGAACCGTCCGCATCAAATGCAGATTGGTGGTCATGCAATAGTATTCGCATACATCGGTGATGTGCTCCAGACCGTGAAAACAGAAGGCGTTGCAGAACAATACGTCCCCCGCGCCCCCAATCAGACGGTTTTCATTGCAGAGGATATTGGCGCGGCCTTTTGTAAAATACAGGATTTCCATATCCTCATGCCAATGGGGAAGGACCTGGTACTGGCTGGATAAATAATCATAATGCATGCACAGGGGAAAATCTTCGGGAGAAAACAACGTGCTCTGAAAATAATATTCCATACCCTGTCCCTCAAGCAAACCGCAGAATTGTGCTAATATTCCGCAGGCACGTGAATTGACGCCACCGGCGCCGTATGGTACAAATATACCATGAACTATGGCGCTGCGTCAAGAAAACAGCCGGTCCGAAACCGGAACCGGCAGCAAAGGAGCGGACAGGGATGACAGGAGAAAAGGAAAGCTTGTACACCGATATTTCGGATAGTCTCGGGGCGCCCTTCGGCGGGTTCGGCACCGGGTATTTTGTGTTCGGCCGGCACGGGTTTGTCCATTGGAACGTCAATGGCTTCCCCGAACCGCAGCAGACCAGCGAATACCCTCACGGCGATCGCTGGCGGTATTATGCGGAAGACCCGGAAGCGGCCCCGGTGGCGCTGTATCTCAAAAAAGGGCAGACGACCACGCTTCTCCAGACCAGAGAGTCTGCCTTTGTGACGGGGAACCCCTGCCGCGGCTTCTCGATGCAGGCGTTCATGCCGTTCGGACGGTGCGACATGACCGTGGACGCCGACACGCAGGTGCAGATGCTGCTGTATTCCTCGGCAAAGCCCCATGATATTGACGCGACCAGCATCCCCGCCTGCGTGGTGGAGATAACGGTTTGCAACCATGCGGAGCAGGCGGTGACATACACCCTTGGCCTGGGGTATGACGCCGAAGTGTACGGGGAGACGCGGGACGGCGCGCTCCTGACGCTGTCCGAGCAGGCGGGACAGGTGTGCTTCGGCTTTGCCGGCGGGCAGGGCGGCACCATCACCCTGCAGGTGGGGGCGCATGCGCAGGCAACCGCCGTCGGGGTGATCAGCTGGTACTATCCGGCCTTTTCCACCCCCGGTATTGCGCCAAATGACATCATTTTCCGGCAGAACACGGTGCAGGATTACGATTATGAGAAGAACCAGGGAAGCTATATCCGTGACTACGTGAGGCGGTATCCATCTGCGGCGGCGGTCGCGGAGGAAGCGCTGGCCAGCCATGACGCGTGGAAGGCGGAAATCCGGCGCTGGCATGAGAGCCTGCAGGTGCCCCCGGCGTGCCTGCACGTCTGGTTCGGTTCCTACGCCTCCCTGATCACGGCCACCCTGTATACGACCGAGGGATATTATCTGGAGATCGAGCAGCCGCACGGCTGCCTTAACACCATGGATGTCAGCGTCTATTCCACCTGGATTTTTATGGTGAACTGGCCCGAGGTGGAGCGCCGGGATTTGGAGCAGTACATCGCGGCCATTCCCAAAACCGGCGAAACAGCGGGGAAGGTGTGGCATTCCCTGTGGGCGGACGGCGCCCATTACGTGGAGGAGGCCATTTACGCCGTGCGCAGCTGGCGCTATGCGCTGTGGTCGGGTGACAGGGAATTTTTACGGAAAAGCTATCCGAGCGTGAAGGCCGCGCTTGCCTATATGTACCGCACGGCGGGCAGGGGGCATCTGATCCAAAACGGCGGCGGCAACCAGAGCTACGACGCGTGGAAGATGCCCGGCATCGGCGCCTATGTCAACATACAATGGGTTTATGCGCTGTTCGCCCTGCGCCGGATGTGCGAAGAGCTCGGCGAGGAGAAGGAACTGTGCGGACGGAATCTGGACGATTTTCTGGCGGCGGCTATCCGGGAATACAACGAAACGCTTTGGGATGAGCAGGGCGGGTACTGGCATGCCTACAAGACCAACGAGGACTCCCTCGCCCTTCCGCACGGGAGCGCGGTATTTGCCGATCAGCTGTTTGGCCACTGGGCCGTTGCCATCGACGCGGAGAGCCGGTCCGTGCTGCCGGAAGCGATGGAGAAGGCGGCCCTGCAGAAAATATATACCCACAACCGCCTTGAGGATAAAGAGGGCGGCTACTCCTGCTGGACGAACGGCATGATGCCCAACCGGGAGGAAACCGCGTCCATCGATATCACCGATCAGGGGCCCAACGTCTGCGGATACCATGCCCTGACCTGCTGGGTCAGCACGCAGATGGAACTGGCCTCCCTGCTGGGGTACTTCGGCATGGAGGAGGAATCGCGCGATGTGTTTGCCTCCGTTGCCCGCGGGATGGGGAAAAACGTGCTGGCGGTGGGCGAGTGGAACCGCACCGTGAACGAACGGCTTGAACTGGAGACCTCCCGGCAGGAGCCGGGAAAGGACACCCCCCGTTTCCCGCCGTATCCCCGCTATAAGTCTTCCTGGGAATACCTGATCCGCCTGCTGGGGATGGACATGACCATGGACCGCATTCGCCTGTCTCCTTTCCGCACGCTGTCTTTTTCCATCGATCGGGTACCGCTTGCCGGCATGACGCTGACCGTGCGCGTGGAGGAGGGGTGGACCGCCTGCCGCGTGGACGGTAAAGAAGCGGCGCCCGTCCTGGACCGCGCCCGTTCCCAGGCGGTCGTGGAGTTTATCCGGGAAGCGTGACGCCGTGAAATTTCCGCAAATCCTTCTTGACAAGCCGGGCGGCGGCATGTATACTATTAGCCGTTGGTGTTGATGGCGGTGGGGGTACACCCGTTCCCATCCCGAACACGGCAGTTAAGCCCACTTGCGCTGAAAATACTTGGCTGGAAGCGGCCTGGGAAAATAAGCAGATGCCAACATAAAAAAGCCCGCCAAAGGGCGGCACTTCGTAGAGAAGTGCCGCCCTTTTGACTTTCGTCAGCAATATAAGCATCTGATAACTGCTGAAATTTATGAGCGAAGACTACACCAGCTTTCCTTGAAATCAGATAGTTTTTCAGCAAGTGAAAGAAGAGGATAAATCAGCAGCGGGAATTTGTGATCACCATAATGGCTGTAGATTTCTATTCTTTCGCCGGTATCCATTTCAACCACCTGTTTTATCGACAATGAATAATTTGTCATCGATTCAAGTGCTTCTTTGGCATCTTCTTCCTCTATCCCGCATTTGAGGCTCACAGAAGAAACCGTATAAGATGCACCGCCATTTTCAAGCTGATGTTTCAAAATTTTCCGTACGTTTGGGTTTGCAAGACATTGCAAAAAATCAGCTGCATTTTCATTGCTGAATAATTTTGCTGAAGTCTCATCATCAGCAATATATGTCAGCGCTATATCTTTGTCGGCATATACGCCGCCGCATTTGATAGAAACAAAGCCGGTATGTGATTCGGGATTGTTCGAAAGACGATTTTTTATATGATCAATACTTGTATTTGCTTCATCCCATGCCCACATGGTATCAAGAATCGCATCATATACCGCAAACGGCGTTTCTTCTATTGCTGTAAAAGCTCTGGGCTTTGTTTCAATGGAAAACAGTTCATCAAGCGTTACCTCAAAAATATCGGCGATGACCGGAAGAAGCTGGATATCCGGCATTGTGACACTGTTTTCCCATTTTGAAATCGATTGAGAAGATACACCAATGATGTCGGCAAGTTCTTCTTGCGTCATATTCTTGGTTTTTCGTAATTTTGCAATTTTTTCTCCGATATTATACATTGTGAAATCCTCCTTTTGGTAATTGATAAATGCTTCGACCGTGTCTTCATTATAGTGTATTACGACGAAATAAACCATAGCGAATTTGGCGAACAATCCGCCCAGATAGATATCGAATCTCTTTTCTGTAATAGAAGAAACAATGCAGATAATTTGGTGGGTTTCACTGGGTAGCGAGCATCGGATTGTGACACCCGCAATCCGAAAAGAGAACAAATTAAAAACGTGGGACACCTTTCTTACGAAAGGTGTCCCAACCGGCGGGCTTTTTTGTACATGCCGGTTGACACCGGCCGCGCAAAAAGCTAATATGAAAGCAAAGACAAAACAGGGAGGGTTCTGCATGTCATTGGCCAGCGGTATGGCGGCGCTGCACCTGGAAATGACCGATATGGTTCCGCGTACGGAGTATTCCGCACCCTTTCATCCCGCGCTGGTAAAGGCGGTCACCGGTTACGATGTGAAGCCGGACAGCGATGGGGAGCTTGTGAACAAGGCGGCCGGCGCCTTTATGGAAGCGTGGGATTTTGCCCTGCAGTGGCGCGTGGGCCTGCTCAGCGATGTGTTCGGAAAATACCGCGTCAACATGGGCCATGCGGAATATGCGGCGGGCGGCGTCGATCGGGACGATCACATCTACTGCGCCTTTCGGGACGAGGAAGATGTGCTGCGGTTTGATCCGATGGAGGCGTTCGGCCCGGTGGACGTGCGCGAATGGACAAAAAATTCTCGGACGATTACCATGCCGCCTCTCTCACCACCAGCGATACGGTGAACATGACCGGCACCTATATCACCTGTGTTTCCGGCCTGATTGAGCTATTCGGCTGGGACCTGCTGCTGACGGCGGCGGGGGTGGATCCCCAGGGCTTCGGCGAGGTGGCCAACCGCTATGCCCGCTGGATGCAGCCGTATTATGAAGCGCTGGCGCAATGCGATTCCCCCACGATTATGGTGCACGACGATATCGTGTGGACGGAGGGACCTTTTATCCACCCGGATTGGTACCGCACGTTTGTTTTCCCCCATTATAAGACGTTTTTCGCCCCTCTTCTGGAGGCGGGCAAGAAGATTCTGTTTACCTCGGACGGGAACTATACCATGTTTCTCGACGACATCGCGCAGGCGGGGGGCGCAGGGCTTTGTGCTCGAGCCGGTCACCGATCTGGAGACGGCGGTTGAAAAATACGGCAAGACCCATGTGATTGTGGGCAACGCCGACACCCGCATCCTTCTTCAAAATGACCGGGAAGCCATTTATCAGGAGGTCAAACGCTGCATGGACACGGCGAAGCACTGCCCCGGATTCATTATGGCAGTGGGCAACCATATTCCGGCGAATACGCCGGTGGAAGCGGCGCTGTATTATGACGAGGTGTACCGCAAGCTGGGCCGGCGTTAAGGCTGACGATTGGACGACAACGCCGGGAAGAGAAAAGGTTCCGGCCGAAAGGAGAGGCACAGAATGGCGGTTGATATGTGGGTGCAAAAGGCGCTGGAGGCCGGTTTTGCCAAGGCGGCGCCCGTGGAGACGAAAAAGCTGAAGCTGCTGCCCGAGGTGCGCAACATGTGCGCCGTCAACCGGTGCGGGCAGTACGGCGCCAACTGGAATTGCCCGCCGGCATGCGGGACGCTGGAGGAATGCGAGGCGCGCCTGCGGCAATACGAGAGGGGCATCGTGGTGGAAACGGTGGGGCAGCTGGAGGACTCCTTTGACGTGGAGGGCATGACCGCCGCCGCGGAACAGCACAAGGAGCGGTTCGAGGCGCTTTTCCTCCAGATTAAGGAAGCCTACCCCGACGTGCTCGCCCTGGGGGCGGGCGGCTGCCGGAAATGCGAAACCTGTACATACCCCGATGCGCCCTGCCGGTTCCCGGAAACGCTGCATGCCTCGATGGAGGGATACGGCATGATGGTCAGCGATGTATGCGCCGCCTGTGGGATTCCGTATATCAACGGGGCGAATACGGTCACCTATGTCGGGTGTTATCTGTTTGAATAAAAAAGGGGAGACGAGCGCCGTACCGGGCATGTGACCGGCACGGCGCTCCGGCTTATACGAAAAAATTTTTAAACAGGAGAATGATTTTCCCCTTTTGATTCGTTTTATAGATAGAGGGGGTGGGAACATGGACGGTGCAGACAGCATACAGGACGTGGATCGGGCGGTATATGCATACAGCGACACGATATACCGCGTGGCCTATCACTATCTGAAAAACCGGGAAGACGCCGAGGACATCACCCACGACGTCCTGCTCAAATGGATGGAAAAGGCACCGCCCTTCTCCTCGCCGGAGCACGAAAAGGCCTGGTTTATCCGGGTGACCGTCAACGCCTGCAAGGACTGCCGGCGGCAGGCGTACCGCGTGCGCCGGGCGGATATGGCAGTTTGCCCGGAACCCCATGCTTTTACGGGAATTTCCCTGCTGGAAACGGTACTGTCCCTGCCCGCCGCGCAGAGCACCCTGCTGTACCTGCATTATTACGAAGGCTACAGCATCCGGGAAATCGCCGGCATCCTGCGCAAAAGCGAGCGGGCCGTGCAGTCGCGGCTGTACCGCGCCCGGCAGGCACTTAAACGGGAAATGGAGGATACGGATGATGGATATGGAATCCTATCGCCGGGAGATTGAACAGCAGCTTTCCCTGCAGGACGGGCAAAAAAGGCTGCTGGCCTACCGGCTGAAAAACCGGCTCGCGGATCCCCGCGCCTCCCGCCGGACGGAGCAGCCCTATATGTCCCCGTATATAAACGGGGAACCGCCCAAGCCACCGCGTGATCCGCGGCGCTGGCTGTCGTACGCCGGGATAGCGGCCGCCGTGCTTTTTCTGGTGAGCGGCGGCTGGTTCCTGCTGACGCGCCAGCCGTCTCTTGCCGTCGGGGATGGCGGCACCGGTGCGTCGGGCATCCAAACGACGATTCTGTCCACGACGGGGCCCGCTTCGTGGGCATCGGTCACCGCCGCAACCGAGACCGATGACAGCACAGAGGGGACAACCGCCGCGAACACCACCAGCAGCAAGGCGGCCGAAGCGACCACGGCGGCCGAGACCGACGCACCGCCTGTTTTCGATCCGCAGGATCCGCTGGCTACGCTGCGCAACGGGACCTATGTTGGCCAAGATATCCCCCGGGACCAGGCTATCGCCATCTTTGAGGCGATGGACAGCCTGCAGGCCGTGATGCCCTGGCTCGATTCCAATGTACAGTTTGAGCCCGGCCTGACTAACCTCTATTTTACCGGTATGATGGAGCAGCAGGGAGGACGGTATTACGTCTATTATGAGGATTTTGAAAACCGGACGTTTGAGCTGCGGGTCAAGGAGAACGGGACCACCGCGTATGAGCTGCTCGCCAGCAAGCCGATGGCGGAGGACTATAACAAGATCGATGTGTATGATACCTATGTGAAGGAAACCATGCCGTACAACATCATGACGCTGGCCCAGCTGGACGAGATTTTGGCCGCGGGTCATGTCGCCCCGTTTGCCGACGGCGTACAGGGCGGGGATAACGGACTCTCTTCCGGCTGGATCTGGATGAACGATGCCAAAAACACGGTGGCCTTTTCGTTCTACCTGCCCGAGAAAAAAGCCACCGTGCATATTTACGAGGATTACGCCAACCGGGTGCTGTTTTACACCCTGTCGCAGGTGGACAACTACAAATTCTGGGACGAGAACGTGCAGCGGGACGGCGAGGTGCCGCTCAGCCCGGATGCCAACATGACCGATTATCCCAGCCTGCATTTGGATGAATAAGATTCTCCTGACGGAACGCTCCGGCGGCTGCAGCCATGCAGCCGCCGCTTTTCTTTTGTAGACACAAGGGGGAAAAAGCGGTATAATAGAACGCATGTTCTGAACGTGGGGGGGTGAGCAACGTGGAGCGGCTGAAACTTTCGGTGCATCGGGTGGTGGATACGATCCTGCGCAGCGGCGATATCGACAGCCGGTATGTGGAGGACACCGTCATGCAGCAGGGGGCCGCCGCTCACCGGCGCCTTCAGAAAGATATGGGCGATGATTACCGCCGGGAGGTACCGCTGCAGCTGGAGACGGAAGCGGGCGGGGTCCCGATTCGGCTGTATGGCCGGGCGGACGGGGTGTTCACCGACGGGGAAGGGCAGCTCTGCCTGGAGGAGATCAAGACCACCACCCTGCCGCTCGACCGGCTCGACCGGCAGCGGGACTGGCATCTCGGCCAGGCGAAATGCTATGCCGTGATGCTGCTGCGCACGATGGCGGAGCCGCCCGAAACGATAACGGTGCAGCTCACCTATTACCAGCTGGAAACCGAAGAGGTGCAGCGCCGCCGGTTCCCTTTCACGGCGCAGGAGCTGGACGCCTTTCTGGAGGATCTGCTCACACGCTATGGCGCCTGGATCCGCTTTGAGCGGGAATGGGCCGCCTTGCGGGACGAGTCGATCGCCGCCCTCGGGTTTCCCTATCCCGCCTACCGCAAGGGACAGCGCGAGCTGGCAGCCGCCGTCTACCGCACCATTGCGGCGGAAAAACGCCTGTACGCGCAGGCGCCGACCGGCATCGGCAAGACGCTTTCCACCCTGTTCCCCGCCATCAAGGCGCTCGGCGAACACAAAGCGGATAAGCTGTTCTATCTCACGGCCAAGACCGTCACCCGTACGGTGGCGGAGGAGGCGGCCGCTCTCCTGCGGGACAAGGGGCTGCGCCTCAAATCGGTGACGCTGCGCGCCAAGGACAAAATCTGCCTGTGTGAGGAAACCGTCTGCAATCCCGATTACTGCCCGTATGCCCGGGGGCATTATGACCGGGTGAACGATGCGCTCTACGATTTGATGACGCATCACGACGGCATCACGCCCGCGCAGGTGGAAGCCTGTGCCCGCGCGCACACGGTCTGCCCCTACGAGCTGGCCCTCGATGCGACGCTGCGGGCGGAACTGGTGATCGGCGACTACAACCATGTGTTTGACCCGACGGTCTATCTGCGGCGCTTTTTTGACGGAGAGGGCGGCGGCTATGTGTTCCTTATCGACGAGGCGCACAACCTCGCCGACCGGGTCCGCGACATGTATTCCGCTTCGCTGCGCAAGGGCGACTTTTCCCGCCTGCCGCGCACCGTGCCGGATAAAAACCGGGCCGCCGCGGCGCTGCGCCGCACGGCCCGGTCGGTGAACCGGCATCTGCTGGATACGGCACGGGCACTGGGCGGCCAAAAGGCCGCTTCCCGGCCCGCGGCGGATACGGCGCTGAACGCGCTGGTTGCGCTGTTCTGCCGGGCGGCGGAGGAATGGCTGGGGCAGGAGCAGAACAGCGGCCACGAAGGCTTCCGCGAGGTGCTCGAGCTGTATTTTGAAGCGCGCGCCTATCAGATGATGGCCGATCTTTACAACGAACGGTTCACCACCCTCCTCGAGGCGGAGGATGGCGGCGTGACCGTCACCCAATTCTGCCTCGATCCGTCCGCCATCATCGGCGACAAGCTGGGGCTGGCCAAGGCGGCGGTGCTGTTTTCCGCCACGCTGACCCCGCTGCCCTATTACCGTGAGGTACTGGGAGGCCGGGAGGGAGATCCGTTCATCGCGCTGCCCTCGCCCTTTGACGAGGGACGTCTGCTGCTGGCGGCACACACCGGAATTTCCACCAAATACGCCGACCGCGAGGCAAGCTATACGCCGGTGGCGCAGGCGCTGTATACGGCGACATCCTATAAAAAGGGCAATTATCTGGCCTTTTTCCCCTCCTACCGCTATATGGACGAGGTGTATGCGCGCTTCACGGCGGCCCATCCCGAGGTGGATACGCGGATCCAGCAGGGGCATATGGACGAGGAGGAACGGGCCGCCTTTCTCGCCTGCTTCGACGCGGACAACGCGAACACGCTTGTCGGGTTCTGCGTGCTGGGCGGCATTTTTTCCGAGGGGATCGACCTGAAGGGGGACCGGCTTATCGGCTCCATCGTGGTGGGGGTGGGCCTGCCGGGTATCTCGCTGCGCCAGGAAGAAATCCGCGCCTATTACAACCGCGTAAACGGCGGCGGCTATGCATATGCCTATATGTTCCCCGGCATGAACAAGGTTATGCAGGCGGCGGGCCGCGTCATTCGCACGGCCGCGGACACGGGCCTGGTGCTGCTTATCGATTCGCGGTTCGGCACGGCGGCATACCGGGCGCTGTATCCCGCCCACTGGTCACAGCTGCACATCCTCCGGCGGACGGAAGATCTGCGCCGTCTGCTCGAAGCGTTCCCTTATTTCCGTGAATAGGCCCGGTCGGCGGCCCGCACTTGCGGCTTCTCCGGCGTGGGCCTTGTACGCCGGCAGGGCTGAAGGGCCGCGGTCATGGGAGAGAGCCGGTAGCCGGATCTGGCTTTTGCTGTGTCGGAAATTGACGAACGCCGCCGGGTGTGTTATAGTCAATACGATATCAGAGGAAAGGCTGGTCAGAATATGCAGCAGGATAAAATTTTGGTTTTGGATCTGGGAAGCACCGAAAACACCGCCGTGGCCCGCGCCATCCGCGCGCTCGGCGTATACAGTGAGATTTATCCTCACGACATCACGGCGCAGGAGCTCGGCGCCCTGGAAGGCGTGAAGGGCATTGTGGTCAACGGCGGCCCGAACCGCGTGGTGGACGGGAAGGCCATCGAGGTGAGCGACGCCGTCTATGCGAGCGGCTTGCCGCTGCTGGCGGTGGATTACGATGCACCGCAGGCCGCGCAGTCGCTGGCGGCGTGGCCCGCGGAGGAAGCGGCGATGAAGGCGGCGCTGCGCCCCTTTGTGTTTGACGTGTGCAAGGCGGCCGCCAACTGGAATATGCCCAATTTCATCGCCGATCAGGTGGAGCTTATCCGCCGGCAGGTGGGGGACAAAAAGGTGCTGCTCGCCCTGTCGGGCGGCGTGGACAGCTCGGTGGTGGCGGTGCTGCTGCTCAAGGCCATCGGCGACCAGCTGACCTGCGTGCATGTCAACCACGGCCTGCTGCGCAAGGGAGAGCCGGAGCAGGTGATCGACGTCTTCCAGAAGCAGCTTGGCGCCAATCTCGTGTATGTGGATGCGAGCGAGCGGTTCCTCCGTAAGCTGGCGGGCGTGGCCGACCCGGAGCAGAAGCGCAAAATCATCGGCGCGGAATTTATCCGCGTGTTTGAGGAAGAGGCGCGTAAGCTGAAGGGCATCGATTTTCTCGCGCAGGGCACCATCTATCCCGATATTGTGGAGAGCGGCACCAAAACGGCCAAAGCGGTGAAATCGCATCATAATGTCGGCGGTCTGCCGGAGGATTTGACCTTTGAACTGGTGGAGCCGCTGCGGCAGCTGTTTAAGGATGAGGTGCGCGCCTGCGGCGCGGCGCTTGGCCTGCCGGACAGCATGGTATACCGCCAGCCCTTCCCCGGCCCCGGGCTCGGCGTGCGCTGCCTGGGCGCCATCACCCGCGACCGCCTGGAAGCCGTCCGGGAGTCGGATGCCATCCTGCGCGAAGAGTTCCACAAGGCGGGGCTGGACAAAAAGGTGTGGCAGTATTTCACCGTGGTGCCCGATTTCAAGTCGGTTGGCGTGCGCGACAATGCCCGCTGCTTTGAATATCCGGTGATTCTCCGGGCGGTGAACACAGTGGATGCCATGACGGCGACGGTGGAGCCGCTGGACTGGCCGGTGCTGTTCCGCATTACGGACCGGATTCTGCAGGAAGTCAAGGGTGTCAACCGCGTCTGCTATGATATTTCACCTAAACCGACCGCCACCATTGAGTGGGAGTGATGACTCTCGGCTGAGATGTGCTTAAAAAGCCAGTATTTAT
>CABSLQ010000080.1 GCA_902478605.1 uncultured Oscillospiraceae bacterium
TGGCGACCCGGAACGGGCTCGAACCGTCGACCTCTAGCGTGACAGGCTAGCGTTCTAACCAGCTGAACTACCGGGCCACTTGTCCGCGGGACAACCGGGCGGGCCCGGACATCAGCGACGGTGTATATTATACGCGATGCGAAACGGTTTGTCAATCTTTTTTCGATTTTATTTTTACTTATCTGAAGCAGGGCCGTATTATCTACCCATTTGCGGTGGACGGTATTTTGTGGTATACTATATTTAGTATACACAGAAGGGACGAATGAGATGGCGACACTGGTGATCGGCAACGCCGAGGATATTCTGCCGCTGGTGGAGAGTCTCTTTGACTCGGAGGAAAAAGAGAAGGCGCTTACCCCCGAAGAGCAGGAAGAGCGGCGCCGGCGGCGGGAAGAGGAGATTGTCCTGCTGTAGTCCCGCTATATAGAGGCGAATTTTCTTGACAGAACCTCAAAATATGGGGTAAACTAAAAATTCAGGAACGTATACAATGCGATAAGAAGGAATGAGAAACGGCATGGCGACAAAAAAGCCAGCATACGGCAACGACAGCATCACCTCTCTCAAGGGCGCGGACCGCGTGCGCAAACGCCCCGGCGTGATTTTTGGATCGGACGGGCTGGAGGGCTGCGAACACGCGGTGTTTGAAATCCTGTCCAACTCCATTGACGAAGCGCGCGAAGGTTACGGATCGCGCATTGTGACCACCCGCTATGCGGACGGTTCCATCGAGGTGCAGGATTTTGGCCGCGGCATGCCGGTGGATTTCAACCAGAAGGAAGGCCGGTATAACTGGGAGCTCATCTTCTGCGAGCTGTATGCCGGCGGCAAATACAATACCAATGAAGCGGAGAGCTACGAATTTTCGCTGGGACTGAACGGCCTTGGCGCGTGCGCGACGCAGTATTCCTCCGAATACATGGATGTGGAGGTGCGCCGGGACGGATATAAATTTACGCTGCATTTTGAACATGGCGAGAATGTGGGCGGCCTAAAAAAAGAGCCTTACGCCAAACGGGACACCGGCACCACCATCCGCTGGAAGCCGGACCTGCAGGTATTCACCGATATCGCCATACCGCTCGAGTATTACCGCGATATCCTCAAGCGGCAGGCCATCGTCAATCCTAACCTGCTTTTCGTCCTGCGCAGCCAGAACGGGTCTTCCTTTGAGACGGAGGAATTCCTGTATGCCAACGGCATCGAGGATTATGTCCGGGAAATCGCGGGAGAAGACGCCTTGACCGACGTGCAGGTGTGGTCGGCCGAACGGCGGGGACGCGACCGGGCGGACAAGCCGGAATACAAGGTGCGCCTGCAGGTGGCGCTGTGCTTCTCCAATAAGGTGAACCTGCTCGAGTATTACCACAATTCCAGCTGGCTCGAGCATGGCGGCGCGCCCGAAAAGGCGGTGCGCTCCGCCTTCGTTTCGCAGGTGGACGCCTATCTCAAGCAAAACGGCCGGTACCTTAAAAATGAAAGCAAAATCAGCTTTCAGGACATACAGGACTGCCTGGTGCTGGTATCCTCATCCTTCTCCACCCAGACCTCCTATGAAAACCAGACCAAAAAAGCCATCACCAATAAATTCATTCAGGAGGCGATGACCGATTTCCTGCGGCACAATCTCGAGGTGTACTTCATCGAGAACAAGGTGGAAGCGGACAAGATCGCCGAGCAGATTCTCATCAACAAGCGCAGCCGGGAAAAGGCCGAAACCACCCGGCTGAATCTCAAAAAAACGCTGCAGAGCGGCAACGATCTGACCTCCCGGGTGCAGAGCTTTGTCGACTGCCGCAGCCGCAAGGTGGAGGAGCGGGAGCTCTTCATTGTGGAGGGCAAGTCCGCCATGGGCTCCTGCGTGCAGGCGCGCAACCCGGATTTCCAGGCGATTATCCCGGTGCGCGGCAAGATCCTCAACTGCCTCAAGGCGGAATACGACAAGATCTTCAAAAACGATATTATCACCGATCTGCTCAAGGTGATGGGCTGCGGTGTGGAGGTCAAAAGCAAGGCGAACAAGGATCTCGCCACCTTCGATCTCAGCCTGCTGCGCTTCAGCAAGGTGATCATCTGCACCGATGCGGACGTGGACGGCTTTCAGATCCGCACCTTGATTCTCACCATGCTCTACCGCCTGACCCCCACCCTCATTGAAAAGGGCCTGGTGTTCATCGCGGAGACGCCGCTGTACGAGATCACCTGTAAGGACGATACCTATTTCGCCTATGACGATCGGGAAAAGGCCGAAATCCTTGCCGAACTGGCAGGCAAAAAGTACACCATCCAGCGCTCCAAGGGCCTTGGCGAGAACGATCCGGATATGATGTCGCTGACCACCATGAACCCGGCGACCCGCCGGCTGATTCAGGTGTCGCCCGCCGACGCGGAAGAGACCGCCCGTATGTTTGATGTGCTGCTCGGGGATAACCTGAACGGCCGCAAGGACTTCATCGCCGAACGGGGCAACCTGTACCTCGAAATGGTGGACGTGAGCTGACGGGCCTCCCTTTCCCCGCAGGAATATACACAAGATAAGGACGAAGCGGAATGGCGAAAAAAATCAAAAAAACACCGAGCCTTGATAAACTGCCGGAAAACGCGCATATTGCGGGGGCCGGCCTGGTGGAAAACCAGCGCATCACCGAGACGCTCGAGACCAATTACATGCCCTATGCGATGAGCGTTATCATGTCGCGGGCCATCCCCGAAATTGACGGGTTCAAGCCCTCTCACCGCAAGCTGCTCTACACCATGTACAAGATGGGGCTGCTCAGCTCCGGCCGTACCAAGTCGGCCAACATCGTCGGCTCCACCATGAAGCTCAACCCGCACGGCGACGCCGCCATTTACGAGACGATGGTGCGCTTGTCGAGCGGGTATCAGGCGCTGCTGCACCCGTATGTGGATTCCAAGGGCAATTTCGGCCGCGCCTATTCGAGCGATATGGAATATGCCGCCTCCCGGTATACCGAGGCAAAGCTCGCCCCCATTGCGGCCGAGCTTTTCCGCGACATCGACAAGGATACGGTCGATTTCGTGGACAACTATGACGCGACCATGAAGGAGCCGACCCTGCTGCCGGTGAGTTTCCCGACCGTGCTGGTCAACAACAACATGGGCATTGCGGTCGGCATGGCGAGCAATATCTGCTCCTTTAACCTGGCCGAAGTGTGCGACACCGCCATTGCCCTGATGAAAAATCCGGAGCACGATGTGGCGGACACGTTGCTGGCGCCCGATTTTCCCGGCGGCGGCCAGCTTATTTACAAGCGGGACGAGCTGGAAAAGATCTATGAAACGGGACGCGGCAGCGTGCGTGTGCGCGCCGTATACACCTACGATAAGGCGGAAAACTGCATCGACGTGACCGAAATTCCCTCCACCACCACGGTGGAGGCCATCATCGCCAAGCTGGTCGATCTGGTCAAAAGCGGCAAGGTGCGCGAAATCTCCGACGTGCGCAACGAAATCGGCCTGAACGGCCTGAAAATCACCATCGATCTCAAGCGCGGCGTGGACCCGGACAAGCTGATGAACCGGCTGTTCGCCCTTTCGCCGCTGGAGGATTCCTTTGCCTGCAACTTCAACCTGCTGATCGCGGGCGTGCCGCAGGTGCTCGGCGTGAAGCGCATTCTGGAGGAGTGGACCGCTTTCCGGATGGAGAGCGTGCGCCGGCGGGTGTACTTCGACTGCCAGAAGGCGAAGGACAAGCTGCATCTGCTCAAGGGCCTGCAGAAAATCCTGCTGGACATCGACAAGGCGGTGCGCATTGTCCGGGAGACGGACGAAGAAGCGGAGGTTGTCCCCAACCTGATGATCGGCTTTGGCATCGACGAGGTGCAGGCGGAGTATGTGGCGGAAATCAAGCTGCGCCATCTCAACCGGGAATATATTCTCAAGCGCACCGAAGAGATCGGCCGGCTGGAGCAGGACATTGCCGAGATGGAAGCCATCCTGGCCAGCGCCGCCAAGGTGCGTGCCCTCATCATCGCCGAACTGCAGGACATCCGCGCCAAATACGGACAGCCGCGCAAAACGCAGCTGCTGTATGCTTCCGAGATGGAAGAGACGGCCGCCGATGAGGAGGAAGAGGTGCCCGATTATCCCTGCACCCTCTTTTTCACACGGGAAGGCTATTTTAAAAAGATCACCCCCGCCTCGCTGCGCATGAGCGGTGAGCACAAGCTCAAGGAGGGGGACGCCATCGTGCAGACGGTGGAAACCTCCAACAACCGCGATCTGCTCTTCTTTACCGACAAGGGAACGGTGTACAAGGCCAAGGCCGCCGATTTCGCCGACACCAAGGCCAGCGTCATGGGGGATTACATCGCTTCTAAGCTCGGCTTTGACGAAGGAGAGAACGCGCTGTATATGGCGGTGACGGCCGACTACAGCGGGTATATGCTCTTCTTCTTTGAAAACGGCAAGGCCGCCAAGGTGGAAATGGCCTCCTATGCGACCAAAACCAACCGCCGCAAGCTGGTCGGCGCCTATTCGGACAAGTCGCCGGCGGTGGCGATTATACAGGTTCCGGAAGACCGGGAGTTCATGCTCACCGCCACGTCGGGCCGCCGTCTGCTCGTGCATACGGGCGCCATTGCGGCCAAGACCACCCGCAACACCATCGGGGTTCAGGTCATGACCCTCAAGGGCCGGCATACGCTGCAGGCGGTGGTTCCCTTTGAAGAGGGTATGGTCACCAAATCCAACCGCTACCGCACCAAATCGCTGCCGGCTGCCGGTGCGCTGCCGCTGGCAGAGGATATCGGCGAGCAGCTGACGATGGATTGAATAAGGGAAAGGAGACCGCTGTCCTTTTGGCAGCGGTCTTTCTGAAACAGCGCCCCCGGCCATCTGGATGGCCGGGGGCGCTGTTTGGCTTTCGGGTGTAACCGGCCGCATCAATAGCCGGTTTTCGCATAATGCTCCTTCAGGGCCTGATTGAAGGCGGGGCCGTCCTCGAAGTTCTCGCTTTTAAGCACCGAGGGGGTGATGCCGCTTTGCAGCAGCAGCTCGATCGCATGGGCGCACACGCTCCAGAGCAGCACGGCCGCCGACAGGCCCGATGCGGCGCCGAACCGGGCATTCAGCCCCTCTACCTCCAGCATGGCCTCGGCAGCCGGCGTGCAATTATCGAGCACCAGATCCGCACATTCATAGAGCTTTTTTCCGCTGCTGTGCCGGCTTTCCACCGCCTGGCTGTAGGCCAGGGAGGTGACCGCGATGACGGTCAGCCCAAATTTTTTGGCCTCGATGGCCAGATCGATCACATTCTCGCTCTTGCCGGAAACCGAGCCGATGAACAGCACGTCGCCCGGCAGCGCACCCGAGCAGCGCAGCGCATAGGCGGCCAGACCGGTCATGTCCTTATTCACGCCGCTGCGGTCCCGGGGCCGCACGGGATTATCCACCGTCAGGGCGTATTTGAACTGCTTGAGCAGCAGCAGACCGCCGCCCCGGTAAATGAGTTCGCTGTCGATGATATGCCCCGTGTCAAAAACATGGACGGCGCCTCCCCGCTTGACGCAGTCGGCGACCAACTCGCCCGCCCGGATACAGGCGTCCCGCTGGGTTTTCTCCACCGTTTCGATTTGCTGGTTGATACGTTCCTGATACCGATCGATTAACAGCATAACCATTCCTCCTGTTTATAAAGCCAGTGCCTGGCTGTTTTGTACGAGATGGTCCAGAGCCTCCGGCGACAGCTCGCCGTGCGCGGACAATATGTAGGATGCGGCCCCGCCGACGACGGGCGGAAACAGGGGCGAGAGGAAGCAGGGCGGCTGAGACAGGCGGCCGCGCAGATGGGCTTCCAGCGCCTCCTGTACAGGCGCGCAGTGGCGCAGCACGCTCCCCGTGGTGCAGACGGGCAGAGAAACGGCATGCGGCTGCTTGCGGTACATGGCCTCGGTCAGTTCACCGAGCGCCCGGCCCGCTTCCTGCAGGATTTCAAGGCTGACAGGGCAGCCCGCCTGCGCGGCGGCGGACACGAGACGGCAGAGGGAGGCGATGAGACGGGCGGGCAAAGGGTGCTGATAGCAGCGAGACAGCAGCTCTCCCTTGCCGTTTGCCCCGAGCTCCGCGCATAGCCGGGCATGCAGGGGCGCTTCAGGGATCCGCCCCTCCCAAAAGCAGAGGAGCGACCGCACGGCTTCCCGCCCGATGGCCAGCCCGCTTCCCTCGTCTCCCAACAAGTAACCCCAGCCGCCGAACGTGTCCCGGGTTTCCCCTTCTTCCACAAGAAATACATCGCTGCCGGTTCCCGAAAGGACACATAGTCCGTCGGTTACGCCGCAGCACAGCACGCCGAGCGTCCCTTCGCTGTTGAACGCAAAGTGAGAACAGGGGATCTGATCACGGATTACAGAGGGAAACGGTTCCATCTGGTTGACAAAGACCGTGTCGATGGCCTCCACCCGCACGGGACTCTGTTCCAGCATGGCGGCCACATTGCGCCGGATGCTGTCCCGTACTTGTGCTTCGGTATAGATATTCGGGTTGACGCCCTCGGTTGTCGCGGCGGCGAGAAACCGGGCGTTTTCGTCGAACAGGAGGCCGGACAGCTTGGTGCCGCCGCCGTCGAAAGAGAGGTAATAGCGCACAATACCGCCTCCTGTCAGTTATAAAAGATCCGATCCTTATACCGGCGGAAAATCTCCTGATTATGTTCGTCGCCGCCGTCAAGGTTGGCGCTGAGAAAAACAGGGGGAACGACGCCCTGGGCGAGAAGGCGGCCCACCGTCTCGATGACCACCCCGTTGAGCAGCGCCGCGCCGCAGGCCGTGGAGGTGGGGCCAATCGCTTCGGGAAGTCCCTCCAGCCGGATGGCCGCGTCCCCCACGTCTCCCTTGTTGTCCAGTACGAGGTCGCATACCTCGAACAGCCGCTTGCCGCTCGGATGGCGGGAAGAAACGGCGGAGGAATAGGCAATATTGGTGATCGCAATGGTGAAAACGCCGCGCGCCTTCGCTTCGAGCGCCATTTCCACCGGTACGTTGTTGCGCCCCGACACCGAATGGATAAGCAGCACGTCGCCTGCCTTCAGGCGGTTCTGCTCGACCAGAATCTTGCCCAGCCCGTCCAGCCGCTCAAGCTGGCTTGTCAGGGTGATGGGGCGGGTGTTGAGCATGAAACCGGGGAAAAAGATGGGGTTGAGCACTGCCAGGCCGCCCGTGCGGTAGAACACCTCTTCCGCCAGGATGCCCGCATGGGAACAGCCGAACAGATACAGGCTGCCCCCGTCGATTACGGCTTGGCACAGCCGATCGGCGGCGGCCGAAATGGCCGGTGTCTGTTCCTGCCAGGCGCGGCGAATGGTATTCTGCACAATCTCGATGTAACCGTCTGCGTACATGTACATGGCCTCCTTATCCTATGATGGCTCCTGCCCGGAAACAATTTCATCCTACACTCTTGCGGGCGGCAGCACAATGATGTAAGATGTTCATATCCTGATGTTTTCTGCTCAAAGAGGTGGGGAAAATGCTCCGGATGGTTCACTGGATCGCCGATTTCATCCACGAGCCGGGCTATCGGATCGATCGGCCCGCGGGACTGGACACCGCCGTCCTGCTTTTGTTTCACCAGCCGGTGCTTATCCGGCAGGGGGACGATATGATGGAGACGCCCGCACAGGCCGGTATCCTGTATGAAAGAGGCGTGCCGCAGCTATACTACAAGGAGGACGGCCCCTATTCCCACGACGGCGTGTTTTTTGACGGGGAAGAGGCGGACGATTTTCTGCACCGGCTTGGATTGCCGCTCAACCGGGTATTCATACCGCCGGATCCGGGGGCGGTATCGGCGGCAATCCGGGACATCGGGGCGGAATTCATCCAGCAGGAGGCCCACACACCGGAAATACTGGACTGCCGGCTGCGCCTGCTGCTGTACCAGCTGGCGGACGGCCTGCAGCATGCTTCCCGCCCGTTTCACAGCGAATACGCCCGGTTCCAGCAGGTGCGGCGCGAGGTGTTCCGTCAGCCGCAGCACGCCTGGAGCGTGGCGGCGGTGTGCCGGGAGCTGCATCTCAGCGAGTCCCGGTTTCAGCATTTGTACAAGCGCTTTTTCGGGAACTCGTTCATGCAGGACGTGATCCGCGGACGGCTCGAATACGCCCAGCAGCTGCTGCGCGGCAGCGATATGGGCATTGCCGCGGTGGCGGCCGCGTGCGGCTATGCCAGCCCGGAGCATTTCATGCGGCAGTTTAAGCAGGTGACCGGTCTGCCGCCGGGACGGTACCGGCAGGCGCATGTCCCCGGGCCGTCTGGTATGTAACCGGTTTTGGACGGAAAAAAACCGCTGCCGGACGGAGTGAACCGAACGATAGCGGTATTTTCCGGCAGCGGCTACTGCAAACGCAAAATGGTTGTATCCGTCGCCAACACTAGATTGCCCGTCCCGCGGCCGATTATACGGCAGATAAAAAAGTTTGCCGAACAAATTTTGCCAGTGCGCTTGCAATTTGTCCGGCGGTGTGGTAGTATACTAAGGAATGATATTGCGAAGACTATTTGGAGGGACATAGAGAATGAGCGTTTGGGAAATCATCATCGGTGCTGTCCTGATCGTGTTTTCACTGCTGATCATCGCCGTGGTGCTGCTGCAGGAAGGCCGTCAGGCCAATTTGGGTGCCATCGCCGGCGCCGCCGATTCGTTTATGGAAAAAGGAAAAGCCCGCACGATGGATGCGCTGCTGTCCAAATGGACCAAGGTCATTGCCATTGTGTTTTTTGTGCTCGTGCTCGGCGGTATGCTGATCACGCAGTATCTTTGACCATATCGATCCAACGCCCTGCTCTCATACGGAGCAGGGCGTTTTTCTATCGGAATGGAGGTATGCTTTCCTATGCAAGATATGAAGGAACGGGTACGGCGGCAGCTTCGGCGCGCCAAAAAACCGCTGTCGGCCGACATGCTGTTCACGCTGCTGCGGCTCAAGCGGTCGGAGCGGCCTCGTCTGCTGCTGCTGTTGCAGCGCATGGAACGGGAGGGCGAACTGCTTTGCACCAAAAAAGGCCGGTATAAGCTCGCACAGGGGGCCGGCTGCGTGCGCGGCCGGCTGCTCTCGCTGAACAAGGGGTTCGGCTTTGCCCGCCTGGAAGACAGCGAAGAGGACTGCTTCATCGCGGGACGGTATCTCGGGGAAGCGCTGCCGGGCGACGTGGTGGCGATCCGCCTGGGCGCCCAAGACGCACGCGGCACCCAGGGCGTGATCGAAAAAATCCTTGAGCCGGGCGGCCATCTGTATGCCGGCCGTTTGACGGCGGATAAGCGGGGCGGCCTGCTCATCGAAGCGGACAGCGGCTTTCGCTTTCCGCTGCCCGTACGCCGCTCTTCCGTTGGCGAAGCGCAGCCGGGGGATAAGGTGCGCTTTTCGGTCAAGCAGGGGCGGGACGGCGACTGGATAGCTAGTGTACGCACCGTGTACGGCCGGGCGGACAGCGCCAAAATCTGCGCCGATGCGATCGTGGACAGCCGGGGCATTCCGACGCGCTTTGCGGATGAGGCGCTGGAAGAGGCATCGCGGCTGAAGGCGGCCGGCATGGCGCCCGAGGAACTGGCGCAGAGGGAGGATCTGCGCGGGTGGAATATTTTCACCATCGACGGGCGCGACGCCAAGGATCTCGACGACGCCGTATCCCTTGAAAAAGTGCCCGGGGGCGGCTGGCTGCTGGGGGTGCATATTGCGGATGTGTCCCATTATGTCCGCGCCGAAACGGCGCTCGACGCGGCGGCGCAGGAACGCGGTACCTCGGTGTATTTTGCCGATCGGGTGATCCCCATGCTGCCTGAGGCACTGAGCAACGGCGCCTGCTCGCTGGGCGCCGGAGAGGACAAGCTGGCCTTTTCGGCGCTGATGCAGCTGGATGCGGCCGGTGCGTGCCAAAATCTGCGGCTGGTCAAGTCGGTGATCCGGTCCCGGGTCCGGGGCGTGTACAGCGAGGTCAATGCCCTGTTCGACGGCACGGCGGGGGAGGAGATTACCGCCAAATATGCGCCGGTCCGCGAGTCGCTCGATGCCATGCGCGGCCTGGCGGCCCGCCTGCGCGAAGCAGCGGCACAGCGCGGCACCATGGATCTCATCAGCGTGGAAACGCAGTTTGTCCTCGACGAAGAGGGAAAACCCGCCGCGCTGTTTCCCCGCACGGCGGGCGAGGCGGAGGGCATGATCGAGCAGTTCATGATCGCGGCCAACGTGGCGGTGGCGGCATTCGCACGGCGGCGGGGGATTCCCTTTGTCTATCGCGTGCATGAACCGCCCCATCCGGAGAAGATCGCCGATTTGATCGATATGACGCAGCGCCTGGGCTTTAAGACGCCGCTGAAGACCGAGGATGTGCCGCAGACGGCGCTGCGCGATCTGATGGAGGAGGCACGGGATACACCCTATGCCCGCCTTGTATCGGAACGGCTGCTGCGTGCGATGGCCAAGGCAAAATACAGCGATAACCCGCTGGGGCATTACGGCCTGGTGCTGCAGGATTACTGCCATTTCACCTCGCCAATCCGGCGGTATCCCGATCTGGCCATTCACCGCATTTTGACCGATGTCCTGCAGCACACGCCTAAGGCCGCACTGTATGAACGGTACGGGGCGTTCGTGCGCGCGGCAGCGGATCGGTCCTCCGCCTGCGAAGTGCGCGCCATGACGGCGGAACGCGACTGCGAGGCCTGCTATAAGGCGGAATACATGCAGGCATATCTGGGACAGACCTTCCCCGGCGTGATTGTGTCGGTGTCGGATTTCGGCCTGTTTGTGGAGCTGGAGAACACGGTGACCGGCCTGCTGCGCGCCGAAGCGCTGCCCGATCCGGTCCTGCGGTTTGACGGCGCCGCCTCGCTCGTCGATGCGGCAGGGCGGCTCCGCTATACCATCGGACAGGCGGTAGAAGTGCTGGTGGCGGCCTGCGATGTGTCGATGGGACGTGTCACGTTTGCACTGCCCGCCGAGAAAATGGATCTCCCGTGATTAATACGGTCTATCCTGCCAATACTCCGCATAAGAATAAACAGGAAGGGCAGGATTTCCATGGAAAGTGTTTTGAAAAAGGCGATCCTCCGCAATACGGAACCGGAAGACGACCTTCTCACGGCGATCCGTCAGGTGTGCGGGCAGATCGATCGCGTGCAGGCCCGCTTTGAAATGGAAGCGGACAGCGATCTCATCGACGCCTGCATCTACGAGCTGGAAGCCCTGCGTGCGCGGTATCGGTATCTGCTGCGGCAGGCACGGCAGCAGGGACTGACCGCCCCGCAGGGAACGCCTCTCTGGGGTGAGAAAGCCTGACCCTTCGGATACGGTCCTCTGCCCCCCTGAACCGGCGCAGAGGAAAAGAAGGGAGAGGCGAAAAATTGAGCCTGGGTTTAACCATCACGGCGGGAATCGTGGGGGCGGTCATCACGCTGGCCGTCATCATCGCCCTGTTTCGTTCGGGAAAGCCGGTGCGGGGTCTGGTAGGCAGCAGCGCGCAGGGCATCTGTGCGCTGGCCGCCGTCAATGTGGCAGGCGCCTTCACCGGCGTGTCCCTGGGGCTGAATATGCTCACGGGACTCACCTGCGTGGTGCTGGGGATCCCCGGCGTGGCAGCGCTGCTGTTTCTTAAGCTGATATTCAACGGGTGACGCAAAACCTCCTGCTGTGAACAGACAGCGGGAGGTTTTGTGCATGGATCCCGTCTCTGCTTTTACCGGTGCGGCCAGTCAGAACGGATATCGGATAAAAAGTGTATCAAAATGTGCATATTTTGTATTGCAATAGCCATGGATTTGCCGGCCGCATTCTGTATAATAAAGGAAGAAAAGCCCCGTGCCGCGGCTTGCGGCTGCGCGAAAAAAGTCCAATGGTAATAAGTCAAGAGGGTGATAAAAGAAAATACTAAGCGAAACA